>JBJORQ010000047.1:0-13313 GCA_046049345.1 Pseudomonadota bacterium | reverse complement strand
AACTCTCGGACATCATGAGTAAATTTGGGCAAATAGCGCAGCCTGATTCCTTGGATGGACTGATAGACTCTGACTATTTACCGCTTGATGCGGAGCTGAACTAAATGCCTACTACTGTTTATAAATCGCGAACTTGGCTACTTCTGGCGGTGCTGCTGACGGCACTGTGGGTGGATGCCGCACACGCTGCCGAGCCCATCAGAATTGGCGTGCTCTCTTTTCGGCCTGAGCGGCAAACCCTCAGCCAATGGCAACCCTTGGCGGTCGCACTCAAGCACGCCATGCCGCAGCGTGATTTCGTGATTAAGGCATTTAACTATCCCGCATTAGAGGCTGCTGTGCGGACTCGCCAAGTCGATTTTGTGTTGACCAACCCGGCTCACTATGTGCTATTGACCAAACAAATTGGCCTGTCTGCACCCCTCGCGACCTTAGCCAATAATGAAAATGGCGAATCGGCTACGGCATTTGGCGGCGTTATTTTTACGCTGGCAAATAATGCGCAAATCAATGCCTTGGCGGATCTCAAGCATAAGAAGATCGCAGCGACTAGCACGGAATCCTTTGGCGGTTATCAAATGCAGGCATTTGAGCTAAGTCGGATAGGGATTTCACTTGCTCGCGATGCCACCGTGATTACGACCGACATGCCACACGATAAGGTGGTGCAAGCGGTGTTGGAGGGGCGTGCCGAAGTGGGCTTGGTGCGTACGGGTGTGTTGGAAGGTTTGGCGCGCGAAGGGCGTTTTGATATGCGCAAAATCAAAATCATCAATGCGCAAAACTTGCCCAACTATCCTGCGCAATTATCGACGCGGCTGTATCCCGAATGGACGTTCGCCGCCTTGCCGCATATTGATGAAAAGCTCACGCGGCTAGTGGTGGCGGCGATTCTTTCCATGGAAGAAAATGTCCCGGCGATGCGCGCCATTGGTATTCATGGCTTTGTCGTGCCCGCTGATTACAGTCCCGTGATTGATTTGCTCAAAGAGCTACGTTTGCCGCCGTTTGAAGCAATGCCTGTCTTTACTCCGCATGACATTTGGGTGCGCTATTTCTGGCTATTGATGTTGGCATTGGGCGCGCTCAGCTTGATTTTATTGTTGGGGCTGCGTTTGCTCTACACCATACGGCAGCTCAAGGCTAAGCATCGTATTGTGCAGACGCAAAAACAGCAGTTGCAGGAGAGCGAGGCATATCTGAACGCCATCATCGCCAATGAGCCTGAGTGCATTCAAATACTCGACGCGAAAGGTCGCTTGCTGGAAATGAACCCGGCGGGCTTGGCGATGATAGAAGCGAATTCTTTGGCGCAAGTGTTGGGGCATTCTTGGCAGGAAATTATTTTGCCGCCGTATCGCTTGGCGTTTGCGCGCTTGTTAAAACGTGTTTTGGCTGGAGAAAACGTGCAAATGGAATTTGAAGTGCGCGGTCTAAAAGGTGGGCATCGTTGGTTGGAAACCCACGCCGTTACGATGCAGCAAAAACAGCTCAGCGTGGTGTTGGCGGTGACGCGTGACATTACCGAGCGCAAAAAAAGTGACGCACAGATACGCCAGTTGGCGTTCTACGACACCCTCACCAAGCTGCCCAATCGGCGCATGTTGCATGATCGTCTGGTGCGCACCTTAGCCGCGAGTAAGCGCAGTGCCTGTTATAGCGCGTTGATGTTTTTGGATTTAGATAACTTCAAGCCGCTGAATGACACTTATGGACATGGCGTGGGCGATTTGTTGCTGATTGAAGCCGCCGCTAGGCTGGGCAACTGTGTGCGTGAAGTCGATACCGTGGCGCGTTTTGGCGGCGATGAATTTGTGGTGATGTTGAGTGAGTTAAGCCCTGACCAAGCCGACAGCACCTTGAGCGCGCAACGGGTCGCCGAAAAAATTCTTGCTGCTTTATCTATGCCTTATGTGCTGCCTGTCAGTCGTGATGGACAGCCTACGGTGGACATTGAACATCGCTGTACCGCGAGCATCGGTGTGGCGATGTTTATCGACGCTGACACGCAGCCAGAAGGAATTTTAGAGTCGGCCGATGCCGCCATGTACCAAGCCAAAGAGTCTGGGCGCAATGCCATTTTCTTTACTTGAAGACTTAAAATCAGCCTGCACGCCCGCAGTAGCGTGCCAATTAGCCGTATAAATCCCCCTCTATTTCACTCTTCGCTTTAGCCTGCCTTGTTGATAATGCTTATGAGCCATCATTTTTTATGGCAGGCAAAGTTCAAGAGGCGGCTATGTACGCAGCACCACACCATTTCAATCAGCTCGTTCGATGCGGAGGAGCCTCCGCATGGATCTAAGCATCCTTCAGGGCTTCATTAAACGCGCGGGTAATCTGCGCAGTTTGGCGGGCCCCGTTTTGATTGTGATGATCTTGGGCATGATGGTGTTGCCCTTGCCGCCGTTCCTGCTGGATATTCTGTTCACTTTCAATATCGCCATCGCGGTGATGGTGCTGTTGGTCAGCATGAATACTACGCGCGCACTCGATTTCGCGGCATTCCCCACTATTTTGCTGATTACCACTTTGTTGCGTTTGTCGCTCAATGTCGCTTCTACGCGGATTGTGTTGTTGGAAGGGCATACCGGCCCTGACGCAGCGGGTAAGGTCATCGAATCGTTCGGTCACTTTTTGGTCGGCGGCAATTACGCGGTCGGGATTGTGGTATTTGCGATTTTGGTGGTCATCAATTTTGTGGTGATTACTAAAGGTGCGGGACGTATCGCCGAGGTGGGCGCGCGTTTTACTTTGGATGCGATGCCGGGCAAACAAATGGCGATTGATGCCGATTTGAACGCGGGCTTAATCGGCGAAGACGTGGCGCGTAAACGTCGTGCTGAGGTTTCGCAAGAAGCCGATTTTTATGGCGCGATGGATGGTGCGTCGAAGTTTGTGCGTGGCGATGCGGTGGCAGGCATCATCATTTTGCTGATCAATTTGGTGGGCGGATTGATTGTGGGTGTGTTGCAACACAATCTGGATATTGCCACCGCTGCGCAGTACTACACCTTGCTCACCATCGGTGATGGTTTGGTGGCGCAGATTCCCGCGCTGGTGATTTCGACGGCGGCAGGTATTGTCGTCAGTCGCGTTTCTAGCGATGAAAATATCGGTCAACAAATGATTAGTCAGTTGTTCAAGCAACCGCAAATCATCATGTTGACGGCGGCTATCATCGGCATGATGGGCTTGATTCCAGGCATGCCACATTTCGCCTTTTTGATGTTGGCAGGCGCGATGGGTTGGTTGGCTTATCACCTCTCGCAGCAAGGTGACAAAGTGGCTGAAAAAACCGAAGCGGAAGTGTTGGCACCGGCGATCAGTGAGTCGCCCGATGCCAGTTGGGAAGATGTGGCGCAAGTCGATGTGTTGGGCTTAGAAGTGGGCTATCGCTTGATTTCGCTGGTGGATAAAGCCCAAGACGGCGACCTATTGCGTCGCATCAAAGGTATCCGCAAGAAGTTCACCCAAGACATTGGCTTTTTGCCGCCCGCCGTGCATATCCGTGACAACTTAGAGCTGCGTCCCAACGCCTATCGCATCACCTTAAAAGGCGTAGAAATCGGCACGGGTGAGTCATATCCGAATCTGTTTTTGGCGATCAATCCGGGCAGTGTGTCGGGTGCTTTAGCGGGGAATCAAACCACCGACCCTGCCTTTGGTTTGCCAGCGGTGTGGATTGAAAGTGCGATGAGTGATCAGGCGCAATTGATGGGTTACACCGTGGTCGATCCTGGCACGGTGGTGGCGACGCACATGAGCCATCTCATCAATATGCAGTCTGCGCAATTGCTAGGTCGTCAAGAAGTGCAACAGTTGCTTGACCATGTTGCCAAAACTGCACCTAAGCTGATTGAAGAGCTGGTGCCTAAAGCGTTGCCGTTGGGGACGGTGCAAAAAGTGTTGCAGAATTTGCTGGATGAAGGAATGCACATCCGCGATATGCGCACCATTGTGGAAACCTTGGCGGAGAACGCGCAGCGCACACAAGACGCGTTTCAATTAACCAGCTTGGTGCGCGTGGCATTGGGTGCGGCCATCGTGCAGCAGTTCTATCCCGCCGCACAAGAGTTGCAAGTTATCGGGATGGATAGAGAGTTGGAATATATTTTGATGCAAGCCATGCAAACCAGTCACGAAGGCATTGAGCCAGGCTTAGCCGATACGGTGTTACGCGAAACGCGTGCCGCCGCCCAGATACAAGAACAAATGGGCTTGCCCACCGTGTTATTAGTCCCCGCGCAGTTGCGTGATTTATTGGCGCGTTTTTTGAAACGTGCCGTGCCGCAATTACGCGTGATTTCGCATGATGAAGTACCGGACTTCAAAACCATCCGGGTCACCGCTACGATAGGGGGTAGAGCATGAGCATGAGAAAATTTATTGCGCCGACAGCACGTCAGGCGTTACGCGAGATACGCAATGAGCTAGGCGATAACGCCGTGATTTTGTCGAATCGAAAAGTCGAGCAAGGGGTTGAAATTGTTGCCTTAGCGGAACGCGATATGGCGCAGATGACACAGCGTTTTGATACGCCCCAAGCATCGCCTAAGCCTGTTGTCGCAGAACGCTTAGTACCCGCTAAAAGCCAGCCCGTTGCCGCTGCGGCGCATACCGCGCAAGTCGCTGCCGCCGCGCAAGTGGTCGCAGGTAATCAAGACATTTTGGGTGAAATTAAATCCATGCACAGCATGTTGCAGCAGCAACTCAGCGCGATGTCGTGGAACGATGCGCAGCAGCGCAATCCGCAACGCGCCAGCCTGTTGCGCCGTATGCTCAATGCGGGTTTCAGTACGCTGTTGGCGCGTCAGTTGATGGACAAAATGCCCGCAGGTAAAGCGCAATGCGAAGCTTGGGTGAAGCAAGTTTTGAAACGTAATTTGCGGGTTGCGGGCGTGGACGATGACATTGTGGTGAAGGGCGGCGTGTACGCGCTAATCGGCCCGACAGGGGTGGGTAAAACCACTACCACCGCTAAGTTGGCGGCGCGCGCGGTGGTGCGTTATGGCGCGGACAAGGTCGCGCTGTTGACCACTGATAGTTATCGTATCGGCGCGTATGAACAACTCAAAATCTACGGCAAAATTTTAGGTGTGACGGTACACGCGGTGAAAGACACCGATGATTTGCGTTTGACGCTGGCCGCCTTACGCAATAAGCATTTGGTGTTGATTGACACAGTGGGTATGGGGCAGCGCGATGAGCGCGTCGCCAACCAAAATGAAATGTTTGATGCGACCGATGTGAAGCGTTTGCTGTTGCTTAATTCGACCAGCTCAGGCGACACCTTGGAAGACGTGGCGCGCATGTATCACAGCAAGCAAATCATCGGCTGCATTGCCACCAAACTGGATGAGGCGGTTAATCTCGGGGCAGTGTTGGATATAGCGATGCGTCATAAGCTGGTGCTGCATTACATGGCGAATGGCCAACGCGTGCCAGAAGATTTGCATCCCATCAATTTAGATTATTTGCTGCATCGCGCTATTAAGCCTGTTGAACGTGAGACCCCGTTTAGCTTGAACGATGTCGAGTTCCCTATTTTGATGGCAGGTGGCGCGCCGTTGGCGGGTTTAGCCGCTGCACGCACGGCGGGGGTGGCGTATGCATAACGACTATGGTCTTGATCAAGCCGATGGTTTACGGCGTTTATTAGTGGGTAATCAAACGCGTTTGATTACCGTGGTGGCAGGCAAGGCGGGCGTGGGGCGCAGCAGCATGACGCTTAACTTGGCGAGTGCGCTGGCGCGCGCGGGCAAGGATGTGCTGGTACTCGATGAAAATTTTGGCCCGAATAATTTGGTGGACAGATTGATGTTGGCGGGGCATCACGATTTATTCGATGTCGCGCAAGGGCGATGCACTTTGCCGCAAGCGGTGTTGCGGGCGCAGGGGTTTGCGGTGTTGCCAAGCGCGCGCGCCATGCGTGCCTTGAGCGATATGCCCGTGCCGCAGCAGCACGCGATGGAGCAGGCGTTGCGCGAAGCCAGTCAAGGCGTGGATGTATTGTTGGTGGATGCCGCTTTGCTAGGCGGCGCAGCGGTGATGTCGTCCAGTCTGGCAGCGGGCGTGACATTGCTGGTGGTGGTCGATGGCACGGCCAGTGGCATTACCGAGAGTTATGCCCTCATCAAACGCTTGGCGTTAGAAAACGCCAAGCTCCAGTTTGAAATTGTGGTCAATAAAGTCGCCAATGAAAGCGAAGCGCGCACCGTATTTGAGAATATGGCCAAGGTGGCACGCCGTCATCTCGCCGCGCATTTGGCGTACCTAGGTTTTATTCCACACGATGCCAAAGTGTCGCGCGCCACGCAGTTAGGACGGGCGGTGGTCGAGGCTTTCCCTCAGGCGGCAGCGGCACAAGCTTATGTGGGGTTGGCACAAAAATTAGTGGTGCTGCCGATGCCGCAGGATGAGCTGATGGGCGGCGGCATTGCTTCTATGGTGCAAAGTTTGTTGCGTCAAATGCGTGGTGCAGAACTGTCGGTCATGGTGGGTTAAAGCATGTACAGCGCGAACGGCTTAAAAGATAAAAATCAGTGTTTGCGCGAACATGCGCCACTGGTCAAACGTCTGGCGCACCAGTTGATGACTAAGTTGCCGTACAGCGTGGAAATCGACGACATGATTCAAGCGGGCATGATGGGTTTGTTGGATGCCGCCAGTCGTTTCGACAGTTTGCACGGCGCGCAGTTTGAAACCTATGCCACCCAGCGCATACGCGGCGCGATGATAGATGAGCTGCGTCAGGCAGATTGGTTGCCGCGCAGTTTGCGCCGCGATATGCGCAGTATCGAAACGGCGATTCGCCAGTTGCAACAACGTTTAGGGCGGCAGCCGAACGAGAGTGAAATTGCCAAAGAGTTGCAAGTGCCGTTGCTGGAATATCAACAAATGTTGCAAGAAGCGCGCGGTGCGCAACTGATTTACTACGAAGATTTTCACAGCGACGACGAGCAAGATTTCCTGGATAAATTCACCTTCGATGATGATGCTGACCCGCTGGCTTTATTGCAGGACGAACGCTTTAAGTCGGAGTTGGCGCGCGCAATTAGCAACTTGCCGGAACGTGAAGCGATGGTGATGGGCATGATTTATGAGCAAGACATGAACTTGCGTGAAATCGGTGAAGTGTTGGGCGTGAGTGAATCGCGCATCTCGCAATTACATAGCCAAGCCGTGGCGCGCTTGCGCAGTATTTTGAAAGGGCATTGATGGACAAGTTAACCCTATTAGGACTGCTACTGGCGGTCGCGGGCATCATGGTGGGACAGGTGTTAGAAGGCAGCAGTGTCACGCTGTTGTTCCAAGGCACGGCGTTTCTCATCGTGTTTGGCGGGACGGTCGGTGCCTTGATGGTGCAGTGCCCCACTAAGGTGTTTGTCACTGCGATTCAGATGGGACGTTGGGCGTTTATCTCGCCTAAATTCAAAGGCGCATGGTTGGTGAGTGAGTTGACAGACTGGAGTTTAGTGGCGCGCCGCGATGGGGTGCTGGCGTTGGAAGCGCGTGTCGATGAGCTAGAAGATCCTTTCTTAAAAAAAGGTTTGCAGATGTTGGTGGATGGGGCAAGTGCCGAGAAAATTCGTGAAGTCATGGATGTTGAAATTCATAGCTGGGAGCAGTTGCGCTGGCAATCGGCGCGGGTGTGGGAAGCGGCGGGCGGCTATTCGCCGACCATCGGCATCATCGGCGCGGTGTTGGGCTTGATGCATGTGATGCAAAATTTGGCTGAACCTAGCAAGCTCGGTGCGGGGATTGCGGTGGCGTTTGTGGCAACCATTTACGGTGTGGCTTTCGCCAATCTGTTTTTCTTGCCGATCGCCAATAAACTCAAGGGCATCATCATGCGTCAGACCGACATGCACGAGATGATAGTGGATGGCTTGATGGCGATTGCGAAAGGTGAAAACCCACGCTTTGTGCAGCTCAAACTACAAGGCTATCTCGCTTAACATGGCACGCCGCAGAAGACGTATTGAGCATGACAATCCAGATCGCTGGCTGATTTCCTATGCAGATTTCATCACTTTGTTGTTCGCTTTTTTTGTGGTGATGTATTCGATTTCTTCCGTCAATGAAAATAAGTACAAAATTTTCACGGATTCGCTGAGCATCGCGTTTACCAATCAAGCGACCTCCACCGCTATCAATATCGTTCCCAATCAGCAAGAACAATTACTTAAAGCCTTGGTGGATAAACGCACCGCGCGGCTGGGTGAGCAACAGCGCAAGCTACAAGAACGCATGAAAGCCATCGCGACAGGTTTGACGCAAGTGTTATCGCCGATGGTTGCGCAGGGTTTGGTCAATGTTTATCAAAATAAACGTGGCGTGGTAATCGACATTAGTGCCAGCACTTTATTTAAAACGGGGGATGCGGTGTTGCAACCTGCGGCGATGACGGTGCTACATGAAGTGGCGCAGGTATTGAGTAAAGAAGATCAGCCTTTAGAGGTGGAAGGACACACCGACGACGTGCCGATTAGCACCGCCATTTTCCCCTCGAATTGGGAGCTTTCTTCGGCGCGTGCCAGCAGCGTGGTGCGCATGTTAATCGAGCAAGGTGTGCCGCCGCTGCGCTTGTCTGTGGTGGGGATGGCATCGAATCATCCGGTGATGCCCAATGACAGCCCCGAACATCGCGCGCAGAATCGCCGTGTCAGCATCACCATCCTTTCGCCGCAAAGCGAACATCCTGTGATAAACAACCTTTTTGAAGAAGCGAATTGAGCGTGCTAATCAGCTTTGACCGCTGAGGCGCGTGCGTTTTGGCGCAGCGATTAAACGCTGGCTAAAGGTCGGCCGCTGTGTGGGGTAAAACTGGGGTGGCCGTCTGCGCCGTATAAGTTTGCGGTGCGGCTGGCTTGATTGAGGACGAGTAAGGCTTGTTGATTGTGGCGGAGTTTGAGTTGTATCAATTCGCCACTGCTTTGATTGAGCTGTTGTGCACGCTGGGCTAAGTTTTGCAGCTCTAGCCAGAGCGGTTGCGCACTGGGCTGTTGGCTGCTCAGCCAAGTGTTTAGCGTGAGCGCATTCAGCACGGGTAATTGCTGCCCTAGCAAGTGTTGCCGCGTGCTAATCAATCCCGTTAACTTGATTGCCTGAGCCGATTTTTGTTCCGCCAGCGCAGGCAAATCATCTGTGACATTTTCAATCAAATCACGCTGTTCTTGTTCCAGCAGACTCACGAAGACGCGCAACGCATCACGTTCAATGGTGAGCGCGGTAAGGATTGCGGGCGCGAGTGTGAGCGGCATGGTGTTTAGGCCTGATGGTTAATCAGCGATTGAACCGAGGCGAGCAGCTTGTCGGCGACGACGTTGGCGTTGACCTGAAAGCGTCCTTCGCTAATCGCGAGCTTAATTTCAGCCACTTTTTTTGCATCGACAATCGGGGTGCTCGCCATGCTGCTTTCCATGCTGTTCAACTGAGCTGCGGTTGAGCCTAGCGAGACATTGGTGCTGCTGGCAGGTAACGCTGAAGCCGCTGTATTAGCTGGACTTTTAGCTGCGCGCGCGCCTGAATCAGGAGCACTGGCGGGGAGCGGTTTACTGGGTTTGTCGATTTTCATGGTGTTCTCTCAGTCTAAAAATGCCCTGCAATTCGGGACGTTGGACACTATATCGGCAATCCCGCACAAAACTTTAGCGGATTGTATGAAATTTATATTCACGCTCTGGGCGTGCGACGGATGAGCGTGCTTTAAGGCAGCAGTTCCACCATGCCATTGGTACGCGCGACTCCGCTGAGCACCCGACCATTGACGCTTTTAACTTTGACCGCTTGCCCGTCGCTGGCGTTATTGAGTGCCACGCCTGTGCTGCTGATGCTAAAACTTGCGCTGTGTACCAGCACTTGGACGCTTTGTCCTTGCATCACGCTAAATGGCGCACGCAGCATGTCTTCGCGTAACAGCTGCCCGGCGCTTATGCCATAACGCAATACCTTGCCTAGCACTAGATTCTGGTCGGTGATGCCGCTGGTGTGGGTGACTTCCATGGTTTGTGCATAGACATCTTCGGCTTGCAGCGTGTGACCAGCGGGGAGTTGCCGCGCATTGAGCAACAAGGCGCGACTAATTTTGATTTGTACGGGCAAAAATACCGTCCAGCTTGCGCCTGCTGTGCAATGCACGCCGACGGTGGTGCGACCGACCAGTTGGCTGCCCGTGGGCAGAAAGGCTTGCAGCGTGGCGCAGGCTTGCAACACCAACCGACTATCTAATTCATCCACTTGATAATTAACCAGCTTGGCTTGCGCGCCGCTGTGCTCCTCGACGAAGCTCGCGACACTGGCACGCACCGCTTGATGGTCTTGGTTGACCGCCCACGCTGGATGGGTAAGCAGGCTTAGGCAAAGGATGAGTAGCGGCGTTTTCATGATGGCTATTTTGCCGCGAGTTGCCCGCGCAGTGAGGCTGGAATTGAGGCAGTAATTTGCCGCTATTCGAGGCATAAGCGGCGCGCGGGCGGTCGTAGTATGGTTTACATGTCATTGCGTAATGAAGGGAGGGCGAGATGGTCAGTAAATTAGATGAAGCTTTGCGCTTCCAGCAATCGGCGTTAACGCTGCGTGCGGGACGACAAGAGTTGCTGGCTTCTAATATCGCCAATGCCGACACGCCAAATTACAAGGCGCGCGATATTGATTTCGCCAGTGCTTTAAAAAATGCGTTGGCGGGCTCAGGCGGTAAATTATCCGTGGCGCAAACCACTACTTTGCATATGCAAGGCACTGCAGGCACGGCGATGTTGGGTGCGCCTGCTTTGTATCGCCGCCCGCTGCAACCGAGTGCTGATGGCAATACCGTGGATATGGATGTCGAACGCGCTCAGTTTGCCGACAACGCGTTGCGCTATGAAGCGAGCGTGAAATTCATCAGCGATGACATCAAAGAAATCATGCAAGCCATACAGGGGTAAATCATGTCGCTATTTAATATCTTTAACGTTGCAGGGTCGGGCATGACGGCGCAGTCGCAACGCCTCAACGCCGTCGCCAGTAATCTTGCCAATGCGGATAGCACCACGGGCGCAGACGGCAAGCCGTATCGCGCCAAACAAGTGCTGTTTAGTGCCATGCCGGTCGGTGCGAATGACGCGCAAGGCGTGAAAGTGTTGGCGGTGGTGGAGGACACCTCGCCGCTGAAAATGGTGTACGACCCTAAACATCCCATGGCGGATAAAGACGGTTATGTGGCGATGCCGAATGTCAATGTGGTGGACGAGATGGTGAATATGATTTCTGCCTCGCGTGCCTATCAAAACAACGTCGATGTGATGAACACCTCTAAAACCTTGCTGCTTAAAACTTTGACCATCGGTCAATAAGGAAAGGAAACAACATGATTAGCTCAGCCAGTAATAACACTCCCTCTACCTTGTTTAATACGCTGAATGCGACCTCGAGTTCGGCGGCTAGCACGGGCGCGAACAGCGTGGCGAACACGCAAGATCGTTTTCTAAAGCTGCTGGTCACGCAGATGAAAAATCAAGATCCGCTGAATCCGATGGACAACGCGCAAGTCACCTCGCAAATGGCGCAACTGAGCACCGTGAGTGGCATTGATAAATTGAATTCCACCTTGCAAGCCTTGAGCAGCAGCATGACGGCAAGCCAGTCTTTGCAAGCGGCTTCGATGATCGGTCATGGCGTATTGACTCCGGGCAATAGCTTGGATTTGGCGAATGGCAGTGGCTTGGCGGGGGTGGAATTGCCGCAGGCAGTCGATAAATTGCAGGTGAGTATTCAAGACGCAGCAGGCAAAACCGTGCGCACGCTGGATTTGGGCGCGACGGCGGCGGGCGTGCAAGGCTGGCAATGGAATGGCTTGGATGATACGGGTGGCGCGCTGCCTGCGGGTAGCTACAGCTTTAAGGTGGATGCTAGCCAAGCGGGCGTGGCGGTAACGCCGACCGCCTTGTCGTTTGGGGTGGTGAATGGCGTGACGCAAAGCAGCGCGGGCGCAAGTTTGAATTTGGGTCACAACACCTTGGTCGGCATTGCACAAGTTCGACAAATTTTGTAACGATTGCGCGTTCATCGTTAAGTTAGCGTCAATTTTAAGGAGAGCATCATGGGTTTTCAGCAAGGTTTAAGTGGCTTGAATGCGTCAGCGAAAAATCTCGACGTGATTGGTAATAACGTGGCAAATGCCAACACTGTGGGTTTTAAACAATCACAAGCGCAGTTTGCCGATGTCTATGCTTCGACGCTGGTCGGCGTAGCGCAAATTGGGACGGGGACAAAAGTTGCCACCATCGCGCAGCAGTTTTCGCAAGGCAACACCAGCGTCACCAATAACTCGATGGACATTGCCATTAGTGGCAACGGTTTTTATCGCATGGACAACAATGGCGTGATTACTTATGCGCGTAATGGTCAGTTCCAGCTCGATAAAGACGGCTTTATGGTGAATAACCAAGGCTTGAAATTAACCGGCTATCAAGTTAACGCAGCGGGGGCGATTATTCCTGCTGCGCCGACTCCGCTACAAATTTCGGCAGCCTCCTTAACACCGAAAGCAACCGTGAATATCACCGCTGGATTGAATCTTGATGCGCGTGGAGCCGTGCCTGTCACCGCGCCGTTTAATCCGCTTGATCCGACTTCGTATAACAATTCCACTTCAACCACCGTCTTCGATAGCTTGGGCGGCAGTCATGTTGCCACCATGTATTTTCAAAAGACCGCTGCGAATAGTTGGAATAGTTATTTAGCGGTAGATGGCGCGATGGTGCCTGTCGCTGCACCACCGACCCCATTATCGGCAATGACCTTCAGCACCAGCGGCGCGTTGCTGACCCCTGTGGGCGGCTTGGTGGCAGCGGCGGCATTTACGCCTGTGGGCGGCGGCGCAGCACAAACCCTGTCTTTTAATTTCGCCACGACTTCGCAATACGGCAGCAACTTTGGCGTGAATTCCTTGGCGCAAGACGGCTACACCACGGGGCAACTGAGCGGCTTTAGCACCAGCGCGGACGGCACGGTGGTGGGGCGTTACAGTAACGGTCAAACCAAGGCTTTAGGGCAAGTGGTACTGGCAAACTTTAGCAATACGCAGGGTTTACAACCATTAGGCAATAACCAATGGTCGCAAACACCCGTGTCAGGTGTGCCCTTAGTTGGCGCGCCAGGCTCGTCGAGTTTGGGCGTATTGCAATCGGGAGCGGTGGAAGATTCCAACGTCGATTTGACCGCTGAACTGGTGAATATGATTACCGCGCAACGGGCGTATCAAGCCAATGCGCAAACCATCAAAACGCAAGATCAGTTGATGCAGACGCTGGTCAACTTGAGATAGT
>JBJORQ010000046.1:0-13390 GCA_046049345.1 Pseudomonadota bacterium | reverse complement strand
TTACTACGGCGGCTGCGAATTCGTGGACGTGGCGGAACAATTGGCGATAGACCGCGCTAAGTCCTTGTTCGGCGCGGAATACGCCAACGTACAGCCGCATTCGGGTTCGCAAGCGAATCAAGCGGTTTACGTTTCGGTCTTGAAGCCTGGCGATACGATTTTGGGTATGTCCTTGGCGCATGGCGGTCACTTGACCCACGGCGCGTCGGTGAACATCAGCGGCAAGTTGTACAACGCGATTCAATATGGCTTGAACGACAAAGAAGAAATAGACTACGAGCAAGTGCAAAAATTGGCGAATGAACACAAACCGAAGATGATCGTCGCGGGTGCGTCGGCATATGCATTGGTGATTGACTGGAAGCGTTTCCGCGCCATTGCCGACAGCGTCGGCGCGTATTTGTTCGTCGATATGGCGCACTACGCAGGCTTGATTGCAGCGGGCGTTTATCCTTCACCAGTCGGCATCGCCGACTTTGTGACGACCACTACGCACAAGACTTTGCGCGGCCCGCGCGGTGGGCTGATTTTGGCAAAAGCGGAACATGAAAAAGCATTGAACTCGGCGATTTTCCCAGCCTTGCAAGGCGGTCCGTTGATGCACGTTATCGCGGCAAAAGCGGTGGCATTCAAAGAAGCTGGCAGCAAAGAATTTAAGGTTTATCAAAAACAAGTTGTTGATAACGCACGCGTAATGACCAAAGTTTTGACCGAGCGCGGCTTGCGTATCGTGTCAGGCCGTACTGACAGTCATGTGTTTTTGGTGGATTTACAAGCCAAAAATTTGACGGGTAAAGATGCCGAAGCAGCACTTGGTCGCGCGCACATTACTGTGAATAAGAACGCCATTCCTAACGACCCACAAAAACCGTTTGTGACCAGCGGCATCCGCATCGGCACACCTGCCATGACCACACGCGGCTTTAAAGAAATCGAAGCTGAAAAATTAGCGCATTTGATTGCTGATGTGTTGGACGCGCCGACTGATGAAGCCGTTGCCGCCCGCGTGGTTGCGCAAGTGAAACTGCTGACTACACAGTTTCCAGTGTACGGAGTTTAGCTAGTAGCCTGTAGCTCGTAGCGGGTAACTAAACCCAGGTTTTACTACCCGCTACAGGCTAACAGCTAGCGGCTCACCTATGAAATGTCCCTTCTGTAAAAACTCAGAAACCCAAGTGGTGGATACTCGCGACAGCGACGAGGGCGACAGTATTCGTCGTCGTCGTCGCTGTGTGGCGTGTGAAAAGCGTTTTACCACGCATGAAAAAGTCGAGCTGAGGATGCCGCAAGTGGTCAAGCAAAACGGCATGCGCAGCGAGTTTGATACACAAAAGCTGCGCACCAGTTTTTCGCGCGCGCTGCATAAACGTCCTGTTTCCACTGAGTTGGTTGATGCCGCGATTGACCACGTTACGCAATGGATTTTTGCGTTGGGCGAACGCGAAATTGGCTCGCGCCAAGTGGGTGAAATGGTGATGAAAGAATTGTTGAAGCTCGACAAAGTCGCCTATATCCGCTTCGCCTCCGTGTATAAAAGTTTTCAGGATGTCGGTGACTTTTCTGCTGCCGTAAATGCTGTGAGTGATGCGTCTGCACGGCGTGTAATGGATAGACGTAAGCCTTAATGTTTTCCTCAGTCGATAGTGAATATATGGCACTGGCTTTGCGCTTGGCAGAGCAAGGCTTGTATAGCACCAGCCCTAATCCGCGCGTCGGTTGCGTGTTGGTACGCGATGAAAAAATCGTCGGCACAGGCTGGCATCAACGCGCAGGTGAGGCGCACGCCGAAGTTTTGGCATTGCGCGCGGCAGGCGAGGCAGCGCGGGGTGCGACGGCGTATGTGACCTTAGAACCTTGCAGCCATTTCGGACGCACGCCGCCGTGTGCCGATGGACTGATTGCCGCAGGGGTGGCGCGTGTGGTCATCGCCATGCAAGACCCGAATCCATTGGTGGCAGGGCAGGGCAGGGCAAAATTACGCGCGGCTGGCATCGTCGTTGCAAGCGGTTTGATGGAAGCCGCCGCGCGCGAATTAAATCTCGGTTTTGTGTCGCGTATGACACGGGGCGTGCCGTATGTGCGCAGCAAAATCGCCAGCAGTTTGGATGGTCGCACCGCGCTGCACAATGGCGTGAGTCAGTGGATTACGGGTGCAGAAGCCAGACGCGATGTGCAGCATTGGCGCGCCCGTTCGTGTGCGATTTTAACGGGCATCAACACGGTGTTAACCGACGATGCGCAGCTCAATGTGCGCGACATCACAACGACTAGGCAACCGCTACGCGTGGTGTTGGATAGTCAGTTACGTATGCCGCTTGATGCGAAAATTTTGCTGGGTGGAAATACCCTGATTTACACCGCTGCGCAAAATGCTGAAAAAATTTCCGCACTGGAAAAGCTCGGTGTCAGCGTGTGCGTGTTGGCACATGCCGACGGTCAAGTGGACTTAACTGCAATGCTCAAAGAGCTTGCGCAGCTTGGTATTAACGAGGTGTTGGTGGAAGCGGGCAGCATCTTGAACGGTGCGTTATTGCAAGCGGGATTAGTCGATGAATTGTTGCTCTATCTCGCGCCGCAATTATTAGGCGACATGGCGCGCGGCATGGCGAGTTTGGGTGAATTAACGCAGCTCAATCAGCGCGTTGAATTGCACTGGCAAGATGTACGCCAAGTCGGTAACGATTTGCGCGTGCAGGCAAAAATTAAAAGGACAGAAAATGTTTAGTGGCATCATCGCCGATGTGGGGCAAATTCAATCTACGCAAAATCGTGACGGTGGTTTACGCATGACTATCGCCACGCATGTGCTCGGTTTAGACGATGTACAACTCGGCGACAGCATCGCGGTGAACGGCGTGTGCCTCACCGTCATCGACATAGATGGCAAGGCTTTCAGCGTGGACGTGTCGTGCGAAACGCTCGCTTGCACCGTCGGTTTGGAAACGCACAACGCGCCCGTGAATCTGGAAAAAGCCTTGCGTTTATCGGACAGATTAGGCGGGCATTTAGTCAGCGGTCATGTCGATGGCGTGGGCGAGGTGGTTGCATTCGACGACTTAGGCGAGAGCTGGAAACTGGTCATCCGCGCTCCGCAAAACTTAGTGAAATTTATCGCCATCAAAGGCTCGATTACCATCAACGGTGTGAGCCTCACCATCAACCAAGTCAACGCCTGCGAGTTCGCCCTCAACCTGATTCCGCACACCTTACAGATGACCACGCTGAAAAATTTAAGCGCAGGTAGTCGCGTTAATTTGGAAGTGGATTTGATTGCGCGCTATGTGGAACGGATGATGAGCGCGGCGAGTTAAGCGCGGTCTTCATCCATCACTAATTACTTCATGCCTATCCTCTCTCACATTCAATCGCTGACCCTACTCACCTTGTTGGTGAACGCGGCGGCGATGTTGTCGCCGATTATTAACGGCGGCGATTCGATTACTTATGCGGCGTTGGCGCAGCACATCGCGAGCAGTAATGACTGGAGCAGTTTGATCTTAGATGGGCAAGATTGGTTGGATAAACCGCATCTGCCGTTTTGGATTACGGCGGTATTTTTTAAGCTGCTCGGCGTGAGCACGTTCACTTATATCTTGCCTGGATTTCTCGCGCATTTAGTCGGTGGATTTTTCACTTATCGCATCGCGCGATTATTCTATGGGCGCGACGCGGCGTGGTTGTCGGTGCTGGTGTATGTGTCGGCGTATCACTTGATGGATTCTTCCATCGAGGTCAAAGCCGAAACTTATTTGACCGCCTTCATCATGGGTGCGTGTTATTACTGGTTGCGTTTTGATGCGCAGGCGCGGCTTAAATACTTGTTGTTGGGTGCGGCGTTTAGCGCGTTGGCGGTGATGACTAAGGGTGTGTTTACGCTTATCACCATTAGCAGTGGCTTGGTGTGCATGTGGATTTTTCAGCAGCATTGGCAAAAACTTTGGAGCTTGAAATGGTGGGGAGCGCTGTTGCTGGCGTTAGTCTTTACCGTGCCTGAGGTGTATGCGCTGTATGTGCAATTTGATGCGCATCCTGAAAAATTAGTGTTCGAGCAGACGCAGGTGTCGGGGATTAAATTTTTCTTGTGGGATAGTCAGTTTGGTCGCTTTTTTAATTCGGGCCCGATCCAAAATCACAACGGCCATCCGTTTTATTTTGTGCTGGTTTGGCTGTGGTCATTTTTGCCTTGGGTGCTGGTGTTTTTTGCCGCGCTGCTGGTGGGAGTGCGCAACTTTTCGGTTAGCAGTTACAGCGAAAAATCCAGTTTCATATTTTTGTGCGGCGGATTTTTTATTACCTTCGCCTTGTTCAGCGCGACCAGTTTTCAACTCGATCATTACACGGTAATTTTGTGTCCGTTCGCCGCGATTTTGTGCGGCAAATTTTTGCATGACTGGTTGCGCAGCAATGCTTCTTCGCGAGTTTTATATAGCGCGCAATTGTTGCTGGCTGTGCTGTTGGCGGGTTTGGCTGTCACTTTGACGGTGTTGATCGCCAAGCCCGTTTTGCTCGTATTTACGGCTGTCGCTTGCGTACTTATCGCCGTTTATGTTTATCGTACTTATCGTGATAAAAAACTCACCGCTTTAGCCTATCCCGTGTTGGCGATCAATTTATTATTTGCGGTGTTGGCGCTGTTTACCGCGCTTACCTTTCAAAAATACGATGTGCCGTATCACGCAGCAAAAGTGTTGTCCGCACAGGCCGCTCCGCCGAAACTTTATGCGCATCAAATGAACTTGCAATGTCGAGAATTGGCGGTCTATTTGCAACGCGATTGCCAGCCCGTTGATGATTTTCAGCAGCTTAATGAGACTGATTTCGTTATCTTGTTGCGTGAGCAAGACATCAGTGCACTGCTGCTGCTTTATCCCAATGCGACGCGCTTAGCCACATGGGATGGCGTGATACACAAGACAGGCACGTTCAATAAATTGCTGGCGATGGCGCGCGACACTTGGCCATTAGAGCGCGTTGCACTACTACACGTCCATCGCCCTTAATCGCGCCATGTAAGCCGCGCTGCAATGGTAGAATCTCGCCCCTTTTTGCGCGCGCGCATTCGCGCCGCCGAGTAGCTTATTCGAGGTTTATCGCATGACAGGCATTTCCCCCATCACCGAAATCATTGACGAAATACGTGCGGGTCGTATGGTCGTTTTGATGGACGAAGAAGATCGCGAAAACGAAGGCGACTTAGTTTTCGCCGCTGAATTTTCTACTCCCGAAAAAATCAATTTCATGGCAAAACATGGACGTGGATTGATTTGCTTAACGCTCACCGCCGCGCATTGCGAGCAACTCGATTTGCCGCTGATGGTGCGTGAAAACGGGCTGCCGTTAGCGACCAATTTCACTTTGTCGATCGAGGCTGCAAGCGGTGTCACCACGGGTATTTCTGCCGCCGACCGTTCGCGCACCGTGTTGGCGGCGGCGGCGAAAAATGCTAAACCTGCCGACATCGTGCAACCTGGTCACATCTTCCCTTTGCGTGCGCAAAATGGTGGCGTATTGGTGCGTGCCGGACACACCGAAGCGGGCTGCGATTTGTCTGAACTAGCTGGCTTAACACCCGCTTCGGTGATTTGCGAAATTCTCAAAGACGATGGAGAGATGGCGCGCTTGCCTGACTTGATTGAGTTTGCCAAATTGCATGGGCTGAAAATCGGCACGATTGCTGATTTGATTGAGCATCGCAGCCAGCATGAAAAATTAGTCGAGCGCGTGGCGATGCGCAAAGTGCAAACCGCATACGGCGAATTTGACTTAGCGACCTACGTCGATAAGACCACACAGCGCACCCATTTGGCTTTGGTTAAAGGCGCGATTCAGCACGATGTCGAAACCTTGGTGCGCGTGCATGAGCCCTTGTCGGTGCTGGATTTTTTAGAGCACAGCGAGGAGGGCGCATCGACCAGCGTGCATCAAGCTCTGCAAAAAATTGCGCAGGCAAAAACGGGAGTTTTGGTGATGTTGCATCGTGCTGAGACTTCGCAAGATTTGTTAGCGCGCGCCACACAAGTTAGCGTAAAAAATGCGCAATGGGATAGCCGCAGTTATGGCATCGGTGCGCAGATTTTGCGTGATTTGAAGGTGGGCAAAATGCGCTTACTCGCCACCCCGCACAAGATGCCTAGCATGACGGGATTCGGTTTGGAAGTCGTGGGTTACGCGACTTGCTAAGTCTTAATTAAAATAAATTTTTGAAGGAAAAAATATGAAAGAAATCGAACCAAATTACGACGGAAAAGGCTTACGTATCGGCATTGTGCAAAGTCGTTTTAATCCCGAAATTTGCGAAGGTTTGTTGGGCGCGTGCGTCGCCGAATTGTTAGCGCGCGGCGTGGCAGATGACGACATTACTTTGGCGACGGTGCCCGGTGCATTGGAGATTCCACTGGTGTTGTTGCACATGGCGGAAGGCGAAAAATTTGACGCGCTGATTGCGCTCGGTGCGGTGGTGCGTGGCGATACTTATCATTTTGAAGTGGTTTCGAATGAATCTGCGCGTGGCGTGGGCGATGTGCAATTAGCTTGCGGCGTGCCGATTGCGAATGCGATTTTGACCACCGACACGGACGAGCAAGCGATTGCCCGCATGAGCGTGAAGGGTGCAGAAGCGGCACTAGTTGCAATTGAAATGGTCAACTTATTAAAGGGCGTGGCATGAGCGAAGCAGCGTTAAAAGAAGTGGTTAAATCGGCGGCGAAAAGTCCGCGCCACCGCGCCCGCGAATTGGCGTTGCAAGGCATTTATCAATGGCGTGTGTCGGGCACGGATGCCGCTGCGATTGAGAAACAAATGCAAGCCGAAAACAATTTGGGTCGTTACGACAAACCGATGTTTAGCTCGCTGTTGCGTGGCGCATTGGCGCAACACGAAGAAGTCGAAGCCTTGCTCAGACCTTGCTTGGATCGCAGTTTGGATGAGTTAAGTCCCGTTGAATTCGCGGTGTTGTTATTGGGTGCATTTGAGTTGTCGTGCAAACTCGAAGTGCCCTATAAAGTAGTTATCAACGAAGCGGTCGAATTGGCTAAAACCTTTGGCGGCACCGACGGACATAAGTACGTCAATGGCGTGTTAGACAAGCTCGTACCAAAAGTCCGCGCGACAGAGTTCGCAAATAGAAATAGTCGTTAGTTTTCAGGCGCTAGTAATTAGTTAGAACAGTGCTCTGGCTTTAACTAAAATCTAGCGACTATCCACTAAAGACTGCTTTGTAATATGTCCGAATTCAATCTTATTCGTCGCCACTTCACCCGCGCCACACCTAGCGCGCTGCTCGGAGTTGGCGACGATTGCGCTTTATTGCAAGTCAGTCAGGGCAATGTTTTAGCTGTTTCCAGCGACATGTTGGTCAGCGGCACGCATTTTTTCGCCGATGCCGATCCGTATCTGTTGGGACATAAAACTTTAGCTGTAAATTTATCCGACTTGGCGGCGATGGGCGCGACGCCGCGCTGGGCGACCTTGGCGTTGTCCTTGCCTCGTGTTGATGAGCTGTGGTTAGCGCAATTCAGCGCAGGATTCTTTGCTTTGGCGCAGCAATATCAAGTTGATTTAGTCGGTGGTGACACCACGCGCGGCGCGTTAAATTTGTGCGTTACGATCATGGGCGAAGTCCGTGTTGGCAAGGCGTTGCGGCGTGATGGGGCAAAAATTGGCGATGAGATTTGGGTGTCGGGAACGTTAGGCGATGCCGCGTTGGCACTGGCGCATTTACAAGAAAAAGTGTCTTTAAATAAAGCGGAGTTTGCCGCTGTCGAGCGTGCTTTGCATCAGCCACAACCACGTGTGGCCTTAGGCTTGGCGTTGCGTGGGTTTGCGCATAGCGCGATTGATATTTCCGATGGATTGTTGGCGGACTTGGGGCATATTTTGACGGCCTCAAATGTTGCCGCACAGCTTGAGTTTGCTGCAGTGCCGATTTCTGCTGTGTTGCGTTCACATGAAGACTTTGTCGCCCCTTGTGCGCTGGCAGGCGGCGATGATTACGAGCTGTGTTTTACTGCCGCCGCGCAGCAGCATACTGAGCTGTTACGTTTATCCACGGAGTTGAATTTACCGCTGACGTGCATCGGTAAAGTTGTGGCAGGTACGGGCTGCGTGGTGAACGACGCACAGGATAATGCGATTCAATTGACGAAAGGCGGCTATGAACACTTCTGACGATGCGAAGCATGAGTTGCGTGTGCAGCCGAGCTGGCGATTTTTGTTTCGACACCCTGCGCATTTTTTGGCATTCGGTTTTGGCAGCGGCCTCGCGGGCAAAGCACCTGGCACATTTGGCACGCTGGTGGCGTTTCCCTTGTATTGGTATTTGTCCGCGCATGTGTCCGACGTGGCATTCATTTTGATTTTGATTGGGTCATTCGCTATCGGCGTCTGGGTGTGTGACATCACAGGTAAAGCTTTGGGAGTGGCGGACTACGGCGGTTTGGTGTGGGACGAAGTGGTGGCGATGTTATTAGTGTTGTTTTTCACCCCAACAGGCTGGGCGTGGAGCTTATTGGCTTTCACCTTGTTCCGTTTTTTCGACATCGTTAAACCTCAGCCGATACGCTATTTCGATCAAAATTTACACGGCGGATTTGGCGTGATGTTTGACGACATTGTGGCGGCGGGTTATGCGTTGCTGTGCCTTGCTATTATCAAGAGTGTACTGCCATGAAAGCCTTACTTTTAGGTGCTTTGCTGTTGTTCGCTACGAGTGCGACTAGCGCAACGTTTAATGCCAAAGTTATCGCGGTATTAGACGGTGATACGGTGTTGATTAAACGCCAGGCAGGGGTGTTGAAAGTGCGCTTAGTTGAGATAGACGCGCCCGAAAAATCTCAGCCGTTTGGTGCGAGTTCGCAGCAATCTTTAGCGGGCATGGTATTGGGTAAGCAAGTGCAATTTACCAGTCAGGCATTTGATCAATATGAGCGCATGATTGCTCATTTAAATGTGAATGGCTTGGACGTGAATGCCGAACAAATCAAGCGGGGCATGGCGTGGGAGTATTCGCACTTTCATAGCAATCACGCACTGGTGGCTCTCGAAGTCGAGGCGCGCGCTGCACCTCGTGGTTTATGGGCGATGAGCGCGCCGATTGCACCTTGGGATTGGCGCAAGCAGCATCCCAGCACTACGTCCCCCCCGTCCATACCGAATGCATCCGTCGTTCACGACGCGTCATGTGGTGGTAAAAAACAGTGCTCGCAAATGTCTAGTTGTGACGAAGCGCGTCATTATTTATCAGTGTGTGGATTGAAGTATTTAGATGGTGATGGCGATGGTATGCCGTGCGAAAAGCTCTGCGCTTTGCAGCCAAGAGAGGCTGCAAAGCAATGAAATAAAGCCGCGTAGGGTGCGCATATTTAGCCGGAGGGGTAAAAAAGTTCGATTTTTATGGATTTTGTTCACTCCGTCTGTACAAAACAAATAAATTGGGTGCTACACTTCGCGCCGCTGCACAGGGCAGTATTCATAAACTAACTCAAGGAATATTCAACATGAACAGAAAAGAACTGATCGACGCATTGGCTGAGAAAACTGGCAGCACTAAAGCAGATGCGGAACGTAATATCGCTGGCTTGTTAGAAATTATCACTAGCACTTTGAAAAATGGCGACAATGTTGCTTTAGTTGGTTTCGGTACATTTGAAGTGCGCAAACGCGCGGCTCGTGTAGGTCGTAATCCTAAAACGGGTGCTGAGTTAAAAATTAAAGCATCTAAAGTTCCTGCATTTAAAGCAGGTGCGACATTGAAAGGTGTTGTGAACGGCGTTAAGAAGTAATTCTGTTCGCACCCGCACGTTTGACTATTTTGAATGTGCTAAAAAGGAGTTCATCGCTGAACTCCTTTTTTGTTGCTTAATTGCTTTGTGCGGCACATCGGTTTGAAGCGTATTTAAGTATTACTCATGATGCGGTTTGGAACAATGCGGCAAGTTTGCTACAATGCCGCCGCTTTTTTGATTTTTAATTTAAGGGTAGGAGATAAAGATGTCTATTGAACAACGCGTAAAGAAAATTGTTGCTGAACAATTAGGTGTAAACGAAGCGGAAGTTAAAAACGAATCTTCATTCGTCAATGACTTGGGTGCAGATTCACTGGATACAGTTGAATTGGTCATGGCATTGGAAGAAGAATTCGAATGCGAAATCCCTGACGATGAAGCAGAAAAAATCACTTCAGTACAAAATGCCATTGACTATGTCTTGGCTCATCAAAAGTAATTCCTTTCAATTCTGTTGTTAAAAACGGAGTCAGCTTGTCTAAACGTAGAGTAGTTATCACGGGATTGGGGATTGTTTCTCCAGTCGGACTTGGAATCCCTAACGTCTGGCAAAACATTGTTGCTGGAAAGTCTGGGATTACCACCATTTCTCATTTTGACGCGAGTGCTTTTGCTTGCCAGGTTGCTGGTGAAGTAAAAGATTTCGATGTCACTCAATTTTTGCCTGCGAAAGATGCTCGCCGCATGGATAGATTTATCCATTTCGGCTTGGTCGCGGGTATCGAAGCGCTTAAAGATTCCGGTCTTGAAGTCACTGATCAAAACTCCGAGCGCATCGGTGTGAATATCGGTTCGGGCATCGGTGGTTTGCCGATGATCGAAGACACGCACAACGATTATCTTGCAGGTGGTCCGCGCAAGATTTCGCCGTTCTTTATTCCTGGCAGTATCATCAATATGATTTCTGGCAATCTGTCGGTGATGTTCGGTCTGAAAGGGCCGAACTTGGCGATGGTTTCTGCTTGCACCACCGGCACGCATTGCATCGGCGAATCGGCTCGTATCATCGAGTATGGCGATGCTGATGTGATGATTGCCGGTGGTTCAGAAGCGACTATCGGCGCGTTGGCAGTGGGTGGTTTTTCTTCGGCGCGCGCGCTTAGCACGCGTAACGATGACCCCGCTACGGCTTGCCGTCCTTGGGATAAAGACCGTGATGGTTTTGTTATGGGCGAAGGTGCGGGGGTGTTGGTGCTGGAAGAATACGAACACGCTAAGGCGCGTGGCGCGAAGATTTACGCGGAATTGGCGGGTTATGGGATGAGCGGCGATGCATATCACATCACCTCGCCAAACAGCGACGGTCCTAAGCGCAGCATGATGAACGCCTTGCGTAACGCGGGGGTTAATCCTGACGGCGTGCAATACGTTAATGCACATGGCACTTCCACGCCGTTGGGTGACAAAAACGAAACCGACGCGATTAAATTGGCGTTCGGCGACCATGCCAAAAAATTGGTGGTGAATTCCACTAAGTCGATGACGGGTCATTTGTTGGGCGGCGCGGGCGGTATTGAATCCGTGTTTTGCGCGTTGGCGGTGCATCATCAAATCTCGCCACCGACGATTAACATTTTCAATCAAGATCCTGAATGTGATTTAGATTACTGTGCGAATACTGCGCGGGATATGAAAATTGATGTCGCGGTGAATAACAACTTCGGCTTTGGTGGAACGAACGGGTCGTTGGTATTCCGTAAAGTTTAATTGCACGATGCTGATTAACCGGCAAGTTGGCCAGAGCATCAGCATTCGCGACCGAGGATTGTTATACGGTGATGGTGTGTTCCGTACCTTGCGTGCGCAACATGGCATCGCCTTACATCAAGATTTACATCTGCAAAAAATTCAGCAAGACTGTGCAAAGCTGGGCATACACTGCCCAGCTTTGTCGCATCTGGAGCACGAGTTAGCGGGCTTGCTCGTACAGCATCCCAACGCGATTATTAAACTTATCATCACGCGCGGTATCGCAGAACGCGGCTATGCAGCCAAAGCAGATGCGTCGCCTACGTACTTGTGGGATGTCAGCGATTTGCCTGTGTACCCTGCACAAAATTACACTTTGGGTATCGCGTTGCGCATCTGTGAGTTGCGCTTAAGTCAGCAGGCGCAACTAGCGGGCATCAAGCATCTCAATCGTTTAGAAAACGTCTTGGCAGCGAGTGAGCCGCACGCTGAAAAGTTTGCCGAGGGCTTGCTGTTAGACGCGCAAGGTAGTGTTATCGAGGGCATACGCAGCAACGTGTTTGTCGTGCAGTCTGGGGTGTTACTGACTCCTGATTTAACGCAATGTGGGGTGGCAGGCGTGCAGCGTGACCGCGTCATTACTTACGCCGCACAGCACGCCATTTCTTTGCAAATTCGCGCTATTTCTTTAGCTGAATTATTGGTGGCGGATGAAGTGTTTTTGGTCAATAGCGTGCTGGGCTTGTGGTCAGTGCGAGAGTGCGCCAATCGCACTTGGCATGATTTTGCGATGGCGCAAAAATTAGCGGGATTATTTGAGCAGGAGCGCGTTCTATGAAAAAAATACTGACTTGGATATTACTGTTTATTTTATTGGCGAGCAGCGCGTTAGGTTATTGGGTGAATCGTCCGCAAGCCTTGCCTAGTAAGACTTTCGAGTTTTCCATCAATGCGGGCAGCAGCTTAAAAAGCGTCGCAAATCAACTCGCCCAAGCGCAATTTTTGCAGCAAGAAACGCTCTTCGTCGTATTGGCGCGCGTGCTGGGTAAAGCCGACAAAGTGAAGGTGGGCGAGTACGCTTTAACGCATCCCGTCTCGATGTTGGAACTGCTCGACATTATTAGCAAAGGGCAAGTGCAACAAAGCCAAATCAGCGTAATTGAAGGTTGGAGTTTCAAACAATTCCGTGCCGCTGTGGATGCTCATGCTGATTTGAAACACGCCACGCAAGAGCTGACCGCGCCGCAAATTTTGCAAGCGATAGGTGCGACTGAAACGCATCCAGAAGGACTGTTTTTTCCCGACACTTATTTCTTCGCCAAGGGCAGCAGCGATGTGCAAATTTATAAGCGCGCTTACCAAACCATGCAGCAACACTTGAGCGTGGCATGGGCAACCCGCGAGGCAGACTTGCCATTGCACACGCCTTACGAAGCTCTAACCCTTGCTTCTATTGTGGAAAAAGAAACGGGTACGCCTAGAGACCGCGCCATGATTGCGGGCGTGTTTGTTAATCGCTTGCGAATAGGCATGTTGCTGCAAACCGACCCCACCGTGATTTATGGCATGGGTGAAAAATTCGACGGTAACATTCGCCGCAATGATTTAACCCGCGACACGCTCTACAACACCTACACGCGCAGCGGTTTAACGCCGACGCCGATTGCCTTACCAGGCGCGGCATCACTACAAGCCGCACTGCATCCTGCCAAAACTGACGCGCTATATTTCGTCGCGCGTGGCGATGGCAGCTCCAAATTTTCCAGCAGCTTGGATGCACACAATCGCGCCGTGAATCAATATCAAAAATAAGGAAAAATAGTTGCTAGTCGCTAGACGTTAGTGAAAAACTCCCCGTTTTATCCTCAGATAAGGTGAGCTTTGTGGGCAGCAGGCAATCCCAACTAACGACTATCCAC
>JBJORQ010000045.1:0-13420 GCA_046049345.1 Pseudomonadota bacterium | reverse complement strand
GGTGCTTTGTCCCAATGTGCGCCTGCTGCTGCGGCTTTGAATGAATCTTCGTTAGCCACGACAAACTGACCATCGCGATTTTTCATTTGCACGTTCGTCATTTTGTTTTGCAAAGCGTAAGCATATTCAACATAACCAATCGAACCTTTGATACGTTGCACATAAGAAGCCACGCCTTCATTGCCCTTACCGCCTGTACCCGCTTTCCAAGACACCGCTGTACCTTCGCCTACGGTTGCTTTCCAATCCGCACTCACTTTTGATAAGTAGTTGGTGAAAATAAAGCTAGTACCTGAACCATCCGAACGATGCACTACAGTGATGTTTTCTTCAGGCAGCTTCATGTCTTTGTTCAGAGCTGCAATCGCTGGGTCATTCCATTTAGTGATTTTGCCCAAGTAGATGTCAGCTAAAGTTGTGCCATCTAATTTCAATTGACCTGCTGCAATGCCGTTGACGTTAATCACCGGTACTACGCCACCGATCACGGTAGGGAATTGCATCATGCCGTTCTTTTCCAATTCTTCTGGCTTCAAAGGCATATCTGACGCGCCGAAATCAACTGTTTTCGCCGTGATTTGTTTGATGCCGCCACCTGAACCGATAGATTGGTAGTTCATGTTAGAACCGCCTTGCGCCTTATAGGCTTCAGCCCATTTTGCGTAGATAGGGTAAGGGAAAGTCGCGCCCGCGCCAGTGATGTCAGTGGCGGAACTCACGTTAGCGAATGTCATGCTCGATACCGCAGCGATGCTTAAAACTAATTGTTTCATAGTGCTTTTCATAATGTCTCCAAGTGGAAAAAGGTAAAAGTACAACGGGTAAATTCAGTACAACGAGCAACAGTGTAATTTTTGTTTATGACAAGATTATTACAGAAATAAAATATCCAGTAAGCCTTGTATGAGCCATGATTGTGCTTTTATAATCTTATTTATTATTTTAATAATTGTTTAACAATAGAAATATAAAATTATGAAATCTGCCCAAGTCGTCAAAGCTTTATCAGCCTTAGCGCAGCCCACGCGCTTAGCAATTTTTCGTTTGTTAGTGGTGCGTGGTGTGGACGGCATGGCGGCGGGACAGATTGCCGACAAGCTCAAAGTGTCGCCCGCTAATTTGTCTTTTCATGTCAAAACACTCACCCACGCGGGGATGATTAGCCAACGCCAAGACGGACGTTTTGTTTATTACGCGGCGAACTTTACCGCGATGAATGCGATGTTGGCGTACCTCACCGAGAACTGTTGCGCAGGTACAGCGTGTGAGCTGGAAAATAAGCAATGTTAATTTTAAAAAAGGAAAAGTAATGAGCGAAAAAATCTACACCGTATTGATTCTTTGCACGGGCAATTCAGCGCGCAGCATCTTGGGCGAAGTGTTGTTTAACACTTTAGGAAAAGGCAAATTCAAAGTCTATAGCGCGGGCAGCAAGCCAGCGGGCAAGGTGAATCCCGGCGCGCTGGAATGGCTGCAACACAATGGCTACAGCTTAGATGGGCTACGTAGTAAAAGCTGGGATGAGTTCGCGCTTGCCGACGCGCCGTCATTCGATTTTATTTTCACCGTATGCGATAACGCCGCAGGCGAAGCGTGTCCCTTGTGGTTAGGCAAACCTGCCACTGCGCACTGGGGCATTCCTGACCCCGCACATATTGAAGGTGATGCGCCGCGTCGTGCCGCCTTCAATAAAGCAGCCGAACAACTCGCCCGCCGTATTCAACTTTTTATGGCCTTGCCGTTTGATAAATTGGACAAGCTGGCGTTGCAAGAAAAGCTCGCGGAGATTGGGCGGATACAGGATTAAAAATAATGAATTTGTTTGAACGCTATCTCACCGTGTGGGTGTTTTTGTGCATCGTTGTCGGCGTGTTATTAGGGCAATTCGCGCCCAGTTTTTTTCACGCCTTGGCGAATCTAGAAGTCGCACACGTCAATCTTCCCGTCGGAGTTCTGGTGTGGGTGATGATTATTCCGATGCTGTTGCGCATCGATTTTGGCGCGCTGCATCAAGTTAAAAAACATCTGCGCGGCATAGTCGTAACGCTATTCGTCAACTGGGCGGTCAAGCCATTTTCGATGGCGTTGTTAGCTTGGCTATTTATCCGCCATCTGTTCGCGGCCTATTTGCCCGCCGAGCAACTCGATAGCTATATCGCGGGACTCATTTTGCTCGCCGCCGCACCGTGTACCGCGATGGTGTTTGTGTGGAGCAATCTGGTGAAAGGCGATGCGTATTTCACCCTGTCGCAAGTCGCCCTTAATGACGCGATTATGATTTTTGCTTTTGCGCCGCTGGTAGCGTTGTTATTGGGCATCGCCAGCATCGCCGTGCCGTGGGCGACGCTGCTGTTTTCGGTGATTTTTTACATCGTGATTCCCGTCATTCTCGCGCAACTATTACGTCGCTATTTAATGGGAAAAGGCGACGTAAACTTTAATCACGCGATGGAAAAAATCGCCCCATTTTCCATGAGCGCGCTATTGCTAACGCTGGTTTTATTGTTTGCCTTGCAAGGCAACGCCATCGTCAAACAGCCTGTTGTCATTGCTCTGCTCGCCGTGCCGATTTTGCTGCAAGTGTTGTTCAATGCGAGTTTGGCGTATGGCTTGAATCGTCGTCTGGGCGTGGCACATTGCGTCGCCGCACCGTCCGCGTTAATCGCCGCGAGCAACTTTTTTGAGCTTGCGGTCGCCACGGCGATTAGTTTGTTTGGCTTTGAATCGGGTGCCGCCTTAGCCACAGTAGTCGGCGTATTGATTGAAGTCCCCGTGATGTTGCTGGTGGTAAAAGTCGCAAACGCATCGCAAGGTTGGTACGAGCACTCTGCAAAGTAGCTGTTATTGCGCGGCTTCCGTCATGCCAAATTGAATGCGATGCAGTTGCGCGTACACGCCTGCTTTTGCCAACAATTCGCGGTGCGTGCCGACTTCTACAATCACGCCTTTTTGCATCACCACAATGCGGTCGGCTTTCTCTATCGTAGATAAACGATGTGCGATGACCAGCGTGGTGCGGCCTTGCATCAGAGTTTCGAGTGCGGCTTGAACGTGGCGTTCGGAGGCGGAATCGAGTGCGGAAGTGGCTTCATCCAAAATCAAAATCGGCGCATTTTTTAGAATGGCGCGGGCGATGGCGATACGTTGGCGTTGTCCGCCCGATAGCTTCACACCGCGCTCACCGACCAAGGTTTGCAAGCCTTGTGGCCAGTCGCGGATAAACTCCATGGCGTGCGCAGCGGTGGCGGCGGCGATGATTTCTGCTTCACTCACTTCACGTTCTTGACCGTAAGCAATGTTGGCGGCGAGGGTATCGTTGAACAGCACCACTTCTTGGCTGACCAGCGCGATGTTGGCGCGCAAACTTGCCAGCGTCAGCTCATTCAAGTCGTGTCCGTCTAGCGTAATGCGTCCGCTGCTGGGCAAATAAAAGCGCGGCACAAGATTTGCCAGCGTACTTTTACCGCTGCCCGACGCACCGACTAACGCCACCGATTGTCCTGCTGGCACGTTTAAGCAGATGTTCTGCAAAGCCATGCGTACTGGTTCATTGGCGGGTGCATCGTCGTTTTGATAGGCAAAATTTAACTGCTCAAAATTCAACTCGCCACGCGCGCGCGCCAACACCACGGTGCCCTTGTCTGTTTCGCTGACGGTGTCGATTAAATCGAACACACTTTCGGCGGCGGCAAGGCCGCGCTGCATTTGTTCGCTGACACTGGTGAGGCGTTTAATCGGCGCGGTCAACATCAACATCGCCGCGACAAACGACAAAAATCCACCCACCGTGGTCTCGTCGGTTTTGGCTTGTTGTGTCGCCAAATAAATCACCACTGCCAGCGCGAACGCCGCGACTAATTGCACCAGCGGCACGTTCGCCGCCGCCGCCGCCGCTTGCTTCATGGCTTGGCGGCGCATATTGTTAGTTTCAACCTCAAAGCGTTGATCTTCATAGCGTTGACCGCCGAATAATTTGACGACCTTGTGCGCGGCAACGCTCTCCTCTATCACTTGGGTGATGTTGCCCATGGCGCGTTGCGAGTCGCGGCTGGAATTGCGCAAGCGTTTGTTGATGGTGTAAATCACGCCGGCGACCAAGGGCGTAACCACCAGCGAGAGCAGCGTGAGTTTCCAATCCAAATAAATCAGCCAACCTAACAGCCCGACAATAATGATGGAGTCGCGGATGGTGACGGTCACCACCGAAGTTGCAGCAGCAGTGACTTGCGTGACATCGAAGGTGAGTTTGGAGATGAGATTACCCGTGGCGTGGTTGTCGTAAAAATGCGTAGGCAGGGTGAGCAATTTGCGGAACATTTCGCCGCGCAAATCCATCACCACTTTGTTGCCCACCCAGTTAATCGCGTAGGTCGCAACAAACCCTGCAATGCCGCGCACCAAAAAAATCAAAATAATAATCAGCGGAGCCCAATGAATCACGAACGCGTCTTTATGCACGAAAGTCCCGTCCAGCATGGGTTTGAGCAGAGCGGGCAACAACGGCTCGGTGGCGGCGGCGACCGCTGTGCCAGCGATGGAAGCGGCGAACACGCGCCAGTAAGGTTTGACGTAGGAAAGTAAACGTAAATAAAGCTGGGTATTGGTGAGATTTTTCATGGCGCGCACTTTAGCAGAAAGGCTTTAGGAGATGATTCGGAAAGGCACAAGTAACAGCAATAACAACGCCGCCGCCTCATTGACTTCTACGCCTGCGCCCAACAAGTCACCCGTCATGCCGCCGATGCGCTGTAATAAAAATTGTCGCCACGCCAATACCAACACAGGTGCGACGCACAAGATGGGGGAAGTCACGCTGCACGCCATCAGCAGCAAGCCCCACAGGGTGATGGTGGAGGTTGAAATTTGCCAGCCGAAGCGTTCGCCCAAGCCCGCTTTAAGCGTAGGCAAGCGCGCCCAGATTAGTGTTCCCCAACGCGCCCAAGCGGGAATCAGAGCGAGTGCAAAATAGTTGTCGTGACGGGCGAGCAACATCAGCAATACGAATTTTGTGAGCAGTTGCATCGCCACGCTGACCACGCCAAACGTGCCTAAATGTGGGTCGGCCAACACGCTTAAAAATCTATCTTTATCGCGATGCGCCGCACCCAACGCATCGCTCATATCCGCCAGTCCGTCTAAGTGCAACGCGCCGGTAATCCACACCCAAATGAGCAAGCCGAGTAGCGCGCCGAGGGCGGGATCGACGCGGCTGCCTAGCCACACTGCACTCGCCACGAATGCCCCGATCAGCAAGCCCACCAAGGGAAACCAGTGCGCGCAACGGGTCAATTCCGTCGCGTCAAAGTGGCGCAGTTGTGGCGTGGGCAAGCGGGTTAAAAATTGAATGGCGAGAATAAGGGAGCGCATAGGGGTTAGTTGAGTGAAAGTAAGAAAGGCGCATGTCCGTGCAAATGCGAGATACGCAAACAGGCGGCTTCGGGTAAGGCAATTTGAAACGCTTGTGCGGGTGTGAAATCGAACAACTCCATCAGCAAGCCGCGCATCACGCCGGAGTGGGTAATCAGCAAACGCCGCTCGCCTAAATTTTGTTGTAACCAGTCGTGCCAGCCGTGCGCAATGCGCGCACGAAATGCGGCGAGCGTTTCACCATTGTGCGGCGCAACCGCACCGTGCGACGCGCTGAATGCTGCATATTCATTGGGATTGCGCGCCGCAGCCTCATTAGGTGTTAAGCCTTCCCAATCACCAAAATTCAGCTCGCTAAAACACGGCAACACCTGCAAGGGCAGCGCATTTTGCTGCGCGTAGTTCGCTGCGAATTCATGGCAACGGTGTAACGGTGAGCTGGCGATGCAATCGAAGGGCGCGTGTAAATTTAGCACTTGCTGCATCTGCGCGATGCCTTGCGCTGTCAGTCCTTCCGCACTCGCACCGCGAAAAACCTGCGCGCGTCCGTCCACTGCGCCATGGCGCAAAATTGTGATAACGATGGGCTTAGTGTTGTGCACTGACCTCTGCCTCGGCGAAGGTTGCCATGCCGTTGTGCAAGGTACAGGCGAGTTGGATAAGAGGCACCGCCACCGCCGCACCACTGCCTTCGCCCAAGCGCATCCCCAATTGCAGCAAGGCTTCTGCGTTGAGTGCAGTGAGTACGCGCTGATGTCCTACCTCGGCGGAAGTGTGTGCAAACAACATCCACTCACGCACGCTTGGATTGATGCGTACCGCGACAAGTGCGGCGACCGAGCTGATAAAGCCATCCACTAAAACAGGTAAACCTAGTTGCGCGGCGGCGATATATGCGCCTGCTAATCCTGCGATTTCAAAGCCGCCCAGACAGCGCAAAACTTCTTGTGGCTGCTGCGCATCGAGTGCGTGCAACGCCAATGCCTCTGCGATGATTTGTGCTTTGTGCGATACACCTGCTGCATCTAAACCTGTGCCGCGTCCCGCTAGTTTTTCGGGCGATTCGGCTAACAAAGCGCAGGCAATTGCCGATGCCGACGTGGTATTGGCGATACCCATTTCGCCACCGATAAATAGTTGCGCGCCGTTTTGTTGGGCGCGTACTGCCGCATTACGTCCCGCTTGCAAGGCTTGCTGGCATTGGCTTTCAGTCATGGCAGCCGTCTTGGCAAAGTTCGCCGACCCCGCTGCGATGCGTTCGTCACGCACATTTTTTAACGGCTCGACCACGGACACCGTGCCCAAATTGATGACTTCCAATTCGGCATTCAAGTGCTGCGCCAACACGCTAATTGCTGCGCCACCGCGCGCAAAATTGCGCACCATTTCAGCGGTCACGGCTTGCGGAAACAGCGACACATTTTCTTCTGCCACGCCGTGATCGGCGGCAAAAATACTGATGTGCACGCGCTGCAAATTTGGTTTTTCTAGCCCTTGAAAAGCAGCGAATTGCACCGCGATGTCCTCTAGTTTCCCTAGTGCACCAGGTGGTTTAGTGAGTTGTCCCTGACGATTCAACGCGGCACTACGCGCGGTTTCGTTCAATGTCGCAGCAGCTTGGGTTAGCCAGTTTTGTTGCATGTAAAACTCCTTAAAAAAATAATTGGTATCTACCCTTTAACCACCAGCGGCAGCCCCGCCACGGTCAAAATCACGCGCTCACAAATCGCGCCCAGTTGTTGATGCAAGCGTCCCATTTCGTCGCAATAGCGGCGCGATAATTCACCCATCGGCACGATGCCCATATTAGTTTCGTTACTCACTAAAATAATTTCACCCGGCAAACTGGGCAGACTATCCAGTAAGGCTTGCAGCTCACGACGCAAAAATTTTTCGTCGGCATCGCAGAGCAATTGCGTCAGCCACAGCGTCAAACAATCGACCAAAATACAGCGGTCGGCACGCGCCTCGCGCTGCAAAATTTCCGCGAGATTTTGCCCCGCTTCGATGATCTGCCAAGACGCAGGACGACGTGCGCGATGGTGGTCTATGCGCGCTTGCATTTCGGCATCGCGCACTTGCGCAGTAGCGATATAAACGACTTGCAAATTGCTTGCGAGCGCGTGCTGTTCCGCCAATTTACTTTTGCCTGAGCGCACGCCGCCTAAAATCAATTCACGCATAACCTTCCTTTCACTTATGTGGGAGCGCAATAAATTGCGCTCCCACAAAAATGTTAATCATCAAAGTGGCTGCCCGATGCCAAATAATCCCGCCAATTTTTTCGTATCCAAATGCTGTTCCACGGCATCCGCCAAGCGTTCTAAATCGGCTTCGCGGCGCGCGGCGTAATCAAAATCTTGCACCTCTTCTAATCCCGCCCAACGCAAAATTTCTGCCGTTGCTGCACTCGATTCAAACAAGCCATGTAGATACGTCGCGATGATATTTCCGTCGTCGGAGATTGCGCCATCGTTCTTGCCGCCCAATTGGAGCAAGGGTTTTGCGAGTGCCGATCCTGTAGTAATACCCGCGTGAATTTCGTAACCCGCCATCGCCACCTTGCCTGCTAACAATAAATTGCCGCTGATATTGCGCAATTGTTTTTCCGCCGCGAGGGTGGTTGAAAATGGCAGCAAGCCCAGCCCCTTGCTCGTGCCAGATTCGCCTTCTATCCCCAGCGGATCGTCAATTTTTTCCCCCAACATTTGCATCCCGCCGCAGATGCCGATGAGCTTGCCGCCATAGCGCAGATGCTGCTGTAGCTGTGCCTCCCAGCCTGCGCGCCGCAAGCTATTGAGGTCGCTGCGCACCGATTTGCTACCCGGCAAAATAATCAAATCGGCGGGCGGCAAAGGCGCGGTAATGGGGGCGAAAATCAGTTCGACTTGCGGATGCAAGCGCAGCGGATCGAAGTCGGTGTGGTTGCTGATATGCGGAAAAACAGGCACGACGATGCGCAGATTTGGCGTGTGTTTTTGGTAACTTGTTGCCGTAGCACCACGGACATCCCCCTTGCTGGTATCAGCTGCCGTTTGTGTAGGAGCGCAATTTATTGCGCGATTTTCTGGGTGCAATCGCGCAACAAGTTGCGCTCCCACAGCGGTAGGTAGTGCGTCTTCCGCCTCTAAATGCAGTCCATGCAGATACGGCAATACGCCCAACACAGGCTTGCCGGTGCGCGCTTCCAGCCAATCCAGCCCGTCTTGCAGCAGCGCGAGGTCGCCGCGAAAACGGTTGATGACGAAGCCGACCACGCGCGCTTGTTCTGATTCGGACAGCAAATCTAGCGTGCCAACCAAGTGCGCAAACACGCCGCCGCGATCTATATCGGCAATCAAAATCACCGGGCAATCCACAGCTTCGGCGAAGCCCATATTGGCGATGTCACCCGCGCGCAAATTGATTTCGGCGGGGCTGCCCGCGCCTTCTACCACCACCGCTTGATACTGTTTGATGAGGCGACCATGCGATTGCAGCACCGCCGCGTGCGCAGTGCTTTTATAGGAGTGATAGTCGAGAGCTTCCATATTGCCGATGGCGCGACCGTGAATGATGACCTGCGCACCCGTGTCGCTGTTGGGCTTGAGCAGCACCGGATTCATGTCGGTGTGCGGCGCAATGTTTGCCGCCATCGCCTGCACCGCTTGCGCCCGCCCAATCTCGCCGCCATCAGCCGTTACCGCACTATTCAACGCCATGTTCTGTGGCTTAAACGGCGCGACTGCAACGCCTAGCCTTACCAGCCAGCGGCACAGCGCAGCGACCAGCGTGCTTTTCCCTGCGTCGGAGGTTGTGCCTTGCACCATCACAGTTGCCGCTATTTTCTCGCTGGATACGAACGCAATTGTGGCAGCGCAATTGATTGCGCGATGTTCGCCTAACAAACTTAACGCCGCCGCCAATTTTCCCCACTGCCTTTCATCGCGCGGCAAGCCAAATCTCAAGCTAGACGGTTGATTAAATAAGCGCGTCAGCACGCCTTGTTGCGCCAGTTGGGTGTGAATTTTTTTAGCATCGTCGTGTTGTAACCATGCGAACAAAGCCGTGCTGCCAGTGACGGTTAAGCCATGTTGTTCGAGCAAATCACACAAACGCGCACTTGCTAGCTGCAATTTTTTGCGCGTGGTGGCTTGCCATTTTTCATCGCGTAAAGCGCGTGTGACGACATAACGCGACGATGCAGCAATCGGCCACGGACCGAGTAATTCGCGCAAAGCGTCGAGGATGTTTTGCTGCGCAAAAACGAAGCCGACACGCGCGCCCGCCAAGCCGAAGTACTTACCGATGGAGCGCAACACAATTAAGCCTGCGCGTGGACTATCGCCCAGCAAACTGTGTTTGGGCGTGGCATCCATAAAGGCTTCATCGACGATGAGTGTGCCGCCGCGCGCTGCTAATTTTTCATGTAACGCCAAGAGATCAGTACGGCTAAAAAGCTGCCCAGTGGGGTTGTTGGGATTGACGATGACGACGATTTTTATCGCCACTTCAGGCTGCAAAATTTGCGCAGGGTTTAGGCTAAAAACCTCATGTCCCGTTTGCTGCCAAGCGTGCGCATGTTCGGCGTAACTAGGCGATAAAAACGCCACGCCACACGGCGCAAATAAACGCGGCAAAGTTTGAATTGCGGCTTGCGAACCGGCTACTGCAAGCAGGCAATCACAGCCGTAATACGCGGCAGCAGCAGACGCTAATTCGTCATCGTCTTGTGGCAAGGCTTGCCATTCTTTTTGCGGCACAACGGGTGCTAACCAGCCATTTGGATTCACCCCCGTGGATAAATCCAGCCAGTGTTTTTCTGCGATGCCGTAGTGCAGTACGGCGCGCTTAACTCGTCCGCCGTGTTCAAGCATGAGCAAACTCCCACGCGCCTGACACGAGCAAAATCAACGCCAGCCACGCCCATAAAACACCTTGCACCAAAGCGACCGCGCGCGGGATGTCGCCACTAGCCACGTCTGCGCCGCAACCCAATAAGGGACGCGCCTCATTCACGCCGTGATAACTCGCTGCGCCACCGAGTTTTACTTGTAATGCGCCTGCACCCGCCGCCATCACGGGACCCGCGTTTGGGCTGTCCCACAGCGAGGCTTGTGTGCGCCAACAGTGCAGCGCGCTGCGCGTCTTGCCCAGCAAGGCGTAGCTCAATGCGGTCAGTCGTGCGGGGACAAAATTCAACGCGTCATCGAGGCGCGCCGCCGCCCAGCCGAAATAGTTGTAGCGCGCATTGCGATAGCCCCACATCGCATCCAGCGTGTTGCTCAAGCGATACAAAACCACGCCAGGCAGCCCAGCGACGACGAACCAAAACAGCGCGGCAAAAATCGCATCGTTACCATTTTCCAATACTGATTCGACGGTCGCTTTCGCCACCCCATTCTCATTTAGCTGCGTCGTGTCGCGGCTCACCATCATGCTCACCGCGATGCGCGCAGCCGCTAAATCATTGGCTTGCAAGGCGACAAACCCCCGCTCGGCGTGTTCACGCAAACTGCGGGGCGCGATGCAAAAATACAACAGTAATACTGAAAAAATCACGCCAAGAACTGGCAGCGATTGCAGCCATGCGGCGAGTAAAGCGAAGGGGGAAATAACTAGAAAAATCGCCGCAATGCCAAGTAAATAAAGGCGACTAGCGGATGCGTAGTTGGATGGATAACAGAAAACTTCTACGCGTCGTGCGAGCCTACCGAAACCGACCAAGGGGTGAAAACGGCGCGGTTCGCCTAAGCCGTAATCGAGCAGCACGGCGGCGCATAAAGTAAGAGGTAAGACGAACACCGTATTACAAGTCGATGCCGGGCTGGGCTTTGATGCCTGCGCGATAGGCGTGTTTGACATCAGCAATTTCACTGACGGTGTCGGCAAGTCCTAGCAAGCAATCGGGCGCGGCACGACCCGTAATCACAACGTGTTGCATGGCAGGACGCGCGGCCAAATCGGCACACACTTGCGCGCTATCGAGATAGCCATAACTCAGCAAATAAGTGAGTTCGTCCAATACCACCAGATGCAAATTTTCGTCGCGCAAAAAACCTTGTGCTACCGCCCAGCCACGTTGTGCAGTGGCGATGTCGGCGGCTTTGTCTTGCGTGTCCCAAGTGAAACCGTCGCCCAACACTTGCCAGTCCACACCCGCTTGCGTGCCTAAGAATTTTTCTTCGCCGGTGTCACGGCGGCTCTTGAGAAATTGCGCCACGCCAACCTTAAAGCCGTAGCCCAAACTGCGCGCCACCATGCCGAACGCGGAGCTGGATTTGCCTTTGCCGTTGCCTGTTAGCACTAGCAGCAAACCCTTGTCTTCATTGGCTTTGGCGATAGATGCGTCGATGACGCTTTTCTTGCGCGCCATGCGCTTTTGGTGTTGTTCTTGATTATCAGGCATGGGCTTTTAGGCGTTGTTGCGCGAGGGCGTAAATTAAGGCGGCAGGCACGAGGTAGGTAACGCTGCTGCTCAAATAGGGTGCGTAGTATTGGGCAACACGCGCGGCATATTCAGCGAAACTCATCTCGGCAAATTTGCCCGAAAACGCATAAAACGCGCCGTTAGAAATGAAGAAAGCAAGGCTCAACGCGACAAATGAAATTGCGGCAAAAACGCTCAAACTACGCAGATTATTTTGCGCAATGCGTGCGTACAAACGTCCCGCTGCCCACAGCACGAAATAGGTTGGAATCAGTCCCCAATAAGCGACGGTGACGCAGTAGTCGCTCACACCAAAATGCGTAATGGCGATGTAGTCAATCACCACCGCTTCGAGCATCAAAGCGGCAAAGAAAAATGGGCTTGCGATGAAAAATCCCGCGAGAATAAAAACAGCTAATGAGGCATCAGGTAAAAAACTTGCGGTGCCAAAGTGATTAAATAAATTGCTGCGCGTTGCCGCCATTAAAGCGATTAAAACAAAGCCGATTGGTACTTTGCGATTGGATAAATTGTGCATGGGGCTCTCCTTAAAAAATGCAGCGGCAACTGTTGGGTTGCCGCTGCAAACATGATAATTATTTAGCTTGATAAGACATTGTGAAGTATAACCCGCGACGTGCTTGATTGAAGAATTGCGCGGTCTCGTATTGTTTGTCGGTCAGATTGTCCACACGTCCTTGCACCAGCCATTCCGGCGCGACGTGATACTCGGCGCGTAGATCAACTAAGCCGTAACCGCCCAACTTTTTGCCGGCCGTATTCGCCAAATCATCGTAACGACGACCTTCGCCATATAGCGAACTTGCCACACGCACCTCAGCAAATTGATGCGCCAGTTCGATGCGCGCGGTTTTGGTGGCACGACGATTAAGCAACTTGCCGCTATTCGCCCCAGAGGTTTGACGGGGATCTTGCGAGGTCAACGTGGTGGTGATGTCCCACTCGGCAATCTGCGTGAGTGCCTGTGCTTCCAAGCCGCGCAAGGTGGCGGTGTTGATATTCACGGGCGTGAAATTTGCATCAAATCCAACTAAATCGGTGACCTTAGTTTCATACGCATTCAGCGACCACTTACCGAAATCAGTGCGTTGCGCCACGCCCACTTCGCTGCTGCGCGACAGCTCAGGACGCAACGTCGCCGCGCCAAAGCCGGGGTAATACAACTGGTTAAAAGTAGGGGCTTTGAACGCGGTGCCGACTGACGCGGTGAAACGCGTGTCGTCATTCAGCGCGTAGCCGTACGCGACACCGCTGGTGCTATGCGTACCGTACTGTTGATTGGCATCGCGACGTGCCGACACTTGCAAACTATGCGCGCCCACGCTGCCCTGATATTGGCTAAAAAATGCGTCGTTGTTGCGCGTGGTTTTGACGTACAAAGTGGTGCTATTCACAGTATCTTTTTGTTGGTCAAAGCCGATAGTGACGAGCTGATTGTCGCGCAAAGAAAAATCATTTTGCACACTCAAGCTGTCGCGTTGCGTGTTGAAACGGCTGTTGAAAATGCCGTTCCAAAAGAGATTAGAATTGTCCTGTGACGAGCCTAAACGCAAGGTAGTAAGCCAATTTTGCATAGCACTAAATTTCACGCTGCCGCCTAATACTTGTTGCAGCCCTTCGGCT
>JBJORQ010000044.1:0-13518 GCA_046049345.1 Pseudomonadota bacterium | reverse complement strand
GTGTTTTAAGCCTTGCAAACTCGCTAAAGAATTTTCGATTTTGCGCGCGACTTCGGTTTCCATTTGGTCGGGCGACGCACCCGGAATGCTCGCCGCAATTGTCACCATCGGTAAATCAATGTCGGGAAAAAGCTGCACCTTCATGGCTTTGAACGCCATAAAGCCAACGAAGGTCAGCAGTGCAAACCCTAAAATGGCGGGGATGGGATTACGGATCGACCAAGCGGAAACATTCATGTTTAACCTTTCACCACCAGCACCACATCACCTTCGGTGAGGAACGCCCCGCCGCTTTCAACCACGGCTTCATTGGCGTTTAAGCCTTGTTTAATCTCGATGCGATCGCCGACGCGCTGACCGATTTGCACCGTCTGTTCATGCACGCGATTGTTCGCCACGATGGTCAACACATAATTTTTTGTGCCGCGTTGCAGCACCGCCGATTGCGGCAAGGACTGTAGTTTTTTTGTCCCGCCACTCACATCAAATGTGCCGCGCGCATAGGCACCCGCGACGATGCCCGCACTATTCGGCAGCGACACCAAGGCATAGCCGTAACGCGTTTGCGCATTCACCGAGGGAGAAATTGCGCGCACCGTGCCGCGAATTACGCGTCCTTCACCTACACTCAGCTCCGCCGTCATGCCTTTTTTGAGCAGCATCAATTCTTCAGCGGTTAAATCAGCGCGCCATTCCAGCCGCGCTTTACGGATTAAACGAAACAGCTCCGCACCAGGCTGCGACAACGAACCGACATTTGCGGTTGCCGACGAAATCACGCCAGAATCGGGGGCGACTACGCGCGCTTGTACCGCATCATTGGTGCCTTGCACAAAGTTATCCAGCGTCACCAACACCTGCCCCGCTTGCACAAAATCGCCCACGCTGACTTTGACTTCGGCGATGCGTAAACCCACTACCTGCGCGCTAATAATCGCTTCTTGCCAAGGCGTAATGCTGCCGTTCGCGGTAAGTTGACGCGCCCATTTCTCCTCGCGCAACACCGTAGTGCGCACCGTCAAAGCAGGACGCGACAGCGCGCCTGTCGCAGTCTCAGCAGCGAACACCGATGGGGCAGAAATCAGAGTGCCAAGTGCCAGCAGCAACAGCGAAAAGTTGTTATTACGCATTGCAAAGTCCTTTATTAAAAAAATTTTCCACGGGAAATTTTGTTCACTTAAACCGAGTGCAACAGCCAGTACCAAAGCGTTAAGGAAGCAAACGAAATCAGCAGCCCGATTGCCACCATTAAATTCGCTAGCTTGGCATCGAGATGATGCTCAGCCGCAATGATTGCAGCGGTAATCATGGGCGGCATCGCGGCTTCAAAAATGGTCACTTGAATCGCCTCGCCACGCGCGCCCAACAGTTGCACATAGAGCAAATAAACGCTTAAGGGTGCGAGTAATAATTTGAAGCTCAAGCCTAATAAAACATTGCGTCTAACGCTGGCAAAATCGCCCAGTCGCAACTGCAATCCGACCGACAACAACGCCAACGGCGCGAGCGTGTCGCCTAAGCGTTTGAGCAATTGGCTGAACCAATCAGCGTAGTCCACAGGCAACAAAATCAGCGCGACTAACAAGGCTAAAAATGGCGGAAAAATCGCGATGCGTTTGAGCAGTTGCAAGGCGGTTGGCGGCGTATGCGAATACCAGCCCGCGACGCTAATGCCCAAAATCGACAAGACAAAAAATGAGCCGAGCAAGTCGGCGACGATGGCAGTAGTAATCGCCGCTGACCCGTAAAACGCTTCGACCATAGGCAAGCCAAAAAATGAAGTGTTGCCTAAGCCGCCCAGCAATATCAGCGTACCGACCGTGGCGCGCGGCAAGGCTAAAAAACGTCCCACATAGTAAAAAAACAATACTGAAAAACCAAACACCAACCAGGCCATCAACGCCGTCAAAAACACCGTGCTAGAAAATTGCACGCCGTGGATATACAGCAAAGTCAGCGCGGGCAAGGAGACGTGAATGATGAAACTGTTCAAGGTCGCCGGCGCGTTTTCTGGCATACGCTTAAAGCGATGCAACACCATGCCGACGATGAAGCAGAGGATAAGTAGCAGGAGGTTATTCATCGCGTCATCCCACTAAGGTCGCCGCGAACACTAGCCGATTGCCGCGCTGACGAACGCTTTCAATTTCACTACATCGCAATCCATCACCACACATTTTTGCGGCAGATTTTCGATACCTTCCAGCGCAATGGGGCGTTCGGGTTTGCGCGCTAACGCTTCGATAATCGTCTCTTCAAATTTCGCAGGCAACGCGGTTTCTAAACAGATTAACGGCAGGTTCGGACGGCGTTGTTCCATGCCGACTTTGATGCCGTCTGCGGTGTGCGGATCAACCATCACGCCGTATTCTTCAAACACGCCGCGTATAGTTTTCAGACGGTCAAAATGCGAACTTTTTCCCGATGAAAAATGAAATTTTTGCAGCGCGTGCCAGTAGTCAGAACCCTTAATATCGAACGAGCCGCCCGCATCGACACGGCTCCAAAATTCGCGCACTTTCGCGCCGTCGCGTCCGACCAAATCAAACACGAAACGCTCGAAATTACTCGCCTTGGAAATATCCATAGATGGGCTGCTGGTTTGATAAGTGTGGTCAGTCGCGCGTGGTTTATATAAGCCCGTGCTGAAAAATTCATCCAGCACATCGTTCTCATTGGTTGCCAAAATTAACTGCCCTATCGGCAAGCCCATCATGCGGGCGATATGTCCCGCACAAATGTTGCCGAAGTTACCCGACGGCACCGAAAATGCGACTTGCTCGTCATTCGATTGCGTCGCAGCAAAATAGCCTTTGAAGTAGTAAACAATCTGCGCCGACACGCGTCCCCAGTTGATGGAATTGACCGTGCCGATTTTGTGCGCGGCTTTGTAAGCGTGGTCGTTGGACACGGCTTTCACCATGTCCTGCGCGTCATCGAACATACCGTTGATGGCGATATTAAAAATGTTTTCGTCTTGCAGCGAATACATTTGCGCGCGCTGAAATGCGGACATTTTTCCGTTAGGAGAAAGCATGAAAACGCGGATGCCGCGCTTGCCGCGCATCGCATATTCCGCCGCCGAACCAGTGTCGCCAGAAGTCGCGCCGAGGATATTTAACTCCTCGTGTTGTTTCGCCAGCGCGTACTCGAATAAATTACCGAGCAACTGCATCGCCATGTCTTTAAACGCCAGCGTCGGACCGTTGGACAACTCCAAAATATGCACGCCCTTTTCCAAAGTGCGCAGCGGCGTGATTTGTTCAAAATCAGAATCCGCGCGTCCTTTGTTGTAGACCTCGGCGGTGTAAGTTTTGCTGATGATAGATTGCAAATCAGTCGCAGGAATATCGGTGGCAAACTTGGACAACACCGCAAAGGCGAGATCGGCATACGACAGATTGCGCCACGCGTCCAACTCCGCGCGCGTCACCTGCGGATACGTTTCCGGCAGATATAAACCGCCATCCGGCGCGAGCCCGCCCAGCAGGATTTCGGTGAATGTTTTTGCGGGCGCATTGCCGCGTGTGGAGATGTATTTCATATTATTCCTTAAAAATTATTCCCATGTCTTTTCGCACAGCTTCTCAGCAATATCAGTGACATCGGTAAAATCACCAATCACCTCTCGAAGATTTACGAAACGTGCGCCCTGAATGCCTCCTGATGAAGATTTTCTATAATCAGTTGCTATCGGAGTACCACAGAAAAAACGAGTTCCTGTTTCAATTTCATAACCACACGATTTTTTTGCATCCGCAATGATGGCAATAATTTTTTGATCATAATCGTTAGTGTCGCGCCCCTGGATAAGCGTTTTAACAAGTACAGTTCCGTTGTATTCAACATCAAAAACACTATCAATTTTCCAAATCAACTGTACCGTTTTATTCGCATAGATACCGACATAAGAGTGTTTCGTGTAGCCACGATCTGATGGATGAAAATACACACCATATTTCTTATTAATTTCTACGCTCTGACCACACGGCAAAATCCGCATTAGGTATGGAGACTGATCAAACAGATTTGCATCATTGCAATATTCAATGTAGTCATCTACCAGCGAGTACATTTCATATTCATATTCTTTGAACAAACCTTTAATAGCCTTACAAATCATTTCATAGGAAACACTCCTAAAAATGACCTCTGGATATTTGTTGTTTATCACACCAGTAATTTTTTGTTCTTCCGCATGACTTAGCACGCGCTTTGTTAGCAAAAGCAATATTTTTTGCGATTCATTTGAGAAGCTCGCGGCATGCCTCAAAAGTTGGTCACAATCGACACTGGCATCCACCTTGGCTTCAAGCAAAACCTTAAAACTTCTTTGTAAAATTGCTCCATCTGGAACAGAATCTTTTGCACGTTCTTGTTGGTTAATTTCGATACCAATTTCAATCGTCTGGTCAGTAATCTCACTAAGCAGCTTCGATGCTTGCGAAGTTGAATAGTTGTAAATCCGCGCAAACAATTGGAGAGTATTGTTAGTTACTGTATTTTCTTCTGATGAATATCTTTGAAAGTAGTGGATTTTTGACACGCGTTATTTCCCTAACTCTTCCATTCTCAGCTTCGTCACTTTCCCTGCCACCACGCCCAACGCTTCGATCTTCGCAATCGCGGCATTGATGCGTTTTTCGCGGGTTAGATGCGTGAGCATGATGAGGTCGGTCTGGTCTTCGTCCTCATTGGGTTCCTTTTGGATGACGGCATCGATCGAGATTTGTTCATCCGCGAGGATGCGCGTGATGTCGGCCAGTACGCCGGGTTTGTCTTGCACGCGCAGACGCAGGTAGTAGCTGGTCTGCACTTCGTCCATCGGCAAGATTTTCAAATCCGCCATTGCGTTCGGCTGGAAAGCCAGATGCGGCACGCGATTGAGCGGGTCGGCGGTGTGCATACGCGTCACGTCAACGAGATCGGCAATCACCGCGCTGGCAGTCGGTTCAGCACCCGCGCCCTTGCCGTAATACAGCGTCGCGCCGACTGCATCGCCCTGCACCACGACGGCGTTCATCGCGCCTTCGACATTGGCGATGAGGCGTTTAGTTGGAATCAAAGTCGGATGCACGCGCAGCTCAACACCATCGTCGGTGCGCTTGGTGATACCCAATAATTTGATGCGATAACCGAGTTGTTCGGCGTACTTAATATCAATCGCATCGAGCTTGGAAATGCCTTCGATGTAAGCCTTATCGAACTGAATCGGAATACCAAACGCCAGCGATGCCAGCAGCGTAATCTTGTGCGCGGCATCCACGCCTTCGATGTCGAAAGTCGGATCCGCTTCGGCGTAACCCAGACGCTGCGCTTCTTTGAGCACGGTGTCGAAGCTCAAGCCCTTGTCGCGCATCTCGCTCAAAATAAAATTGGTCGTGCCGTTGATGATGCCGGCAATCCACTCGATGCGATTCGCGGTCAAGCCTTCGCGCAGTGCCTTGATGATGGGGATACCACCTGCCACCGCCGCCTCGAACGCGACCATCACGCCCTTGTCCTGCGCGGCTTTGAATATCTCGTTGCCATGCGTTGCGAGCAAGGCCTTGTTGGCAGTGACCACATGCTTGCCGTTGGCGATGGCTTTGAGCACCAGCTCTTTCGCCACACCGTAGCCACCGATCAGTTCGATGACGATGTCCACTTCGGGGTCGCTCACCACCAAGAACGCATCGTCAGTTACGCGACATGCGCCGCCCGTAATCTGCTTCGCCAATGCTATGTTTTTATCGGCCACCGCCACGATGCGTATCGGACGCCCAGCGCGGCGGGCGATTTCTTCCGCGTTGCGTTGTAACACGGTGAATGTGCCGCCGCCGACCGTGCCGATACCGAGAAGTCCTACGTTGATTGCTTTCATTTTCGATTCCATTTGTAAGTCATTTGTTAGTTGATGGGTATCACTTCGTTCAACCCATCCTACTTAATCTGTGCCGTAATCACAGAGTTTAGGGTGTCTCTAGAAATTGAAAGATCTAAGCAAGACTAGGCGCGAACAAAAAATTGCGACGACGCATAGATGACTATGTGAGGAGTAATTTCTTGTGAGCAACAACGTATTGCGACGAGATTTCGATTTATAGAGATGCCCTTTAATTCGTGCCGTATTTTTTGCGATAGCTTTCCAAAAATCGGGCAATGCGCGCAATCGCATCAATCAAATCGTCGGCGTTGGGTAAGAACACCACGCGGAAATGATCAGGCGTTTTCCAGTTGAAACCTGTGCCTTGCACCACCAAGACTTTTTCCGCTTCTAGCAATTCCAAAATGAATTGTTGGTCGTTTTCGATAGGATAAATTTTCGGGTCTAAGCGCGGGAATAAATACAACGTCGCTTTCGGTTTTACGCAAGTCACACCCGGAATCGCGGTGAGCAAGTTGTAGGCGAGGTCGCGCTGTTTGCACAATCGTCCGCCGGGAGCGACCAACTCGTTAATGCTTTGATGTCCACCTAGCGCGGTCTGAATCGCGAACTGCCCCGGCACATTGGAACACAAGCGCATCGAAGCCAAAATCGTCAGTCCGTTGATGTAATCCTGCGCATGTTTTTTCTGCCCCGACAACACCATCCAGCCGACGCGATAACCGCAAGCTCTATAGTTTTTCGACAAGCCATTCATGGTGACAAAAAACACGTCGTCGGCCAGCGATGCCATCGCAGTATGCGTCGCACCGTCGTACAACATTTTGTCGTAAATCTCATCGGCAAAAATAATCAGATTGTGTTCACGCGCAAGCTGAATAATTTCCAACAAAATTTCGTTGGAATAAATAGCACCCGTTGGGTTGTTTGGATTGATGACCACAATCGCCCGCGTGTTGACGGTGATTTTGGCTTTCATATCCGCCAAATTAGGATTCCAATCATTGGCTTCGTCGCACACATAATGGCGTGGCGTGCCGCCCGCCAAAGTCACCGCCGCCGTCCACAATGGATAATCGGGCGCAGGGACTAACACCTCGTCACCGTTATTCAACAAGCCTTGCATCGCCATCACGATTAACTCGGACGCACCGTTGCCGATGTAAATATCGTCCAGCCCCACGCCCATAATTTGCTTGGATTGGCAGTAATGCATGATGGCCTTGCGCGGTGCGAACATGCCTTTGGAATCGGAATAACCTGCCGCATTCGGCATATTCAAAATTACGTCCTGCTGAATTTCTTCAGGAGCTTCAAAACCAAATGGCGCAAGGTTGCCGATGTTCAGCTTGATGATGCGCTGACCTTCTTCTTCCATCTGTTTGGCGCGCTCCATCACAGGGCCGCGTATGTCATAACAGACGTTAGAAAGTTTGGTCGATTTCAGTATGGGTTTCACAATGGCTCACTCAATTTTTTGGCGACTAGGCAACCAGGAAGACACTTCCCCGATGATAGAATCTGCGCCCAAATTACAAAGCGCAGGATTTTACATGTGCATCACCCGCGCAGCAAATAGGAGTTGAAATGAAATTGCATTTAGCTAACTTAGGCGACACCAAAATGTTCACCGCGCACGATGCGACTAGCGTGTTCGTCAATCGCGTCGCGTTCAACCACACCATCGTCGTGAACGCCGCCGAGGTGCGTGAAGATTGGCAAGTCGCCAATTTCGACGCGTTGGATGAGACGCATTTCAAGTATTTTTTGGCGTTCGCGCCAGAGATTGTGATTGTCGGGACAGGTGAAAAACAACGCTTTGCCCATCCCAAACTGTATCGCGCGCTGACCGACCTAGGCATAGGCGTGGAGTTTATGACCACCCCTGCCGCATGCCGCACTTACAACATTTTGGTCGCCGAAGACCGCAAAGTGGTTGCGGCGATTATGCTTTGAGCAAGCAAAATAAATTTGTCCAGAGGAACGTGGTCGCTGTTGTGGGAGCTCGACTTGTCGAGCGATTTTTTTAAGTTCGCTATCGCGCGATCAATCGCGCTCCCACAAATAACGGATTTCCATCCTTCAGATTCAATAAGGCGCAACACGCAACTCCACTCACCAATCACAAACGTCCCCATGATTACATCACTCAAAAACGTCATCGCCCAAACCGAGCAAGTCATCGTCGGCAAGCCTTTGCAAATACGGTTCGCGCTAGCGTGTTTGCTGGCGCGCGGGCATTTGCTGATTGAAGATTTACCCGGTGTGGGCAAGACCACGCTGGCGCACGTTTTGGCGAAGACTTTGGGCTTGCAGTTTCAGCGCATTCAGTTCACCAGCGATTTATTGCCCGCCGATATTTTGGGCGTGTCGGTTTATCAGCGCGACACGGCGGACTTCAAATTTCATGCGGGGCCGATATTCGCGCAAATGATTTTGGCGGATGAAGTAAACCGCGCCACACCCAAAGCGCAGAGCGCGTTGCTCGAAGCGATGGAAGAACAGCAAGTCACAATCGAAGGCGTGACGCGCCCACTGCCTGCGCCATTTTTTGTCATCGCGACACAAAATCCTTCGCATCAGATCGGCACGTTTCCACTGCCCGAATCGCAGCTCGACCGTTTTTTAATGCGCATCCAATTGGGCTATCCCGACGCGCTGGCCGAGCGCGGATTGTTGTCTGGCCTGGACAGACGCGAGCTAGTCAAAAATCTCACGCCACAAATGGACACGGCTGAACTATTAGCTTTGCAACAACAAGTCACACAAGTTTTCGTCGCGCCCGCCCTGCTCGATTATGTGCAAGCCATCCTCAAACACACGCGTGAATCGGCTGACTATGTACACGGACTATCACCGCGCGCGGGGCTGTCGCTACTCGCCGCCGCGCGGGCTTGGGCATTGCTTGATGGTCGAAAAGCTGTGTTGCCTGAAGACGTGCAAGCAGTGCTGGGGAGCGTCGCCAGCCATCGTTTGCAAAGCACCCAGCCTCGCGGTGATGCGCACAATGTCGGCGCGCAACTGCTCGCTGCGGTCGCCATTCCTTAAGATCTGCACTCACAAATGCTGAGCCGCGCTAAACAACTGTTTCGTAACTGGGCGATGCGGCGCACCGTCGAAACAGGCACGGTAGAGCTCACCCAACGCCGCATTTATATTTTTCCCTCTCGACAAGGCTTGGGCTTTTTGCTGGTGCTGGCTCTCATGCTACTGGGCTGTATCAATTACAACTTGAGCCTAGGGTATGTGCTGACATTTTTGCTGGCGATGTTGGGGCTGCTGTCGATGCTCTACACCTTCCGCAATCTGGCGCAATTACACATACACGCGGGACACATCAGCCCTGTTTTTGTTGGCAGCGATGCGCAGTTTGTGTTTCATTTTGACAACCCTAGCCGCATCGCGCGCTATCAAATTATTCTGCAAGATGATGCGCAACATCGCAGCGTGTTTGACTTAGCCGCCAACAGTTCACAAGCCGTTGCGCTGGCAATTCCTGCTACGCAACGCGGCTGGATGGACAGCCAACGCTTGACGCTGTACAGCGAGTTTCCGCTCGGTTTATTTCACGCATGGACGTATCTACATTTTGAGGTACGCGCGCTGATTTATCCCGCGCCTGCTAATGCGCAAGCCCTGCCTGAGCAAGCCGCGCAGCAAGGTGTGGGCAAAATCATGGCGGCGGGCGATGAAGACTTTGCGGGCTTGCGCCGCTATGTCGCTGGCGATGCCTTGCCGCGTATCGCATGGAAATCGTTGGCGCGCGAACAAGGCCTACAAGTCAAACAATTTGCCTCGCCTGTCGGCGCGGATGTGTGGCTAGATTTCGCGCAACTTCCTGCAACATCTGTAGAGCAAAAACTATCGATGCTGACGCGCTGGGTGTTGGATGCCGACGTACAAAAATTACGCTACGGCTTACGCTTACCTAATAGTGAAATCGCCCCACAAAATAATCCCGCCCATCAAGCCGAATGCTTGCGCCGACTGGCGTTGTTTGGACTGACATGAAGCTCACTCGCCCCACCCTCTACAGCCTCGCACTCACGCTATTTTTGGTGTCCGCACCGCACGCCGAGCATCTGCCATTGTGGGTGTCGGCACTCGCAGCGACCTTGCTGCTGTGGCGTGCTTACTTGGCGTATCGGCATGCGCCGCTGCCGTCGCGCTGGCTGTTAATGCCGCTCACTTTGGCTTGCGTCGCTGCTATCGGCATGAGTTTTCACACGCTGTTTGGGCGCGAAGTAGGGGTGACTTTGTTGGTGTTATTAGCCGCGCTCAAGCTGCTCGAAGTGCACAACGCGCGCGACGCGACAGCAGTGATTTATCTGGCGTGTTTTCTTATCATCACCAACTTTTTTTACTCGCAAAGCATCGCCACCGCCGCCTTAATGTGCGCCACTTTGCTGGTCATCGTTGCAACCTGGCTGCGCATTCAAGCCCCGCAAATTGCCTTCAAACCACAGCTCCGTTTAGCAACGGTGATGCTGCTGCAAGCCGCACCCTTAATGCTGATTGCCTTCGTACTATTCCCCCGCGTTCAAGGCCCGCTATGGGGAATGCCGCAAGACGCGTACAGCAGCAGCAGCGGCTTGTCCGAGCGCATGGAGCCAGGCAGTTTGAGCAAACTCACTTTGTCCGAAGCGGTGGCGTTTCGCGTCACTTATGCCAGCGTCGTGCCACGTCGCGAGCAGATGTATTGGCGCGGGCCAGTGTTGTGGAATTTTGATGGCAGGGTTTGGACGACGGGCGCGAGTGGCTTTAATTCGCCCGCGCAATTTAGCGAGACGGCTCAAGCAATCGAATATACGGTCACGCTAGAGCCGCACAATAAAAAGTGGCTATACGCTTTAGATATGCCCGCCGCCTTGCCGCCCAACGCGCTGATGAATGACGATTTTCAAGTGTTCAATAAAGACAGCATCGTCGCGCGCACGCGTTATGTCATGCGCTCAAATTTAAGCTATCGCGCCAATCTCGAGGAGTCGCCAGCACAACGCCAGCGCGGCTTACAACTGCCCGCGCAACTCAACCCGCACGCGCGCCAACTCGCAGCAAGCTGGCGCGCGCAAAGTACGAATGATGCTGCCATCGTCGCAACCGCGCTGCGTTATTTCAATCAAGAAAAATTTGCCTACACGCTAGAGCCGCCCCTGCTGGGACGCGATGGCATAGATGAGTTTTTATTCAGCACGCGGCAAGGATTTTGCGAACACTACGCCGCCGCTTTCGTCTATTTAATGCGCGCCGCAGGCATCCCCGCGCGCGTGGTAACGGGCTATCAAGGCGGCGAATACAACACCATCGGCAACTACTACATCGTGCGTCAATCCGATGCGCATGCGTGGGCGGAAGTGTGGTTGACAGGCAGTGGCTGGGTGCGCGTCGATCCCACCGCCGCGATTGCTCCCGAACGCGTACAAAAGAATTTGTCCGCCGCATTGCTCGACAACTCCGCGCTGGGTTTTATGGCGCGTAATCCGCCGCAATGGTTGCTCAATTTGCGCATGAATTTAGATGCAGTCTCCAACCAATGGAATCAATGGCTGATCGGCTACAACAACGAAAAACAATACGCATTATTGACGCGCTTAGGTATGCAAGACGTGAGTTGGGAAGCCCTAGCGCGCCAGTTAATGCTGGGCTTGAGCCTAGTCATCGCAGCTCTAAGCCTATGGTTGATGCGACATTTATGGGCGCGTGAGCGCGACCCCGTACAAGCCGCTTGGTTAAAATTTTGTAAGCGCATGGCTCGTGCGGGGCTGCCGCGCGCCGCACATGAAACCGCCTTGGATTACGTCAGCCGAATTAGCACTCACTATCCACACCACCGCGCCGCACTATTAGCCATCGCGCAGCGATATAACGCGCTGCGCTACAGCATGGGCAACACCGAACTGCGCGCTTTCCAACATGCCGTGCGCACCTTCAAGCTATAATCCGCGCCGAATTTTTTACCCGCTCCCACCATGCAAATCACCCGCCGCCTAGAATTTGATGCAGGTCACCGCATCCCCAACCACACCAGTCAATGCAAGCATTTACACGGCCATCGTTACGCCATTGAAATTACTTTATCGGGCGAGGTCATAGCCACCGAAGGCCAATCTGAACAAGGCATGGTGATGGATTTTTCCGATGTAAAACGCATTGCTAAAACCGAGTTAGTCGATAAATGGGATCATGCTTTTTTGGTGTATCGCAATGACAAAACCGTGTGTGATTTTTTAGCGACACTGCCTGAGCACAAAACCGTGATTTTGCAAGTCGTCCCCACCGCCGAAAATCTCGCCAAAATTGCCTTCGATATTCTCAACCCAGCCTACCAAGACACTTACGGCAATCACTTGCGTTTGGAGCGTGTGCGCTTGTATGAGACACCGAATAATTGGGCGGATTGTGTAAAAAGATAGATTTTCGCTAGACAGCAAGGACGCTTTCGTAGAGAATGCGCGCCTTCCAAAACAAGGCAACAAATTTTGGAAAGCGAAATAGGGAAGTTTGGGTGAGTGGTTTAAACCAGCAGTCTTGAAAACTGCCGACGAGAAATCGTCCGTGAGTTCGAATCTCACAGCTTCCGCCAAGTAGCAAATATCAAACTGGAGTGGTAGTTCAGTTGGTTAGAATACCGGCCTGTCACGCCGGGGGTCGCGGGTTCGAATCCCGTCCACTCCGCCAACATCAAAAAAGGGATGCAACTTAATTGTTGCGTCCCTTTTTTATTGCAAGTCGATTGCAACTTTTAACTCTTATCGCTACTCTCACGCCCGCTACAAAATCAACATCCTGAATACATTTTATCTTCGGAGGCACTCCATGCAATACCAAAACCCCACCACTATCGGCACGCTCGCAGCTGAACAAAATCAAGTGTTGCGCAACACCTACCTGATGCTGGGCTTGACCATGATTCCGACCGTCATCGGCGCATTTATCGGCATGTCGCTTAATCTAGCGATTTTGGCGCAGCACCCCATCATCGGCTCGCTGGTGATGTTCGCGGTAATGATGGGCTTACTGTTCGCCGTGAGCAGCTTGCGCAACAGCGTATGGGGTGTCATTGCCATGTTTGGCTTCACCTTCGTCGCAGGTGTATTTTTAGGGCCAATTTTGCAACACGCTTTGCATTTTAGTAATGGCGCGCAATTAGTCGGCATGGCAGCGGGCGGCACAGGTTTAATTTGCTTCAGCTTGGCAACTTACGCGACCGTGAGCAAAAAAGACTTCAGCTTTATGGGAAAGTTTTTGTTCATCGGCGTAATCATGCTACTCATCGCGTCACTGGCAAATCTGTTCTTCCAAGTACCCCTGTTGTCCTTAGCGATTTCCGCGATTGCAATTCTGATTTTCTCAGCCTACATCCTGTTCGACATCAGCCAAATCATCCACGGCGGCGAAACCAATTACCTAATGGCAACCGTAACCTTGTACCTAGACATCTACAACATCTTCGTTAATTTGTTGAACCTGCTGATGGCATTTAGCGGCGAAAAAGACTAGGCACTCACACCCCGTTTGCCCTCAGCTTGTCGAAGGGTAGCAAACAAAAAAGGGCGACCCGTTGGTTGCCCTTTTTTATTACAAACTGATGGCAACATGATTTTATTGACTTAGCAGGTATATAAAAGTTATTATTAGTTATAAATTATTAC
>JBJORQ010000043.1:0-29908 GCA_046049345.1 Pseudomonadota bacterium | reverse complement strand
CTCTCCAAAATAAGGCGCGGATTCTAAACGATGCGCAGCCTAGCCGCTAATGAGATAAAAAATAATGTGTGGGAAATACTGGCGAGCTTAAATTTAAAGCCCCATGTATTTATGGTAAATTCCGCGCCCTTATCGACACGCCTGACTCCTATGCTCATCCATCCCAATTTCGACCCTGTCGCGATTCATTTAGGCTCATTCGGCATCCATTGGTATGGGCTGATGTATCTGGCCGGTTTTATGGCGTTTATCTGGCTAGGACGTAAACGTATCGTGATGTTGGCTCATCCGCAGCTCACGCCAAAATTACTCGATGATTTATTATTCTATGGTGTGCTGGGAGTCATCATCGGCGGACGTTTAGGCGAGGTGTTGTTCTATAACCCAGGCTATTATTTTTCGCATCCGCTGAAAATCCCTGCGGTGTGGGAAGGCGGGATGTCGTTCCACGGCGGCTTTCTCGGCGTATTGGTGGCGATGGCGATTTTTGCGCGGCAACAAAAAATGCGCTGGTTGGCGTTGATGGATTTCATCGCGCCACTGGTACCACCTGGCTTGGCATTCGGTCGCTTAGGTAATTTTATCAATGGCGAGTTGTGGGGCAGACCAACGGACGCGGCATGGGGCATGGTTTTTCCGCAAATTGATGCACTGCCACGCCACCCTTCGCAACTTTACGAATTCGCTTTAGAAGGCTTGCTGCTATTCGCTATCTTGTGGATTTATGCGCGTAAACCTCGCCCCGTTGGCAGTGTTTCAGGCTTATTCTTAATCGGCTATGGCAGCTTGCGTTTCATCGGCGAATTCGCGCGCAATCCCGATGATGGAATTTTCGGACTGATGACGTTTGGTATCAGCATGGGGCAATGGCTGAGCGTGCCGATGGTAATCATCGGAATCATCATGTATCGCTACAGCACGCGGCGCGCGGCTTGACACACTCCACGCGCTCGCACACCATGCTGCCCCTCACTTCTGACTAAAAATTCATTGGACGATCTCTCCTTAAACGCGCTGCTGCTGGTTTTATTAGTATTACTGGTGTGTGGCGCATGGTTCTCCGCCGCCGAAACCAGCATGATGGCCATCAACCGCCATCGCCTCAGCCACTTGGCTCGCAAGGGCAAACGTAGCGCGAAATTAACCTCACGTTTACTCGCTAAAGTGGATCAATTACTCGGCTCAATTTTATTCGGCAACACCTTGCTCAATGTCGCCGCCGCTGCGGTCACCAACATTATTATTTTGCGGCTGTTCGGCGCGAGCGAATTAGCTTTGTTGTCAGGCACCTTGCTGATTACCTTTGTGCTGCTGGTGTTTAGCGAAATCATGCCAAAAATTATTGCGGCGAGTTATCCAGAACGCGTCGCACTCCCTTCTAGTTTTTTACTCGCCCCGCTCATCACCTTATTTCACCCCATTGTGTCGATTGCGACCGCCATGGTGAAAGGCTGCTTATGGCTGCTGCGCATCAAGGTCGTCACCGATCAAAGCAAATCTAAAATGACGCTGGAAGAATTGCGTGGATTAGTGCTCGATGCCGAGCATTTTTTGCCGCGTAAACATCAAAAAATGCTGCTCAATCTAGTGGACTTGGAACGCATCACCGTGAATGACGTAATGGTTCCGCGCAAGCAAATTGAATCATTAAATATTGCCAGCGATAGCGACGAACTACGGCAACAATTAGTCACCTGTCACCACACTTTGCTGCCTGTTTATCAAAATCACAGCAGCAACATCATCGGCATTTTGCATATCAAAAAAGTGCTGTCATTACTGCAAGAAGAAACCTTAGATATTGCCGCGCTGCAAGCCGTATTGAGCACCCCCTACTTCATCCCGTCTGACACCCCCTTACTCAAACAACTGCAACAATTTCAAGAACGCCACGCGCGCTTAGGCTTAGTGGTCGATGAATACGGCGAATTATTAGGTTTGGTGACGCTAGAAAATATATTGGAAGAAATCGTCGGTGAATTCACCACCTCGTCGCCGAATCAAACAGGGAAATTTTTACGCCACGAAGACGGTAGCTTTTTATTGGAAGGCAGCAGCAGCTTGCGCGAATTGAATCGTAAATTAGGCTTACATTTACCGCTCAATACCGCCAAAACCTTGAATGGTTTAATTCTGGAACACTTACAAGACATACCCGAAGCTGGCACCAGTTTAAAAATTGCCGACTATGCGATTGAGGTGATACAAACTCAGGATCGAGTGATTAAAGTGGTACGGATTTTTCCTAGAACGAGTGCCTTTAACGCAAACACTTTCGCACACAAACATCAAGACTAGGCGCATGCCTTTACAACGCGCGCAAAGCTCGGCATGATGCGGCGCACAACTTAAATAAAATCGAACGGAGCAATCATGGCTGTCTCACCTAATTCTCAGAAGATAAAAGAAATATCTTTTATTTGGGAAGGTAAAGATAAATCAGGGAAAATTATCAAAGGGCAAATGCGTGCTGCCAGCCAAACGGTCGTGTCAGCAGCATTACGTCGGCAAGGTGTGCTGAACATCAAAATCAAGAAATTTCGGGCGAGTACTCAATCAGTTACTCCCAAAGATATTTCCCTCTTCACTCGCCAATTAGCCACCATGATGAAAGCTGGCGTACCGTTGTTGCAATCATTCGACATTGTCGGTAAAGGCCACAGCAACCCTTCCGTGGCAAAACTGTTATTTGATATTAAGTCCGATGTAGAAACTGGTAGCAGCTTGCAACAAGCCTTCAGAAAATACCCCCTGTACTTTGATGACTTATATTGCAACTTAATTGGGGCTGGTGAATCCGCTGGTATTTTGGATAGCCTGCTCGATCGACTTGCCACATACAAAGAAAAAATTGAAGCGATTAAAAGCCAAATTAAAGGTGCCTTGTTTTACCCCGTTTCAATTATCGCTGTAGCCTTTATTATTACCGCTGTAATTATGATTTTCGTTATCCCCGCTTTCAAGGAATTATTCTCCAGCTTTGGTGCTAATTTGCCGGGCCCCACTTTAGTCATCATGGCGATTTCTGATTTTGTGGTTGCTTGGTGGTGGGCTATTTTTAGCATTATCGGGGGCGGCCTGTATGGCTTCTTTTACTTTTGGAAACGCAGTAAAAAGATGCAAAACGCAATGGATAGACTGATACTAAAACTGCCTATTTTTGGTGGTCTAATTCGCAAAGCCTGTATCGCACGCTGGAGTCGTACTTTGTCCACCATGTTTGCAGCAGGCGTTCCGCTAGTAGAGGCTTTTGACTCAGTGGCAGGCGCAGCTGGCAATGTAATTTATTATGACGCGACTAAAAAAATTCAACTTCAAGTGACCACAGGAGCGAGCCTAACCGTGGCCATGCAGGACACCCAAGTGTTTCCAAGCATGGTGTTGCAAATGGTTGCGATTGGCGAGGAGTCCGGCGCATTAGATGGCATGCTAAGTAAGGTTGCAGATTTTTATGAAGCAGAGGTCGATACGGCCGTTGCAGCTCTGTCGAGCTTAATGGAACCGGTAATTATGGTGGTATTAGGTGTACTCATCGGTGGTATGGTGATTGCAATGTACCTACCCATTTTCAAAATGGGGCAAGTGGTTTAACCCGCAACCCTGCACAACGCGCATCCCCTAGCTGGTGATGCGCGTTTTTTATTTCTTTTTACGATTACTAAGCCATGAGCCTCTTTGAACTGCTGCAAACAAGCCCCGCTATATTCATCACCGTATGCGCCATTTTCGGGCTATTAGTCGGCAGCTTTCTCAACGTGGTAATTTATCGCTTACCTATCATGCTGGAACGCGATTGGCATGGGCAGTGCGCTGAGCTGCGCGGCGAAAAAGTTAAATTCAGCATGCCCGCACTGCAAACATGCCATTCGTGCTTGGGAAAACATTCCTGTGCTTAGCTACTTATGGTTACGCGGAAAATGTAGTGCTTGCAAAGCAGCCATTTCACCACGCTACCCTCTCATCGAAGCCATCAGCGGCTTGCTATGTGGCTACGCCGCGCTGCATTTTGGTTTTGGCTGGGCGACACTCGGTGCAATCTTGCTAATCTGGATGCTATTAGCACTCACAGCAATCGACTTCGACACGCAATTATTGCCCGACGACATCACTTTGCCGCTGCTTTGGGCGGGGCTGCTATTCAATATGGCAAACATTTACACAAGCTTGAATGATGCCGTCTTAGGTGCAGTTTTTGGTTACTTAGTGTTATGGCTGGTGTACTGGGCGTTCAAGCTCATCACGGGTAAAGAAGGCATGGGCTATGGCGACTTTAAGCTTCTCGCAGCACTGGGCGCGTGGCTAGGCTGGCAAATGTTGCCGCTGATTATTTTGCTATCGTCCTTAGTCGGTGCAGTCGTGGGTATTTCCCTGATGATTCTATTAAAACAAGGCCGCAACATTCCTATCCCGTTTGGTCCTTATTTAGCAGGAGGAGGACTCATCGCCTTATTTTGGGGGCAAGCAATTACCCAAAGCTATTTACAACTCATGCAAGTGCAATGACGATTACAGTGCCTAAAAGAAAACTATGCGTCGGTTTGACGGGTGGCATAGGGAGCGGAAAATCCACTGTAGCGGAGCTATTTCGTCAGCGCGGCGCACATATAATCGACACCGATGCCATTGCTCATCAACTTAGCCAAGCAAATGGCATCGCGATGCCTGATATATTGCAACAATTTGGAAAGTGTTACTTAGAAGCCGATGGCGCACTGAATCGCAGGGCAATGCGTGAATTAATTTTCAACTCTCCTGCGGCGAAAAAAAAGCTAGAGGCCATTTTACATCCCTTGATTTTGCAGCAAACACACACCCAACTTGAACAGGCCGGTACTGCGCCTTACACCTTATTAATTGTACCGCTACTATTACAAAGCCCCGATTTCCAGGCTCAAGTACAGCGCATCCTCGTGATTGACTGTAGCGAGGCAGCACAAATTCAACGCGTCCAACAACGTAGCCAGCTCAACACAGCCGCTATAAAAAGCATCATCGCGCAACAAAGTTCACGCAGCGAACGCCTCGCCCGCGCGAATGACATAATCTATAACGAAGGCAACATCAGTGAGCTCGCGGCACAAGTTGCCGTACTCAATGAAATTTACACACAGAACAATTGACGATATATCGCTATCCCTATATCTTTCGCCCCTACCTAAATTTGCCCTTATGGACGACGATAGCCGCGTGATTAGTTACGAATTCCCCACCAATGAAAAAGTGCGCACACTATTGCGCCTTGAGGATTTATTTGCGCGCGTTAAGCACTTCAACGAAGCGGCGATAAGCATGGATCATCATGCTGCCATCACAACTTTGTTTGAAATCATGGAAGTAGTCAGTCGCGCCGACCTAAAGTCTGAGCTACTACAAGAACTCGAACGCCAACGACGCGCCCTAGCTCACTTACACAACAATCCGCAAATATCTGAACACGCTCTTAATTTTATTCTCGATGAACTTGATGCTGCGATGCAAGACTTGCAAAACATGCTGGGCAAGGCTGGGCAACACCTGCGTGAAAATGAATGGTTGATGGGAATTAAACAACGCGCCTGCGTACCTGGCGGCACTTGTGAGTTTGATTTACCCTCATATCATTATTGGCAACAACAAGACGTTCAAATACGCCGAAATTTTTTAGCACAATGGCTCAATCCCCTACTGCCAATTAACACCGCCGTTAAGTTACTACTCAAACTGCTGCGCGAAAGCGGTAAAGAAATGCGTTTCAACGCCCAGCAAGGTACGTTTCAACAAATGCAAGGCGGACGCACCGCGCAATTGCTGCGCGTCAACTTAGCCTTAAGTCTTGCTTGCATCCCCGAAGTCAGCGCAAATAAATATGCAATTAACATTCGCTTTATCAACGCTGATTACGCAGCTAAATCGACTGTTTTTCAAGGCGATGTCAGCTTCGAGTTAATTTTCTGTAGTCTCGCCGCATGACGAACCCACCTCCAACCGTGAGCTGCCCGCAGTGCAAAAAAATCTCGTTGTGGGATACGCAAAACTCGTTTCGCCCATTCTGCTGCGAACGCTGCAAAATGATAGATTTAGGTAAATGGGCGAACGAAGAATTTCGTATTGAACAAGCCCCCGACCTCAATGATTTTCTCGATACAGCATCACACCCAAGCCTGACGCAATAACGCGATACCGTGCGCGCCATGCTGTTGCGCCACGCTCAAATCGTCGCTCGTTAAACCTCCCAGCGCATACACAGGCAAAGTCGCATCCGCCACCATCTCGGAAAATTTTTTCCAGCCTAAATGCGCCGCACCCGCATGACTTAGCGTTGGCAACACGGGACTGAGCAGCACGAAATCAAAGCCGAATACTCCCGCATGATGCAATTCCTCTGCCGTATGGCACGATGCTGAACACCATGTAAAATCAGGGCGCGCGACACATTCCAACAATTGCTTGCCCGTGTAATGCACGCCATCCGCCGCCACTTTCCTTGCCAGCTCGACATCGCCATTCACTAACACTTTCGCCTCATAGCGATGCGCTAACTCAACCACCGTTTGCGTAAACGCTCGATAATTTTCTGGTGATAAATGTTGCTCGCGCACTTGCAGCAAGCGCAGACCATTTTGCAAGGCGCGCTCTAAGCGCAGCAAAAATTCCGCCTCGCCTAATTCGGCGGCATTACTAATAGCATAGCGCGCGGGCAAGTCTAAAGCCCGCAGAATCGGCGCGTTGGCGGGCAGCAAGGGCGCAACCCGCACCCCACTAGGGGCTTGCCAAGAGAGGCTTTGCCCTTCTCGTCCGTAAGCTTCGCCGTCCCATGCAAACACGCGAAAAAAATGTAAATGCACGGTGGCGTGCGGATAACTGAATACACGGTTTAACCAAGGGGTGGCGCGCACCACGCGTATGCCTAGCTCCTCATCCAACTCGCGGCACAAAGCAATCTCAGGCGTTTCACCCGCTTCGATTTTTCCACCGGGAAATTCCCAATAGCCTGCATAGGCCTTATCGCTAGGGCGTTTCGCGAGCAAGAACAAACCATCTGGACGGATGAGTACCGCAGCAGAGACGTGAATGATTTTGGGAGGGGTCATGGATTTTTTTATGTGCCGTCATTCCCGCGCAGGCGGGAATGACATGTAAGTAGTTACGCCAATTATTTATTTAGCTGTTGTCCGCACCAATCTCGCGCGAATTGTCCTGCCACACGACCACTGCGCGAGCCGCGTGAAAGTGACCATTGCAGCGCAGCGCGGCGCACTTCGTCATTCAAACCATGCGTCCAGCCATGATGTTTTAACCAATGCGCGGCGACTTGCAGATACTCATCCTGGCTAAACGGATAGAACGAAATCCATAGCCCAAAGCGTTCCGACAGCGACACTTTTTCTTCTACCGCCTCAGCAGGATGAATCTCCTCGCCGTCGTATTTGGTTGCCAAATTGTCACTCATATAATCGGGCATTAAATGGCGACGATTCGAGGTGGCATATATCAACAGATTATCCGAGAACGCCACCAAATCCCCGTCCAGCGCGGCTTTCAGGGTTTGATAGCCGTCTTCATCAGTGTTGAACGACAAATCATCGCAATACAAAATAAAGCGTTCCGCGCGACCTTGCACCATGCCAATAATCAGCGGCAAATCGTTCAGGCCTTGCTTGTCGATTTGAATCACGCGCAAGCCTGCATCGGCATATTCATTGAGCAGGGCTTTGACCAGCGACGACTTACCCGTGCCGCGCGCGCCACTCAGCAACACATTGTTAGCCGTGCCGCCTTGCACGAACTGACGGGTGTTTTGGGTAACGCGCTGCTTTTGATTATCTATTCCCGACAAATCGCTTAAAGCGATGCGCTGGAAATTCGTCACGGGATGTAAAACACGCTGCGCGTGATCCCAGCGAAACGCTGATGCAGCAGCCCAATCAGGGGGTAAAGGTGTGGTGTTAGGCAGGATTTTTTCTAAGCGCGTGAGCAGCTCATGCGCATGACTGATAAGGCTAGGGAAGTCGGTATTTTTCATAGGGGCAAGATTCTAACAGCGAATAGCATCAAGCCCGCACTAGGCGGGCTTGTTGACGGGCTAACTAAGGTTTTCTAGACACCCATACAGACGGTGTAAACCGCCGCATCATCAATCGCTACGCCTACCGCACCAACCAAAGGAGCGGCAGTCATCGCTGTTCCTGCCACAGTTGCCGTACCTGCCATCATCGAACCTGTTGCTGTATTGCCGTCATCCAACTGGATGTCGAGTTGCTTAGCAAACTTACCCAAAATGTTAGGCGAACAAATGATGTAAGTGCCGCGAATTGGATTTGCCCCAGCCGTTGCATTGATAGGTGACGCGGCGACTACGCTCGTACCGCTTTGTATGCCTATCGGCCCCCCCGCAGCATTCACGGGCAAATAATCAGCCGCGCCTACCGTCGTTGAGCCAGAGGTTAAGCCCGCCAAACGTACATGCTGCCAAAACAAATAAGACTCGTCGGTTTGCGTTGCAGTATTCCAATTACCATTGATGATGCCGTTCCCAACAGTCCCTGCTGGGGTTGTCGCTAGCGTTGCACCTGCAATATGTCCAGCTACGTTGGCATCGTCGCCAGGCAAGGCGCGGAACTTATCTTGATAGCCATAAATAAACACGGGGATGTTGCGGAAATCGGTTGCCAGATTTTTAACCTTGGCACTGTTGATTAACTCCTGACCTTTCAGCACACCGCCTAATAGCAAGCCGATAATCACCAAAACAATCGCGATTTCGATTAAGGTAAAGCCTGATTGATTGCGTTTCATCATATTCTCCAAGGTTTTAAAATTAAAAAAGACTGCGCAGAATATACAGCAACTGTTATGCCAATCTAGCCATGCACCGTCCATATTACTGTTAACCATGCTCGCACCCCGCACTGCACAAGGCTTATCGCCCACCCACTGTTTTAGTCGGTGGGATTTTTTACGTCTTCCCTCCATCGTTGTAACGTGTGGCACGGCATGCGCTGACGACATATCAACAAGGAGTTGATGGAATGCTGACACTCAACTTGAGCCATCGCTTACGCACCACGCGCTGGTTGTTGCTCGCCCTGCTCGCCTCACTACACGGCGTGTTGTGGTTAGGCGTAGAAAGTGATTGGGCTCGTCCCTTAATGCTGGCGCACCTAGGACTGTTTTTAATTTGGCAACCGATTTGGCGTGATGAAGCGCAAGTGAGCAAGCGCGCCTTAGTGTTTATTACACTATCCGCCGTGCTGGTGGTGTTCGCACTGAACTGGTGGTTAATCGCGTTTTGGCTGAGCGGCTTATTCGGCTTAGTGGGGGGACGCGTGTTGGCATATCGCACCCGCTGGGTACGCATTTTTAGCTTGAGCAAAATGGTGTATTTATTGGCTTTGCTGTTGTTATGGGTAATGCCCAATCTATTTAGCGACCCCGCTAGTATTGAGATTGGTCGCTTGCTAATGAGCTACGTCTTGCCCGCTGCACTGCCCTTGGTACTGTTCATGCCCGCACATGAAGGGCTTACTGAAAAAAACCAAACCATAGATTTTTTTTACAGCTTGCTGCTGTTCATGTTGCTGGCGTTAGTGATTTTAGGCAGCTTGGCGTTTATGACTTTGGCGCACGTCAATTATCTGGAAGCCTTGCTGCGCACGCTGTTTTTAATCGGCTTGATTTTGCTGGCGCTGGGCGGCTTATGGAATCCGCGCTTTGGCTTCAACGGCTTACAAGTGGTGTTTTCGCGCTATTTACTCAACATCGGCACACCATTTGAAAGCTGGCTCATGCAGCTCGCCAACGCCGCGCAAGTTGAACCGACTGCGGCAAGTTATTTAGACACCGCGACGAGCTTGCTAGCCGATTTACCGTGGCTCTCAGGGCTATCTTGGCAGACCCTCAATGACACGGGACAGCGCGGTGAGTTTAGCCCGCACGCGGTGGTGATGTACGAAGGCGAGCTGCGTTTAACCGTCTATACCAAAGTGAATTTAAGTCCCACCGTGTTGTTGCATATCCGTTTGCTCAGCCAGCTGATCGGCTACTTTTATCAAGCCAAACAACGCGAGCAAAGTTTGCGCGACATCAGCCGTATGCAAGCCATTTACGAGACGGGTTCGCGCCTAACCCACGACCTCAAGAACATGCTGCAATCCTTGCTCACATTAAGCTCCATCGCGCAAAGCGACGAGCCCAGAGCGCAACAATTATTACGCCAGCAACTCCCTATTTTGTCCGAGCGCATCCAACAAACCTTAGTGAAATTACAACAACCCGAAATCGGCAACAGCGACACCACGCTGCTGCCGCTCAATGCTTGGTGGGACAACCTACGCCAGCGTTATCAACATTTGAACATTGAGTGGCACGGCGAGTTAAATGCACAGCCGATTCCCGTCACGATGTTCGATAGCGTGCTGGACAATTTGTTAGCCAACGCGCTGCGCAAAAAAGAGTTCGAACCGCAGCTCAAAGTTGTCGTCGCAGCCAATTTAGAACGCGGCATCAGCATCAGCGTGACCGACAGCGGCAGCGCAATTCCCAATGAGCATGTCGCCAATTTGTTCAGCGGTGTAGTCAATTCCGCACAAGGCTTAGGCATCGGTTTATATCAAGCGGCGAAATGGGCGGAACAACTCGGCTACCGCTTGCAACTCAAGCACAACGAGAACGGGGTAGTGAGTTTTGAATTGCGCGGCTAAGCCATCAGTGCGAACGCACACGACACACCGCTCTGGAAGTTTTTCAGGATAATGCGCACACTTTTTAGCGAGATGATTTGATGAAAACAATTACTTTGGCATTCACAGGCGCGTCGGGTTTGCCGTATGGCATGAGACTGCTGGAAACCCTGCTGGCAAGCGGCGTACGCGTGCATTTGGTCTATACCGTCGCCGCTCAAATTTTAGCCAAGCAAGAAATGAATTTCGTCTTACCTAATCGTCCGCAAGATGCCGAAAAAATGTTGCACGAACGCTTAGGGAAATTCAGCGGCGAGTTAAAAGTTTTTGGCATACAAGACTGGTTTGCACCGATGGCATCGGGCTCAAATCCAGGTGATGCAATGGTGGTCTGTCCCTGCACGATGGGTACGCTAGGCAAAATCGCCAGCGGCATCAGCGACGATTTAATCGCCCGCGCCGCCGACGTCATGCTCAAAGAAAAACGCACCCTAATCCTCGCCCCAAGAGAGATGCCGTTCTCCACCATCCATCTAGAAAACATGCTCAAACTCGCCCAAGCGGGCGCAGTCATCATGCCGCCCAATCCAGGCTTTTATAACCATCCGCAAAGCGTGCAAGACCTTGTCGATTTCGTCGTGGCGCGGATTTTGGATCACCTCGGCGTCGCACACACTTTATTTAAGCCGTGGGGCGAAGCGTAACTTTGCAAAAACTGACGGCTTTAACCCTCAATTAGCTTGATCAGCAAGGCGCATGTGTCTGCCATACGCTGCGCCCTACAGGTATAATTCGCGGCTAATTTTTTCGACCGCCACGCAGCGCATTCCATGAATATCCTTTACGAAGAAGACGGCAGTTTCAAGGTCGGCAGCATCATGACCGACAACACCAGTTCGCTACAAATTGAAAGTCTGTCAGGCAAACGCAGCAAAATTAAAGCGACCAGCGTCATGCTGCGTTTTACCCAGCCCGCGATGGATGTGTTTATGGCGCAAGCCGATGCCATGGCGGAGCAAATTGAAGTGGAGTTTTTATGGGAATGTTGCCCGCCTGAGGAGTTCGCTTTTGAACAAACGGCTGAAGAATACTACGGGCATAAACCCTCATCATTAGAGGCGGCGGCGGTGATGTTGCGTCTGCATGGCGCGCCGATTTACTTTCATCGCAAGGGCAAAGGTCGCTATCGCGCCGCACCTGCCGAGGTGCTGAAAGCCGCACTCGCGGGTGCGGAAAAAAAGCGTCAGCAACTAGCTTTGCAAGCGCGCTTTATCGAGCAATTATCACGCTTTGAATTGCCTGAAGAGTTCAAAGATCACGTCAACAATTTGCTCTACCAACCTGACCGCAACACCTTGGAAGTTAAGGCGTTGGAAGCTGCCTGTGCGGTGACGCATTTGTCCGCCGCGCACTTGCTGCACCAGTGCGGTGCGCTGCCTTCCACGCACGATTTCCACTTCAATAAATTCTTGTTTGAGAACTTCCCCAAAGGCATAGATTTTCCTGAAGTCGAGATTGCTGCGTGGGGTGAATTGCCTTTGGCGACGGCGCAGGCGTTCAGCATTGACGATGCCAGCACCACCGAGATTGACGATGCGTTTTCACTGGAAAAATTAGCCAATGGCAACTGGCGGGTCGGCATCCATATCGCCGCGCCTGCGCTGGGTTTACTGCGTGATTCAGTGGGCGACAAAATCGCCGCTGGGCGGCTGTCCACCGTGTATATGCCGGGACAAAAAATCACTATGTTGCCCGACAGCGTAGTGCAAGCCTTTACGCTGAATGCCGATCACGTTTGCCCCGCGCTGACCATGTATGTTGATGTCGATCCTGAAACATTGCTCATCACAGAAACGTTTAGTCGCGTCGAGCGTGTGCATATCGCGGCAAATTTGCGTCACGACACGCTAGAGCCTTTATTCAATGAAGAGAGCTTGGCGGCAGGTCGCATGGATTACGCTTACGCGCCCGAATTAAAATTGCTGTGGGATTTCGCCAACAAGCTGGAAGCCTTGCGCGGTAAGGCTTCCGACAACAGCACGCAGATGGATTACAACTTCACTATCGACAACGACGTGGTGAACATCACCACGCGCCGACGCGGTTCACCTATCGACAAAGTGGTTTCAGAACTGATGATTTTGGTCAATAGCGCGTGGGGAAAACAGTTGGACGAGCATGGCTTCCCCGGCATTTATCGCACGCAAAATAATGGCAAAGTAAAAATGAGCACCGTCGCTGCGCCGCATCAAGGCTTGGGCGTGGCGCAATATATGTGGTCGAGTTCGCCGCTGCGCCGCTATGTCGATATGGTCAATCAACGTCAGATTATTGCCATGCTGAACGATGCCGAGCCGGTGTATCCGAAAAATGATGCCGCGCTATACGCCGTGCTGCGCGATTTTGAAACTATGTACGGCATTTACAACGACTTCCAAAGGCAGATGGAACGCTACTGGTGTTTGCGTTGGTTGCAGCAAGAAAAAGCAGCGGCTTCAGCCGACAGCGAAGTGGTTATTACGGGGTCTGTCATCCGCGAAAACTTGGTGCGCATCGCCAATATCCCACTGGTATTCAAAGCGCATTCCATGCCGGAACAACCGCCGCACACCAAGGTTACACTGGGCGTGGGTGACATCGACTTGCTCGATTTAAATCTGCATACCCGCTTTATTTCGGCTGAAGCTCCTGCCCCTGCGGTGGAGAGTGCGGCTTGATCAAGTCCTCGCAAAAACGGCTAGTCGGAGCGATGTTAGGGTCGCTGGCATTTCACGCATTCGCCATCTGGGGATTGCATTTGGTGTTGCCCGACCCCAAACATCTACCGAGTTTGACCCAACCGTTACAAGTCGTACTGGTCAACAGCAAATCTAAAACTGCGCCCGTCAAAGCCGATGCTTTAGCGCAAGCGAATTTAGATGGCGGCGGGAACACCGAGGCAGATAAACAAGCCAAATCAGCGTTACCAAATTTACAAGACGACGCACATTTCACGCCTGAGCAGCGCGCCAAAAGCGTCACAGCTTTAGAAGCTGAAACACAACGCCTACTCACCCAACTCAAAAACGATCGCAGCGTTGCCAAGCCAGAACTCATCAAAAAGCTCTCTAGCTCAACCATCACGGGCGACGACTTGCTACAAAAAAGTTTGGAAATTATTCGCCTCGAAGCGCAAATTGATAAAAATCAAGACGCCTATCAAAAGCTACCACGGCGTAAATTTATCGGCGCGCGCACCCAAGAATATCGCTACGCGCAATACATCGAAGACTGGCGCGTCAAAATCGAACGCTTAGGCAATTTGAATTATCCCGACCAAGCACGCAGCCAACAGCTGTTCGGCAAGCTGCAATTAAGCGTGTCGATACGCGCCAACGGCACACTCGAAAGTGTCGAAGTCGATCGCTCGTCAGGGCATCGCATCCTCGATGCGGCGGCGGTGCGCATCGTCAAACTCGCCGCCCCTTATGCGCCCTTGCCGGACGACATTAAACGTGACACCGACATTCTCACCATCACCCGCACTTGGTCATTTACGCAGTCGGATCATTTGGAAAGCGAATAGGGAAAAGCAGTCGCTAGTGACGGAGCGTTAGTTGTTACTTACGACGCTACACCACCTAAACTAACGACGAGCGACTAACACAACTAACGACTCCCCATGCCAACACGCCTCCTTCGTCATCAACTCACCCTGCTTAGCGTGGTCGGCACGGCTTATATTTTGTCGTTCTTTCATCGCTTCGCCCCCGCCGCGATTGCACAAGATTTACAACACACTTTTCACGCCAGCAGTGCCGAATTAGGCAGCTTGGCGGCGACCTATTTTTACGTTTACACCGTGATGCAAATTCCCACTGGCGTGCTTGCCGACACTTGGGGGCCGCGTCGCATCGTCACGCTAGGCGGACTGATTGCGGGCATAGGCTCGATGATGTTTGGCATGGCAGATAGTTTGACCGCAGCGTCTATCGGGCGATTGCTGGTGGGGTTGGGCGTATCGGTGATGTTTATCTCGCTGCTCAAACTCAATGCGAATTGGTTTCACGATAGGCATTTCGCCACCATGGCAGGCGTGACGCTGCTGCTCGGCAACGTCGGCTCGTTTCTCGCCACCGCACCGCTGAGTGCCTTGCTCAGCGTGGTTTCATGGCGCAGCGTGTTTGTCGCGATTGGGCTGGTGTCGATTCTTTTAGCGGGCTTGGCGGCTTGGTTGGTACGCAACCAACCACAGGACATCGGCATGAAAAGTTTGCGTGAATTAGACGGGCACGCCGCCCATGCCGCGCACACGGGACACTGGTTAGACGGACTCAAAACCGTGCTAAAAAATCGCGCCACATGGCCGGGCTTAGTGGTCAGTTTAGGCATGGCAGGATCGCTGTTCGCCTTCGGCGGTTTATGGGCTGTACCGTTTTTGCAAGACGCGTACGGCATAAGCCGTACCCTCGCCAGTGCGCACACTTCCACTCTAATTGCAGGCTTCGCCTTAGGCGCATTTTTCATCGGCTCGCTGTCGGATAAATTAGGCAAACGCAAACCCGTCATGCTCGCCGCAGCCACGCTTTATTGCCTCGCTTGGCTGCCTTTTTTGGCGCATCTCAATTTAGCTAACGGTCTGAGTTATGCCTTGTTTTTTGTGATGGGCATCGGTGCATCGGGCTTCACCTTGACTTGGTCGTGCGCCAAAGAAGTCAACCCGCACGCCTTCTCAGGCATGGCAACCAGCGTGGTCAACACCGGCGGATTTTTAGGCACGGCCATGTTGCAACCCTTGGTCGGCTGGGCAATTGACGCGCACCGCAGCAGCACGCTCACGCGGAACTTTAGCGACTATCAAACCGGCATCGCGCTGCTATTTGCCTTTGCCTTGTTAGGCTGGTTAGCGGTATTTTTTATTCAAGAAACGCATTGCCGCTATGTGGAAATCAACGGAGAAAAGTCATGAGTGAAACAGCGCATAAGCAAAAATTGCCGACCTTAGTTTTAGGTGCAATTGGCGTGGTATTTGGCGACATCGGCACCAGTCCGTTGTACGCGCTGAAAGAAACCTTCGCGGGCGCGCATCCGCTCACCGTGTTGCCCGCAACTATCCTCGGCGTGTTGTCGGTGATGTTCTGGACCATCATGTTGTTAATCTCGGTGAAATATGTGCTGATCGTGATGCGCGCCGACAATCGCGGCGAAGGTGGCGCGCTGGCGTTGTTGGCGTTAGTGAGTAACTTGGTCAAACATAAACCTAAAACCAAATGGTTTATCACTAGCCTCGGACTGATCGCCGCCGCGCTGTTTTACGGCGACGGCATGATTACCCCCGCCATCTCGGTGTTGTCCGCCGTGGAAGGGTTAGAGGTCATAGAGCCGCACTTCAAAGCCTTCGTCATTCCTATCACCGTGCTGGTGATTACCTTGTTGTTCTGGATACAAAAACGCGGCACCAATGTGGTCGGCTTAGCCTTCGGTCCGATTATGGTGGTGTGGTTTTGTTGCCTCGGTTTACTCGGCGTAACCGCCATCGCCCAAGCTCCGCAAGTGTTGGCCGCGCTCAATCCGTTTTACGCTTATCAATTTTTAAGTGCTGACTGGCTGGTGTCGTTCTTAGCTTTAGGTGGCATTGTGCTGGCGATTACTGGCGGCGAGGCTTTGTATGCCGATATGGGACACTTCGGCAAAGCCCCGATACGCTTGGGCTGGTTCTCTTTTGTGTTGCCCGCCTTGGTGCTGAATTATTTTGGACAAGGCGCGCTGCTGCTGCAAAATCCCGCCGCGATTGAAAACCCATTTTATTTACTCGCCCCATCCTGGGCGTTACTGCCTATGGTGTTGCTGGCAACCGCCGCGACCGTGATTGCCTCGCAAGCGGTGATTTCGGGGGCGTTTTCGGTGGCGCAACAATCGGTACAAATGGGCTTTTTACCGCGTATGCCCATCATCCAAACTTCAGGTCTGACGCGCGGACAAGTATATGTGCCGCTGACCAACTGGACGCTGTACATCGCGGTGATTTATTTGGTGTTCACTTTCCAAAGCTCTAGCAATTTGGCCGCTGCGTATGGCATTGCGGTGACTGGCACGATGACGATTACTACGATTTTGATTGGCTTCGTGATGATTTACGGCTGGGGCTGGTCGCGTCTTAAAGCCTTGCCGCTGATTGCGATTTTGTTACTGATTGACCTGACTTATTTCGCCGCCAACGCCATCAAAATTCCGCAAGGCGGCTGGTTTCCTATTGGCATCGCGATGCTGTCGTTCACGGTGCTGACCACTTGGCGACGTGGTCGCAAGCTGCTGTTCAAAGAGATACAGCGGCTGAGCATTCCAATTGATGTGATTATTAACAGCACCACCGATACGCCACGCGTAGCAGGCACAGCGGTTTTTTTAGTCAGCGAAGTTGAAGGCGCGCCGTCGGCGTTAATTCACAACCTCAAACACAATCGCGTACTGCATGAGCGCAACATTTTGCTCACCATCAGCATTGAAGATAAACCGTATGTGACCAAAGGCAATCGCCTGCTGACCAAACCATTGGGACACGGCTTTTATCGCGTGCAACTGTTTTATGGCTTTATGGAAACCGCTGATATTCCAGCCGCATTGGAGCTGTGCGCAGACGAGGGATTGCGCTTCGACATGATGTCCACTTCGTTCTTTATTTCGCGCGCCATGATTGATCTAGCGGCAAAATCGGGCATGGCGAAATGGCGCGGACGCTTGTTCTTAGCCTTGTCGAAAAACGCCATGAGCGCGGCAGACTTTTTCAAAATCCCCCCTAATCGCGTCATCGAAATGGGCACGCGCATTGCGATTTAGTGGTGTCGTGGTCTAAAAAAGACAGCTCGATAAGGTTACTATTGACCTAGAGAGGACGTGAAAATGAACACGCAACGCAGCAATACGAAGCCACATTTAAGTTGGACGTGGCGCGCATGCTGGTCGATCAAGGCGCGAGCATCGCGCATGTCCAAGCAATGCAAACTGAGCAACAAGGATTTCGGTTTACTGATCGCCTGTCGGTTGGATCGCGATACCTATGAAGCAAAGCTTATCGCGCAAAGTGCGGTCGAGTCTCAATCCGTTTAATCCACCACGATTCATTCTTCTGCTGAATATCGCGCAACAAAGCCATCGAATAGCGCCTTGATGTTTGGAAACTCGGCTTCATTAGCTAGCGTATTGATGTCAAATTTCAAACAGATTTCCACGTCCTTCTGCGACAAGTAGTTTGCATGAATCAGCACCTCTGGTTTCGGGATCGTGGTTATGAAGTAAAAATTCACGAAAGCAACATTCAATGATGGCGACTGAATGATTCTGGATTTCCGCCACGATGCGCAGTACCTCAGCGATCTTGTTGTCGAGAGCGGTTTGGGTGCTGTAAAAAATCTGTCCGTTCGGGTGGGCGGTTTCGTTACGGTCATCTACCAGTTTGGCATAGGTGCCGATCTTTCCGTTATCGCAAGCAATCAGCTTGAGCAAGCGCAAGATGCTGCGCTCGTTCACACTGCTGAACACGAAGGGCGAGGACCCTCCCATCAGGGCTTTTTCAATCTCCTTTCCAAAGCCAATCAGCCCCTTCTCGAAGTCCTCCAGTCGGTTCTGCTTGATCTGCCAAATATTGAAATACACGAAGCTCATGGTGAGCATGTGATAAGCCAAAAACGCAAACTGAAACTTGCCGTGAGTATAGTTAGTCTCGAAAGCATCCCACAGGAAAGCGATATATTCCTGCTCCTTGGGGCTCTTGTAGGAAAGCGGCAGGTAGTAACTCAGCTCGGAGGCATCTTCCACTGTTGCTCCTATCCGAAAAGCTCACCAATGTTGATCTGATCGGCATAAGCCTTTACGAGCTGAACATGATTCGCCTTTTTGGACGGATGTTTCTGAACCGTCGTAGCTACCCAGTTCGCCTGCGGGATGTGGAAAACCTTTTCCATACGCTTCAAGAACGAGTCGTCATGCACCCCCGGCCCAACGATTGTCACTGTCTTGCCTTGCATCTGCTGGCGTAGGATGTCATTGAAATGCTCGTCGGCACCATTGAAAGAATAGCCAACAACAACGATGTTCTTGGCATTTTTTACCCACTCCGAGGCTTGATGCCACGTCTCAATGTAGCGATGCGACAAAATCGGTTTCAATCGCAAGGGCGGAACCAGAGCGGGAATTACGTGGCGGTGCTTAGATGCGTCATCGCCGAACTGTATATTTTCAGTCTGGGCCTTGAGAAACTCAGTAGGATCAAGGGCTGCCATATCTTCGTTGATGGGCATCAACTCGCGAGTGGCCATACTCACGTACTCCGCAAGCCCACCGTGGAAGTAGATCACCCGATCACGCCCGAGCCGTCGTTCCAAGAACGAAGTGTAGTTAAGCGTAATTGCGTGACAGTCGGCAGGAAGTTTCCCGTAGAAGGGAAGATTGTCATCAGGAAAGGCTGCAATGACCGCCTTTTGCTTCTCAACCAGATATGCCCATAGCACCCAAGAAATGTACAGATAGTTCTTGATGTCGGGCAAGCTCTCGTTATAGAAGCCCAAGAACTTCTCAACCAGAAGCACCTCGATGTTTAGCATGTCGGCACCAAGAGCCTCCGCCACCTCGTGGCGATCCGCCTTTAGGCCGAGTTTCAAAGTGCGTTTCAGCACCGCCTTGAAGGTATCAGACAGCGAAAGCTTATGAATATCGAGAATGGAGTCAGAATCCATCAGATCGTCTGCATCCTTAGGAAAGACCTCCTTAATGAGCTGCCGCGTTTCATCGTCGAGCTCACCCTCCTTGGCAATGATCGCAAGCTTATTGAAGAGCTTGACGATCAACTCACCATGCTTCCGAATATCCTCGCGCTCAGGCGGCAATTCGTCGATCACATTCTGAACACGCTGCACCATCGCTCTCTGAGCATCCGCACCACGGGCAGAGATGGCATCCACCGCACGTGCCACCATTGAAGCAAAGGTGAAGCGCAGGTTCGGCAACAGCGACCGTAATGTTTGATCGACTGTTTTACCCTCTCCTTCGATGTATGCGGCGATTTCTGGTAAGAGAGTTGCCGCCATTGGAAATTCAATTCCCTTTGTGCAATCGACACCAGCTCCGGTGATTAGAAGATTCTTGGTCATTACAGCTTGTCCTCAGATGTGTTGGCAACAGTAATATCTTCGCCCCACACACGAGCGAGGCTGGCTTGGATTTTATTTTCAAAGCGAGCGATCAATTCGTGGTTAGCAGCGACCAGCGCTTGCTCGGCTTCGATCTCGGCAACAATAGCTTGTTGAGTGACAAGAGGTGGAACTGCGATGCGTGATTCCTTGAGCTTGCCGAAATGACGCTTGTATCCGTCCTGCTCGATTGGATGGCTGAGGAGGTAGTAATAGACGAACTTCGGTTCGAGCTGCTCGTCAGCCTTGATAATCTTAATACCATCCGCCCCCTGCGCGAATCGCCCTTTGATAAATTTAACGGCGCAGGTATGGTCGCCGAATATCACGAGGCCGCGTGTACCATCAATCAGCGAACTTTCGTCGTCCGTTCTTCCAGCAATCGGATTTTGAGATTGGTCAATAACTGGATATTGCCCAGATTGTCTGAAGTCCCCCGCTTGAATCTTTGCCGGTGGAGTAATTGTTGAGGTGACTTCTCCAAAAGCTTCCATTGGCCAGTCAGGCTGGATAAGTATCTGAGGGCGATAGTTGTCGAGGACAGAGCGAGCACCGTCGATGATTTTCTGGTAGCCATCGATCTCCGCCACGATCTCCTTCTGCACCTCCAGCGGCGGCAAGGGGATTTGGAGTTCCTCAAAGGAGGACCAGCCGATGCGAGGAAGCTGCGCCCCCTTGAGTTGCCCCATCACTGCATCGTTGAATCGTGAACTGCGAAACAGATAGGCATAGAGCGCTGGGTCTGTTGTTTCTTCGATGGCTTCGATTACGAAAATGTCGGTCGAGCAAATACCGTTTCGATCGGCGAGCCAAACCTTGTTCAAATTGGGACGAAGCTTTCCATAGAGGATGTCGCGCGGCTTGAATACATTTTTCAGACTCTTGATGTCGGCAGGTTTTTCCGTAACGACACTTCCTTCAATCTCGCCAGTGTGCTGCGTGATATTCTCAAGGCCTAGATAAGTAACTGGGCCGTCGAGTGACTCAGGCAGAACAGATTGATTTCCTTTTCGGAAGGCAGTTCCAACCGAAACAAAAGGCCACGATGAGACAGAGATTACCCCCTCCCGATACCGCTCCCCGCTCAGGTTGTAATCGCCATTCGCGGCGATCTTTTCTTTAATCACGATCAACCCGCGAGTGAACTGAAGTTCGGCGGTGGGTTGCTGGCTGCGCAGCGCTTGCAGGTAAGCGTCCAGTTCGACCTTGATTTGCGGCAGGTCGTTTTTGTCAAAGGCACGGCGCTGCGCCCCCAATCCGAAGCCATCATTCTCCACCTTCAAAAAAGCGATGCTGTTACTCGTTTTCGCCAGCCGTTTGTCGAGAATCAGGATTGAGGTTTTTACGCCGGAATAGGGATTGAATACGCCCGCCGGTAAAGAAATGACGGCGATAAGATATTTCTCTACCAGCAACTTGCGCAGTGATTTATAGGCCGTCTGGCTCTGGAAGATGATGCCTTCCGGCACCACAATCGCGGCCCGGCCATTCGGGCTTAGGTGCTCGGCGATGTAATCGACAAATAGCACTTCGGAGCGCGAGGCATCAATGGAGAAACGTTTGTGCGGCTTGATGCCACCTTTCGGTGACATAAACGGTGGATTGGCGAGTATCACATCCGCTGTTTCGTTCCACTTTTCCTCAGAGGTGAGTGTGTCGTATTCAACGACGTGCGGATCACTAAAGCCGTGAAGATACAAGTTCACCAGTGAAAGGCGCACCATGTCCGGCGAAATATCATAGCCGTGAATGTTTGCGGCGAGATTGGTGCGCTCATCGGGTGTGAGTTGGTCGCCCGTGCGCACCTTGGTGTTGGTTTTGAGAATATGTTTCCACGCTGAAATCAAAAAACCTGCCGTGCCACAAGCAGGATCAAGCATGCTTTCGTTCTTCTGCGGGTTCATCACATCAACCATAAAGTCGATGATGTGGCGCGGTGTTCGGAACTGTCCGGCATCGCCTTGGCTACCCAAAACCGAGAGCAGATACTCAAACGCATCGCCGAGCTTTTCTGAGTGGTCGTAACTGAATACGTCGATCTCTTTCAAGAAACTGCGCAGCGTTTCCGGGTCACGATACGGCAGATAAGCATTTTTGAAGATGTCACGAAACAGCGCGGGGATGCCGGGATTCTCCGGCATTTTGGCGATGGCTTCGGCGTAGAGGTTGAGCGTTTCATGTCCCCCCAAGCCGGAGCGCATCAGTTTTGCCCAGCCGTATTTTGCATAGTCGCCGGTAAAGAAACTGCGCGATCCGCCCAGCTCTTCCGCCTCGGCATCCATGTCGTCCATGAATTTGTAAATAAGCGCGATGGTGATTTGCTCTACTTGAGATTTCGGGTCGGGCACTTTGCCGACAAGGATGTCGCGGCAAGAGTCGATACGGCGTTTGGTTTCTGCATCAAGCATAGATTTTTAAGCGTCTTTTAGTTGTTGTTGGATGAAGCGTTCCAGCGTTTCTTTGCTGGGCAGTTCGAGTTGGTAGCGGGATACGAACAGTTGGTTGTCCATGCCTGCTAAGGCGTATTCGGCCAGCGTGTGGTCTTTTTCAGTACACAGCAAAATACCGATGGGGGGATTGTCGCCTGTACTCATCATGTGGCGCGAATACCAAGTGACGTAGGTATTGAGTTGCCCCGCAGATTCGTGGTTAAAAGCGTTCAGTTTGAGTTCAATCAGCACATGGCATTTCAGAATGCGGTGATAAAACACCAGGTCGATGAAGCCGTGATTTTCGCCTATGAGGATACGCTTTTGCCGAGCTTCAAAGCAGAAGCCGTGACCGAGCTCAAGCAGAAAATTTTGCAGATGGTCGAGCAATTGATCTTCAAGATGCGATTCGCTCATCACTTCCTGCGGCTTGAGGCCGAGGAATTCAAAAATATACGGGTCACGAATGGCGAAGGCAGGCTGAAATTCGGCCTGCGTATGGGCAAGTTTGGCGATGCCTTTTTTGTCGGTTGATAGTTGCGTGCGTTCAAAATAGAGGCTGGCAATTTGCCGCTTAAGTTCACGTACTGACCATGTGCCCCGGATGCACTCGTTTTCGTAGAAGGTGCGCTTATCGGTAGATTCAATCTGCAGCAGCTCCGCCAAATGCGTGAACGAAAGCATGGCAAACAGCGTTTTTTCGGGTGTATGGGCGAATGTTGGTGACGTGTCCGAGTTTGGTATTACTTCAGTCAGCCGATTCGGTAATTTGGCAATCGCTGATTGCCAAATATTGAGTGGCGAATGCGCATCAGATTTGGCAATCGCTGACTGCCAAATATTGGGATAGGTCAGATAAAACTGTCGGTACAACCGAAGCGAGCGCGGCGCAATGCCTTTTATTCCGCTACTGGCAAGGCGTTCCGAAATCGCATCTAGCAGTCGCGTGCCATATTGTGCGCGATCTTCTCCCGATTGTTCATATTCAAACAGGTACGCGCCTATGACCCAGTTTCTGATGGTTACGGTCAGATTGATGGCCTTGCCTGCCTGTTGCAGGAGGTCGCGATGGGTGTTAGAAATGACATCAATCAACCCACTCATCGTAAGTGTCGCTATTTGAGAGGGTTTTATTTTCTTCGGCATGTCTGTCCTCACATGAATTGATTTAGGGGGACGTAGTCTTTTACATATTCGGGTATTTTGCTGCGCCAGTCTGACGGTACGGCTTTGAAGTCTGCCATGCCAAAGCTGGAGTTTACGTTGAGTTCGGTGAGGCGCTTATTGTCGATAATGTCTCGCAGGCGGCCATCGGTTGCATACGCTTTGAAGAAGTATTTCAGGGCGACTATTTTGTCCGCATGCGCCTCGATATTTTCCGTCGAGGCATCGAGCAGGAATTTCTGAAATTCGTCTTCCAGCAGTTCATCTTTTGCCTTGAAGTAGGGAATCAGCCCGAACACCTTTTCCAGAATTTCGCGCAGGGTAAGGCGACGATCTACGCCAGCCGCACGGCGGAGTTTGTCCAAGTTGTAGAACTCGGCGGGTTTGTCGAAAAGATTTTTGGTGACGTAATCAATCGCCTGATCCCATTGCTCGTTTTCGACTTGCTGCTGCAAGATGGAATCGGCCTTGACGCTGTTCTCGAAGCCTTCAGTCTATCTTCATGCCTTGTGCACCGACAGGTTCCTCGACGACATGGGTGATGGCGTCGCCGCCACAGTGGATGTACTCGCCGTTCGAGTCTATCGTCGTAGCACCAACCTCGCTACTTCCCTGCTCTGCACTGGGTCGAGGAAGTTTTAGCACTTCGTCGTACTCAAATTTTTCCTCGAAGTATTCGCAATTGGCGAAGAAATCGAACAATTTATATTTCAGCTTGTCCTGCTTGCCGATTTGATCCTTGAGCGTTTTATCAAAAAGCTGCTCAAGAAAATTGTGCTTGCGTGTGCCACGGCCTTTTATCTGCACAAACTCGGAGGGCGAGAAAATCGGGCGCATCAGCCCAAGGTTGAGAATGTCGGGGCAATCATAGCCTGTGGTCATCATGCCCACGGTGACACAGATACGCGCCTTACTCGTTTTGTAGCTGTCAATAAAATTAGTTGAACCCAACAAATTATTGTTGGTGAAGTTAATGGTGAACTGCTGGGCATCGGGGATCAGCGAGGTCACTTGCACCGCGAAATCGGACTGGTACTTTCCGGGATAAATTGCATTAGCGAATTCGTTGAGTAGCTGCACGAGCTTTGCCGCGTGATGCTGGCTCACGGCAAACACGATGGATTTGCCGAACTCGTGGCTAATCGGATCGCGCAAGCCATTCTTCAGGAATGTTTCGCAGAGCAGACGATTGGTCGCATCGGAAAAAAACTTCTTCTCAAAGTCTTTCTGGAAGAAGGTTTCTTCGACTGCCTCGCCCTCCGCGTTAGGCGCAGCCACGGCATAGCCTTTATCGGAGAGTAATTGTGTGGTGATGTCAGTGCGTGCATCCACCACAACGGGGTTAATCAGAAAGCCATCGCGCACGCCGTCCAGTAGTGAATATCTGAAAGTGGGTTGCCCAGATTCACAACCGAACGTGCGATAGGTGTCGAGCAACAATCTGCGTTCGAGGTAATCGCGCGGGGTAGCGGTCAGACCAAGTTTGTAGCCGACGAAATACTCAAACACAGCGCGGGCGTTGCCACCGATAGAGCGATGCGCTTCATCCGAAATCACCAAGTCAAAATCAGTGGGTGAAAATAGCCGCTTGTATTTATCGTTAAACAGCAACGATTGCACCGTCGTCACCACAATTTCCGCCTTGCGCCATTCGTCGCGGCGCTCTTTGTAGATGACGGTGGTGTAATCATTTTTCAGGTAGGCGACAAAGGCTTTGTTGGCCTGATCTTCCAATTCCAGTCGATCTACCAGAAACAGCACACGGCGAGCATTGCCAGTACGCAAGAAGAGTTTGATGACAGCGGCAGAAGTGAGCGTTTTTCCGGTACCCGTTGCCATTTCAAACAGGAAACGATTTTGTCCTTCAGCGATGGCGTCTTGGATCGCTTGTACCGCGCGCTTCTGATAGTCACGCATGAAGCGCAGCCGATTCTTCTCAACAAAGGCGGGGCGCTCTGCTTTATTCTTCCAGCCTGCTTCGTTGGCATAGCTGGGCATCTGCGTCAGCGTGATGTAATCCTTGCAGACCAGTTCGGTAATAAGGCGTTGCGGATTAGGCTGAAAGTGGTGGTAGCCTTTGACGGAGTCGGGTGATGGGAATCGCGTGATGATGTGCGGGTTGCCCTGTTCCAAATCCCAGAAATAATGCAGGTTGCCATTGGACAGAATGATAAAGCGGCAGTTTTGCGACTTAGCATACGTGCGCGCTTGCTCTTTACCAATCAACGGATTTTTATCTTCCGCCTTAGCCTCCAGCACAATGAGGGGGAAACCATGTTCATCGAGCAGCAGAAAGTCGATGAAGCCGTTTGAAGATGCCTCGAAGTTTTCGCCCAATGCGTCAACAGCCGCCTTGGTCAGCTTGACCTTAGGCTCAAGCACAATGTTGGCTTTGCCTTTTTCATCGTCGAAAAAACGCCAGCCTGCTGCTTCAAGCAGCTTGTTGAGTTTGATTCGGGCTTGGGCTTCTTTTGCGGCCATTCTTTCCCTCTGAAAATCCCCATCCTACCACGAAGGAATAGGCTCACGAATACGCATGCAATTATGATGACGAAGAAACAGACTGACGATGTCAGACTGTCGCGTGTTCGATCAATACACCAGCGATACTCGTGTGTTTAGCCCGCCAAACTAACAACGGCTGTGGGCGGAAACACTAAACGCACGCAACAGCCTTGTGCAGATTGTGCATCTTGAATACGGGCGGTGCCGCCATGGCGTGTAGCGATTTCACGCACAATCGCCAAGCCTAATCCGCAGCCACTTTGCGCACTGCCTAGCACGCGGTAAAAGCGTTCAAACACGCGTTCGCGCTGGGCTTCGAAAATGCCGATGCCGTTGTCTTCCACCTCTATCAGCAACTGCGCGGGCTCGCGAAACACCCGCACCGTGACTTGGCCACCGCTAGGGGTATAGCGCAGCGCGTTGTCGATTAAATTATTCAACATTTCGCCTAGTAACAAAGCGTTACCCGCTCGTAAACACGGCTGCTCATCGCTTTCAAAGCCTAAATCTATATTTTTTTGCAGTGCGGCTTGCACCCAATCGCGCGTGATTTTTTGCGCTAAGTCGTGCCAGTCCAGCACGGCTAAATCGGCGGAGTGTTGCGCATCAGGTTCAGCGCGCGCCAGCACTAATAACTGCTGCACCAAGTGCGCGGCTTGCTCGGTGGCGGTGTGCATTTGCTGCAAGGCATGACGCAGTTGCACGGGGTCGTCTAAGCGTTGCGCTAATTCCAGTTGCGCTTTGAGCCCCGCCAACGGGGTGCGTAATTGATGCGCGGCATCGGCAACAAAGCGTTGCTGCACCTCTAATAAATTGCCGACCCTGAGCATCATTTCATTGATGGCCTGCACCAAAGGCTGAATTTCGCTACTGACTTTTTGCTCCGGCAACGGGCTTAAATCGAAGGCGGCGCGCAGCGTGATTTCATCATGTAGTTGCACTAACGGGCGTAAGCCCCGCCCCACGCCATACCACACGGTGACCGCCGCCAAAACAATCAACAGCAATTGCGGTAACACCATATTGAGCAGCCACTCCTCGACTAACTCGTGACGCTTGACCAAAGTTTCGGCGACTTGTATCAAGGCAAATTGCCCCGTCATGCCCGGCAGCGGCACGCTCAATGCCACCACCCGCACCCGCGCACCGAGGTAGTTGCTTTCATAATACAGAGGGGTATTGCTGACTTTGCTAGGCGGCATCGGCAAGCTGGCATGACCAAATACAAACTCGCCACGCGGTCCAGTGATGCGGTAATAGATGCGATCTTTTTCGTCCGCTTCCAACATCTCCAACGCCACTTGCGGCAAGGACACTTCGACATGTCCTTGATTGACGCTGAGCTGATCGACCAAGGCCAAGGTGGCATCGTGCAGCGAGCGGTCGTAAGCACTATTCGCGCTGTGCAACGCCAAGCGATACGCCACTACCGCATTCACCAACCACAGCAGCGAGAGTGGAATCAACAGCCATAACAACAACTGGCGGCGCAGCGATTGCGACTTAAAAGCGGTGTTACTCAACATGACGTTGCTCTAACAAATAACCCAGTCCGCGCAAGGTGCGGATGGTGATATCGCCGACCTCAATTTTTTTGCGCAAGCGATGCACATACACCTCAATCGCATTGTCGCTAATCTCGTGCCCCAAGCCTGACAACTGCTCACTTAATTGCTCCTTGCTGACTACGCGTCCGGTGCGACGCAGCAACAATTCCAACACACTCAATTCACGCGCCGACAACTCCAAAACGTCGTCACCCATGCTGGCGCGATGCCCCTCCGTGTCGAGCACCAAACTGCCCATTTTTAATTGGCCGCTGCGCACCGACTGAGTGCGGCGCAACAAAGCACGAATGCGCGCTTCCAATTCAGGCACATCAAAAGGTTTACTCAAATAATCATCCGCGCCTAAATCCAAGCCTTGCACGCGATTCGCCACGCTGTCCTGCGCAGTCAAAATCAACACGGGCACACTGTCGTTGCGCGCGCGTAAACGGCGCAAAATTTGCGCCCCATCCATATCAGGCAAACCCATATCCAATATCACTAAATCGAACTTTTCGAGCTGCAATAATTGATCGGCTTGTATGCCGTTATTGGTCATGCTCACGAGGTGGTGTGACTGCTGCAAGATGCGCGATAAACCATCGGCTAAAACGGGGTCGTCTTCGACTAATAAAATTCGCATAAGGGCTTGTAAGGTTAACGTAAAGATAGCTTGGTATATTGTTCGGGATTGAGAATTCTCCCAATCGAAGTACCAATCCCCGCAAAATTTTGGATGCCGATTTAGCCATGTTGTTACGACTTACACAAGCCTTTGCATTGCTGCTGTTGAGCGGAGCGTTGTATGCCGCCGATGCGCCACTGCAAATACTGCCTGACGCGCCGCTGTTAACCCTGTCCAACACGCTAGGCAACGCGCTTACCCTCGCGCAAGCTGAGCAACTTTTTCAACTACACAATCGCGAGTTGCAAGTTGCGCAAAGCCTCTATGAGGGCGCGCAAGCCGATACCCACAGTGTTTCGCAACGTCCCAATCCCAATTTGAGTTTGAATAGTTCGTCGATTGGCTCTGCTAACGGCATCGGGCGCGGGCCGATGTGGAATAAAAGTTTCGACAGCATCGTGCGTATCGACCAATTATTTGAACGCGGCAACAAGCGCGAATTACGCGGCGCGAGTGCGCAATTTTTGGCGGATGCAGCGCAACACGATGTTGCCGAAACGCAGCGTCAGCAACTGTATTTAGTGCGCGCGGCTTACTACGATTTATTGCTCGCGCAACACAAAAAACTCATCTTGGAGCAATCCAGTGGCTTGTTCGATAACGCCCTGCAAGCCGCACAAATACGGCTTAAAGCGGGCGACATTGCGCCCAACGAAGTCGCGCGTTTACGCGTCGATGCAGGACGCGCGGCGAACGATGCGCGCCGCGCCGCTGCCGATTTAATGCGTGCGCAATTGGACTTGGCGTATTTGATAGGTGCGGAAGCAAATGCGGCGCAAATGCTGGCGATCGATAGCTGGCCGAATGTGCAAACCCTGCCTGCTGCGATTGCGCAAATCGAGCAACGCGCTGATGTGCAAGCCGCGCAGCAACGCGTGTACGCCGCTGAAAAAACCTTAGACGGTGCGCACGCTTTGCAAACGCGCGATGTCACGCTAGGGTTGCAATACGAACGCTATCCAGGGCAGCCGACCAATAACGGTTGGGGCTTAGGCATCAGTATGCCGCTGCAAATCAATAATACTTATCAAGGCGAAAGCCGCCGCGCCAGTGCCGATTTAGCCATCGCACAAAATAATTTGGCACGCGTGCGCGCACAAGCGTTGAGCGAAATCAGCCGCAGTTATGCCGATCTGGCGGCGGCACAACAAGCCGTGCAACGCTTTCAAGATGAGCTGTTAGCCAGTGCGCAACAAGCCGCCGACGCAGCGGAATTTGCCTATACCAATGGCGCGCTGGGTGTGATGGATTTGCTTGATGCGCGGCGTACTTTGCGTGCCACGCGCATCGAAGCCGAAACCGCGCTAGCCGATTACGCTAAGGCACAAGCCGCCTATCAAGCCGCTCTTAGCAATGACATTGCCACCTCTGAAAATAACGCGCCTCAAGCTTTGGATACCAAACCATGAAACAAAAACTCATCGTCACTAGCCTAGTGCTAGCTCTTGTCGCAGCAAGCTATGGCGGCTATACCCTGCTGCATCGCGCGCCCATCAGCGAGGCAAAACCTGCACCCGTTGCCCCCGCGCAAATGAACGCACAAGTGCTGCGTTATCCAGTGGGAGCACCGCAGTTGGCGTACCTAAAAATTCAGCTTGTCGAAGCCTGGCCAGAGCCCGCGCTGAACGCTTTGAACGGTCGCATCAGCTATGACGAAAACCATACCGCGCGGGTGTTTTCGCCCGTGGCGGGGCGTGTGGCGCGCATCGTGGCGCAGGCGGGCGACAAGGTCGCAGCGGGGCAAGCCTTGCTCTGG
>JBJORQ010000042.1:0-18427 GCA_046049345.1 Pseudomonadota bacterium | reverse complement strand
CTGCCCGCCTGTCGGGTGGTGCGTTCATTGAATCAAGTGATTGAATGGCGGGGTAAGCCGGTGGCGATCCGGAGTGATAACGGGCCTGAGTACATCAGCCAAGTAATGAAGGACTGAGCGGCAGAACAAGAGATTCGCTTGGATTACATTCAGCCTGGCAACCCGCAACAGAATGCGTACATCGAACGCTATAACCGCACGGTGCGGTATGACTGGTTGAGTCATTACCTGTTTGAGTCGATCGACGAAGTACAAAATTATGCGACGGACTGGATGTGGACTTACAATCACGACCGCCCCCACATGGCACTCGGTGGTATCACCCCGAAACAGAAGTTAGCGTTACACGTCTCTACTTCTGGCGATTGCTAAAATTGGGGGGGTTACCAATGATGCATTTGTTGCTCAGATGTTGAGTGATGCTGAGACAAAACATGCCTATGATGTAATACCTCCGTTTTAAGTTTACCAAAACGTTCGTATCCATCTTCATCAACTTACCTCACTCGACGACCTGACGCCCATTGCTCAATGTTAAAGAGTCCGAAGTCCAGCTAAATTTACTTCATCAATTTGCTCGGGCGACATAAACTGCTGGGCATACTCCAAATAAACCTTTTCAGTAATAAAAACATCAAATAAGTCTGGGTCAATGTGCCCATTTTTGCTGAATCTAGCCAAAATAGCCAAGGACTCAGAAAGTGTTTTCCCTGGCTTATATGGGCGATCTTTAGCTGTTAAGGCCTCAAAGATATCAGCAATTCCCATGACTCTAGCTTGCACTGACATCTGTTCACGCGTTAAGCCCAGCGGATACCCGGTGCCATCCATGCGCTCATGGTGTCCACCTGCATACTCAGGGACATTTTGTAAATGTTTCGGCCATGGCAAAGCCGCTAACATTTTATTGGTCACAATAATATGACGATTGATGACTTCGCGCTCGGCCGCAGTCAAAGTACCAGCACGGACAGATAAGTTCTCAATTTCGTCATCATTTAAAAAATTGACAGCTCCATAATCTCCATTATCCCAGCTCAAAGTAGCAATTTTTCGCACGCGCTGCTGAGCTTCAAGGGACATTGTTTCTCCTCCCACATTGCAGACACGTAAAAAATCTCGATCGGCATCTAATTGTTGAACCCGCTCAGCATGCTCAAGACGAATGCCCGCGAGAGCAAACTCTTGTTGTTCCGGGCTTGAGCCAATTAGCCCCATTTGTTTGATGATTTGTTTATGCATCACAATCTCACTGTCGCGCTTTAATATTTCAAAGCGTGTATCCAGCAACTCAATCCGATCGAACAAAGTATGCAACTTAGTCGATTTATCAACTATATGTACAGGTGTCGTGATTTTTCCGCAGTCATGTAATAACCCAGCAATTTTTAACTCGTAACGATCTTTTTCCGTCATCACAAAATCTTTGAGCGGCCCAACTTTAGTACGATTGACAGCATCAGCGAGCATCATTGTCAACACAGGGACACGCTGACAATGCCCACCTGTATAAGGTGACTTGTCATCCAGCGCGGTGTTAATCAACTGAATCAGCGACTCAAACAAAGCTTCCATTTGTTCAATCAAACGACGATTGGTCAATGCAATCGCGGCTTGGGAAGCTAAAGATTCAAGTAACTGCTGATCATCCACCGAAAACGGCACGATAGAACCCGTTTCTGGGTTCAACGCATTGATGAGTTGCAATACACCAATAATTTCATCTTGATTGTTACGCATGGGAACAGCCAAGAAAGACTGTGAGCGATAACCTGTTTTAGCGTCAAAAGCTTGCGTGCCAGAAAAGTCATATCCTCTTGCAATATAAGCATCTGGGATATTAACAGTTTCGCCACTCAGCGCGGTGTGGCTTACCACCATGGCGTGATTAGGCTGCCCTACGGCATCGTACAGCTCTACGGGGTAGTAGCTCATCGGCTTACCACTTAAACCGCCCATCGCAATTTTCAAACTATCATTGCGTAAAATTTCAAAATGCAACACCCGCCGCTCATCATCATGCAAATACAATGTCCCTGCATCAGCATGGGTGATGCGCTTGGCGGCTTCCAGAATCATCTCCAGTAAACCATTAATGTCGCGCTGCCCAGACAGAGCTACACCAATTTCATTCAGCTCTTTCACGCGATGGCGTAATTTTTCAGAAGATTCCATTAAGTACCACTCCCTTATTAAGTAAGCATCGCCTACTTAATACACACCGAACGCACTTGGTGCATATCCGTAATTCCTTGCAACACCTTTTCCATACCATCTTGCTTCAAGGTGCGCATCCCCTCTTCCAATGCAAGGGCTAATAACTCGGCAACGCGTGCGTGTTCTTGAATGCCTTTTTTTACTAAATCTGAGCCTATCAATAATTCATGTAAACCGACACGCCCTCGATACCCTGTGCCCGAACACTTTTCACACCCCACCGGAGAAAACAGATGGAGCTGTCCTTTATCATCACCAAACAATTTGAGCCATTCAGCATATAAAGCTTTCATTCCTGCACTTGGATCTTTTTTCCACGAGGTTGTATTTGCTAACTCAGTGCTATATTCACTAAGCAAAGCTTTAATCTCATCGGCACTCGCAACATGAGAGGTTTTGCAATCAGCACACAGACGCTTCGCCAAACGTTGCGCCAAAATCCCCAACAAAGCATCGGCGAAGTTAAATGGATCCATCCCCATATCTAACAACCGAATAATCGACTCAGGCGCGCTGTTGGTATGCAAAGTCGCAAATACCAAGTGACCCGTCAGAGAAGCTTCAATACCAATCGATACCGTTTCTTTATCGCGCATTTCACCGACCATAATGACATCTGGGTCTGCACGTAAAAATGCCCGCATCACCGTGGCAAAATCCAAGCCAGCCTTCTTGTTGATTTGTACCTGACGGAGTCCTTTTTGGGTAATTTCGACAGGATCTTCCGCCGTCCAAATTTTAGTTTCAGGCTTGTTGATATATTTAAGAATCGAATGCAGCGTGGTGGTTTTACCTGAACCCGTTGGTCCGCAGACAAAAAACAAGCCGTACGGTTTGGTGATCGTCGTACGAATCAACTCATTGTTCCGCGCAGAAAACCCCATTTTTTCTAATGGCAATGGTTCACCGGATGCCAAAATACGCATGACGACATCTTCTACACCGCCTTGTGAGGGGATGGTCGCGACCCGCAACTCAATGTCGAGCGGACCATACTTTCTAAATTTAATTTTTCCATCTTGTGGTCGGCGCTTCTCAGAAATATCCAAGTCACACATGATTTTCAATCGCGTCACTAAAGCATTGCGGTAAGTGGCTGGCACCTCAATATAATTGAGCAAAGAGCCATCCTTACGCACGCGAATTTGCGTCTTAGCCTTACCTGGCTGAGGCTCAATATGAATATCTGACGCACCCATACGGTACGCATCGACAATCACCTTGTTCACCAACTTCACTAACTCATTATCAGCAGCAGCACTCACATCATCGGAAGAAACCGAGCTCCCCTCTTCATCCTCATCAGAGCCCATCGTCGACAACAAATCATCCATGGATGTTTCGTCAGCGGCAAAGGCACCTGTCCCATCTGCGCTAGCTGCACCACCACCGTAGAATGCTGCAATAATCTGCGCAAACTCACGATTAGTACAAACCTTATAGACAAGACGGTGACGAGAAAAAATGTTATTAACCACACGGGAGGATTGAATCCGCTCAGGGTCAGTGGTCACAATCATCAAACCATCCTGATTTTCTTCAACGGGTATCCAATGACTACTCGCGACATACTCACGTTTCAATCATTCGGCTTAATTCGATCTGCTTTAAACGGCTCGTAACCCACGCCAAAAAACTCGGCCAATGCTTTACCTAACAACTCAACGGTGACCTGAAATTCATCAATCAGAATTTCTTCTACATCCACACCTTTACGCCGCGCGGTACGATTAGCAAGCTCTAATTCAGCAGCAGACAAGACCGCATTGCTGACCAAAAAATCATACTTGCTACGCACTACATGAATGTTCTGCCGCTGGCGTAACGACAAAGCCATACTTTGAGCAAGCTCTTGGGCTCCTGCTTCCACCATGGGCGAAAAGCTATCCCCCGCTTTATTGTTAATTACCTGAATCACACCAACCAGATTGGCATCCACATCAACAATAGGCACCACTAACATTTGCTTCGTGCGATACCCAGTACGAGTATCAACCTCCTTCAGAAAACGCAACTGCGGGCTTAATCCCGCCAGTTCTTGACCATCGTATACGTCTTTTATATTGACTATTCTTTTATGAACACCAACAAAACCAGCAACACTTTGCTCAGCAATCGGCAACTTCAGGTCTTTAAATGAGTTCAAGCCCGTTTTAACTTTAGACACCAGTGATGAGCCATCTTCACCGACCACATAAATTGTGAGGCGATCAGCATTAAGCAAGCTACACACATCACGACTCACATCCAGCATAATCTCATCAATGTTAGAGGCAGAGTGCACTCGATTGATAACCTGATTTAGATCTTTAGTGAATTGCAATTGATTGCCTGTTGCCGCTGCGATGCCCATGTCATATTCCTTGTAAAATTATTATTGTTGTTGCTGATGCGAAACAGACCATAAACCACCCTCTAACACCTGAGTTTGGTAGCCCGCCTGAGCTAAGATAAAAGCAGCAGCCGCACTACGCCGCCCACTTTGACAATACACAATGTATTTCTTGTTCAGATCCAACAGACCAATGGCATTGCGAATATCATTTAGCGGGATATTTAATGCGCCCGCCAGTCGATCATAGCGATACTCAGGCGGATGACGCACATCAATCCACACCGCGCCCTCGTGTACTGCTTGTAATGCGTCAGAAAAGGCAACTTTATGCAGCAGCGGCTCTTGCAATAAATGTAGAAAATCCTGTCGATTTAAGCGTAGTAACACACCATTTGTTTGCATCGTCACGCTTGCGTTGCGCTTAGCATCGGAAACCAACCCCTCTTCACCAAACACATCGCCCGCTTGCAAGCGAGCAAGCTCTAAATCTACCCCCCCGATACGCCGGGTCACTACAGCTCGACCTGTATCAATCAGGTAATAATAATCACCGTCCTCACCTTCACGCACAACCACATCATTACCCCACACCACCACGGTTTCGATACACTTAATCAACCCACCAATGTTAGCAGTAGGTAGATGTGCAAACGGACCATGCTGTAAGTTTTCCGCACTGAATATTGTCGAGCCAAATAAACGCCTACCTTCCAAATCACTCGCTTGCAACACCGCATTCTCGGAAATATCAGCGTGGAAGGCATGACTGGCGAATTGATCCGACGTCATCATACAATCCAGTAATTCATCATCAATCCGTAATAACTGGCTATCACATAACGCCGTCGCTGTCATAATTTCTGGCTGGCGTTTACCTAAGGGATGTTTAGCCCATTCTGAGTGAGCGTTGACCACAACCCGATTACCATCTTGATACTGTAATGCGATTTCACCATCAATTAGATACACCGATTGACCTTGCAGACCAGAAGAAGAAAAAGCATTAGCCCCGCGCGTCACTTTTTCGGTATGGCAATAATCAAGTAGCTCACGCAGTCTAGCAGCACCAAAAGCCGCAATCGGCTCTAAGCTAGCCAGCACTTTAATATCAAATGCATCGCCCATTACAGTTCAAACAACTGATTATTAAATAGCATCTTCGGATGTAAACGTGTCGTGGCTAAATCAATCTCACGCATGATTAACTCCATCTCCCCAGGCTTCAAATGCGTGATAAAAATATCTGCATTTCCTGTAAATTTAGCAAGCTCATCAACCAATAAACTGGGGCATAAATGCTTAGATAACACAGCCAGTTCTCGCTCACTATTGGAGAATGCTGTCTCGATAATAACGTGGCGTAAGTTGTTAATTTTGTTAACAACCTTCCACAAGGCATCATTACTCGTTGTATCACCACTAAACACCAAACTCGCCCTACCACTATCAAAGTGATAGCCAACCGCAGGCACTACATGATTAGCCGGAAGCGCAGTAATCGTACGTCCCTGCAAAACAATTTTCTCACCCACCGCAATGGGTTGATAGCGCATAAACGGCTGCTGTGCACTGGGGATTTCGCTGAAGTCAGGCCAGATTTTCCAGTTAAAAATATGTTGTTTAAGCGCATCTATGGTTTCCTCTAGCGCGTAAATGGTAATCGGCTGAGCGCGCATAAAACCAACGCTATCAATTAAAAGTGGAATGCACGCAATGTGATCGAGATGCGAATGAGTAATAAAAATATGGTCAATCATAGAAAGCTCGGTGAGACTTAATTCGCTCACACCCGTTCCGGCATCTATCAATACATCGTTATCCAGCAGAAAGGACGTGGTGTGCAAATTGCCCCCAATTCCACCGCTACAGCCCAACACACGAAGTTTCATCATTTTCTCGCTTTGCTTATTTCGTCTCAAACACATATACACCATCCCACTCTGCACTAGGTGGGTGTTTACGAAAGTGCGCGATACGTCGTGCATATATTTGATACAACTCCGTTTGTGCAGACAGTCGCTGTAATTTCACCAGCTGTAACTCAGCCTGCTCCCAGTCTTGCTTACGATAACAGAGAAGCAACTCATGAAATATCTTCAACTCATCAAGAGTTGACGCACTCACTTCGCCTATCACACCCAATGGCTCATAAATAGCAATCGGCTTGTCTTTACCTTTGACGCGTACATAATCGAGTTCACGATAAACAAAGTCATGGGTAGCATTACGCGTATTTTCACCAACAATGAATCCCACGCCATACTGCTTGGTAATACCTTCTAAGCGTGAAGCTAAATTAACTTCATCACCCATCACGGTATAAGCAACTCGCACATCAGACCCCATATTGCCTACGCTGACTTGTCCCGTATTCACACCGACACCCACGTTAATCTCTGGCCAGCCGCGCGCTAAGAAATGCGGACGCAATTCTGTCATTTTTACCTGCATCTCTAAGCCAGCCAAAATGGCATGACGCGCATGTTGCTGATCGGGTAAAGGAGCTCCCCAAAATGCCATGATGCAATCCCCCATATACTTATCTATCGTGCCGCGCTGCTTATAAACCACGCGCGATAAAGGCGAAAGGAACTCATTCATGAGTAACGATAATTCTTTAGGCTCAAGCCCCTCCGAAATATTGGTAAAACCACGCACATCAGAAAACAAAACTGACATTTCCCGACTCTCGCCCGCCATCGACACACTGGCAGGATTTTTACTCATTTCATCAACCAGCTCGCTTGGTACATATTGTCCAAACAAGCTAGTAATTTGACGTTTAGTGCGAGATTCAACAAAGTAGCCAAAGGACATATTGACCGCAAAGAGCAAAACGATCATTAACAAACTATTCGCCACAGGCATCACTAAGTCGGCACTTTGCCAAGCCATCCAACTCACGCCATAGCTCAACACGAAGGCACTAAGCGACACTAGAATTGCACGCAGGGGACTCAGCCAATGCAGTAAAAAACTCAAAGCAATCCCGACTAACAACAACCATAAAACCTCTGCGCCTAACATATACGCAGGTTGCTGCTTAATTTCTTGATCTAATATCCCGGCGATCATATTGGCATGGACCTCGACCCCGGGATATACCTCTGAAACGGGCGTAGAACGCATATCCATTAGCCCGGGAGCCGTAGTTCCCACCAATACAATTTTATTCTTTAACTCTGCAATATCGACCCGTCCATGCAGTACGTCAGCCATAGACAGATAGCGAAAGCGACCTTGTTTACCTCGATATGGAACCAGCGCAGAAAAATCTTGATCCACGGGGACTCTAAGTGACTGCGTAGTACCCACCAACTCTAACCACTCCAAACTAGAGCTGCTATGACTCTCGGTATCCGCAAAACCTAGCTGCAACCTTGCTTTACCGAGTAACTCTTGCACCATCGCAAGGGATAATGAAGCGTAATAAGAGCCCTCATACTCAACCAACATCGGTAAGCGTCGAACCACCCCATCTTGGTCAATAATTGGGTTGAAATGTCCCGCGCTCCCCGCTGCAGCCTGCAATTCAGGTAAGTTACCGCCGTAACCATTCCAAGCTGCAATACCTAGTTCTTTAATAGGCACAGAATCTTTGCCAAGCACAGCGGGAGGTAAAGCACCAGAAACACTCAACGCTTGTTGAGAAGTAAAATAATAACCGAGTACGACAGGACGATTTTTAATTGTCCCTGCAAACAAATTGTCATATTGCAAGCGAGGTTTAAGCTGGGAGAAAGCGGCTTGATAATGAGAATCATCCTTTAATGGCCCAGCGGAAAGTTGCTCCAAAACATGCAAACCAGAGCTATTGTCAGCCTCCGCGAACACCACATCGAAACCTACGACTGCGATGCCATAATGATCAAACAACTGATCCATCAATAGAGCCAAACGATCCCGACTCCACGGCCAACGCCCCTCTTCTTTTAGGCTTTTTTCATTGATGTCGAGTATGACAATACGATCGTCTAAGGTAGCAGGCATCGTTAAACGCAAACGCTGGTCATATAACACTGACGATAAGCGATCGACAAAACCGAAACTATAAAAATGCGCGGCATTACCGACAAACAGCAACGTCAGTAATAAACCCAGACCCATTAAAATCGCATTTTTTTTCAACGTCGTACAACCTCAGCTAACCACAGGCGAACCTGACGAATACAAGCACTCGGCAACAGTTAAGCTTTAAGGAAAAATTCCATTTTTACACCCGCCAGTTCAATCACATCATGGTCATTCAGTTGGCGTGGCTGTTCATTTAATAGATTTCCATTCACCGCTGGGAAGCTGTCACCCTCAACATGAGTGATGAAGTAACCACTTGGTCGCCGAGCCAACACCGCCACTTGTACGCCAGGCTTACCCAATGTAGTCAGATTTTTGAGCAGCTCCAACTCTTTACCTGCATTCGGTCCGGTCAGAATCTGTATGCTCGCAGCTTGAGGCGCGCCTGAACTAGGCGGTGTTACGACCGAGGCGGGCAACTTATCCGTCACCTCAACTCCCATAGACAAAACTTTTGCAACACTCAGCACATGGGTCTGACTCATTATCGAGGCATGTTCAGCGAGCTCAACAACGGGGGCAACTTGTTGCGGGGGAGATCGCAATATCATCGTCTTTTCAAAATCATCCGCCGTGGTCTTACTTAACTGGTCCGTCACATACTTTAAGGTGTGCTTACTAATTTCAATCTCGTCATGGTTTTGTAAAAAATGCTTTTTAACGGGCACACCATTCACACTTAAGCCATTAGTGCTATTCAAGTCCTCCAAAAAAGAGTCCTGCAAAATAGTCACTACAGCCGCGTGCTCTCCGCTCACGCCGAGATTGTCAATCACAATGTCATTGCTCGACTTTCGACCTATCGTGACACGCTCTTTAATTAACGGATATTCCTTAATTTGAATCCCGTCCATACTCAATATCAATTTTCCGGTCATAGCATTACCCCTTACACAAATTATTTTTTAAAACGATTCAAAAATCTCGTTAACCACGACCTAGGCAGCGCAAAGTCTGCCGTAATTTTGACTAAAATAACCGACACGTTGTCGCGCCCACCGTTATCATTTGCCATTTGAATTAGATGGTCGGCGGCCAGTGCTAAATTACCTTGCAATGCATAGAGTGCCGACTCAATATCGGCATCTTCAACCATATCATTGAGTCCGTCCGAACACAGTAAATAGACATCGCCGAGCTGCACCGGATAGACATGAATTTCAGGCTCAACATTTTCATCAATGCCCACCGCGCGCGTGACTAAATTTTTATTTTTAGAAAAGCGGGCATCTGCCACACTAATCAAGCCACTATCAATTTGCTCTTGCAGTAAAGAATGATCGCGCGTCACCGTTGTCAACTTTTCACCGCGCAAGCGATACATACGCGAGTCACCAATGTGCGCAACCGCGACACGATTATCGTAAAACACTCCCGCCACAATAGTCGTCCCCATACCCGCGTATTGCGGCTGGCTTTGCGATGCGTGATAAATTGAGCGATTGGCTTTTTGAATATTTTCACGCAACAAAACAACGGCATTATCTTCATTTTGGGAAGTGTGTTGAGTGGCAGCAGATTCAAACTGTAAATGTCGAGAAATTTCTGTGCTGGTTACCGAAATAGCGATGCCACTGGCCACCTCACCCGCGTTGTAACCGCCCATTCCATCAGCCAACACCACCAGACCTACGCCAGCATCCACACTCACGCTGTCTTCATTGTGCGCACGCACCATGCCAGGATCGGTTTTGCTCACGATTTTTAGGGCTTGCGTTATGTTCATCATTTACCCTTTCAAACTTGCCACACACCCACGCAATTGCTCCGCAATTTGCGCACCATTTGCATATCTCTCGTCAATTCTTTTAGCCAGCATTTTATTGATAATTACCACTAAACACGCTGGTAAATCAGGCTTAATGGTAAGAATATCGGTAGGTTCATCATTGGCAATGCGATACATCAACTGCGCCATAGAGTCGCCCTCAAAGGGCAAGCGAGCACTGACTAGCTGGTAGAGCATGACACCCAACGAAAATAAATCCGATGTACCCGAGATTTTCTGCCCCGCCAACTGTTCGGGGGACATAAAAGAAGGCGTACCCAACACCATCCCCGTTTTCGTTTTACTTGAATCGGTAATGCGTGCAATACCAAAATCAGTCACCTTCGGCGTATCCGTTTCAGCGTCATACATGATGTTAGCAGGCTTAATATCGCGATGAACTACGTTTTGTTTATGCGCATAGTCCAGCGCATCGGCAACTTTTGCGACAATCGCCAGCACGGTTTCAAGAGGTAGCAAACTTTCGTCTTTAGTATAAGGGACCAAATCTTTACCCTTCAAAAACTCCATCGCGATATACGCCAAATCATGCTCTTCGCCTGCGTCATAAATCGACACGATATTAGGATGATTGAGTCGCCCCGCTGTTTCGGCTTCACGGAAGAAACGCTCTTTCACCTCGTGTAATTCCTCTTCCTCAAATTCTTGCGACAACGCGACCGTTTTAATTGCCACTGTGCGACCTATTTTGGGATCCCGCCCAAAATAAACTACCCCCATCGCCCCCTTGCCCAGCTCTTTTTCTATTTCGTAACGACCCAACATCGGCTTAGACAAGCCAGACTTGCCCAATACCAAATCATGTGCATGGCTACGCCCCCCGCCATGACCCAAAACAATAGTTTCCGCCATTTCGCGCGCCTGACTTAAGCGCACGGGTAAATCACGGAATTTAGGATTAAATTCAGCCATATAGTTGAATACTGACTCAGCTTTATTGAACTGGCGTTTGCGCTCAAAGTCTAAACCTAAGTTATACAACACCTCCATCAAACTGTTATCCAATGGCACTTTGCGCAGCTTATCAAAGGCCATATCAAGCTGACCTTGCCCCTGAAACGCCAAGCCCAGCATACGATTGCTTTCAGCCGAATCGGCATCGGATTTTTGTTTGCCTTTTTCAGTACTCAAGTAGCGTTTAGTCGTCAACAATAAATGCCCAGTCAATAACAATGCTGCTGGCAACATCAATTGCAACCATACCAACTCGGTAGTCATCAAAATAAAGTGAGTCAGCAATAAAGCAATAAAAATTGCAGCGGTCACCACGGCAGCCAATGCTGCTTTCAAACGCGGCAACCATACGATTAAATACACCGCGACCAAAATAAAAACGACCAACTCAACCAGCGAACTCCACACGGGTGTCACAAAATAATCACCCTGCAAAATACTGGATACCGAGTGCGCCAAAATCATCACGGGAGCCATACCTGATGAGATTGGAGTAACTTGTATGCTACCCACACCCGCAGCAGAAGCACCAATCAGCACGATTTTATCTTTGTACTTATCTGGCGAAATTTTGCCCGTATAAACATCGTAAAAAGAATCCATCGTAAAAGCAGGTTTAGTTGCCGTATCTGCATAGAAAAAACTACGCATTTGCATCTGTGCATCCGTCGCCACGTTCAAACTACCTAGGCGCACACCTTCGCCCAAATTGACTTGAATATCCTGACGGGTCAGATTCAAACTCTTCGCCGCCAGCATCAACGATAACGAGGGATAGTATTGGTCGTAATAACGCAACACGAGCGGGTCGCTACGCACCGCACCATCGACTTCTGGAAAGCTATTCAAATGCCCCATCGCAGTAGCCTTTTCCCCCACCAAGGGAATCGGTGATAACAGGCTGCGAGTGGCTTTAGGTAGCGCATGTACGCCCCCCGCTAACTGCACATTAGACAATCTATTGCTTAACACATAAGCAGGTAAAGGCTGATCAGGATTACCTTGTGGCATACCTGGCTCTAAATAAAGCGCAAGCAATACATTATTGGCGTTCGCCATGCTGTCACTGAGCTTTTGATCGTTATTCAAATTTTGCACAGCGTCGCGCAGCAAGAGATTCAGCTTCTCAACATCGGGACTTTGTTGTAATGGGCTGCTGGACACTAGCTCGGCAATTTTGTTGATATAAGCCAACCCTGCATCCACTTGTGGCTCAAAAAAGAATACCGTGTAGCCAATTACTTTGGCATGTCCAGCCGTCAAAATAGTAATCATTTTGGCGTGAATTTCACGCGACCAAGGCCAGCGTCCCAAATTCGCAATACTTTCATCGTCAATTGCAATCAGCGCAATTTTATCGCTGGGTACGCGACTCGCTGACTTCACACCGAAGTCATACGCTTTACGCTCTAGGCTTTGCATCAAATCGCTACCGCTACTGAGTAAAAACAGCAGTGCCAGAGCTAGTCCGATAAAACCATCATGCTTCCATAGCGATGGAACGCTCATTACCACTCCTAATTAACGTGCTGCATTTGATACGAATGTATTGAACTAGAAAGCCTAGCGTTACTTGAAAAAACCAACCGAGAAATTAAGGCAGCATCCACACGGGACACTTTGCCAACTGCACCACCTGACTCGCCACCGAGCCCAGTAGCATAGATTGCAAGCTTGTTTCACCCTGCTTACACATCACAATTTGATCAATTTTGTGCGCATCCGCGTACTGCACAATCGCTGCCGCAGGCGCGCCCACGCTGATGTGATATTCATAAGCGAGCTGCGCCCCATCCAATTTGGCGCGTGCCGCTGCTAACTGCGCGAGACCTTGCTCACGGTAGTAATCGTCCATGGTGGCTTGGCTGATAAACAATTTCACGTTACCCATCGCCAACTTCCACTGCACATTAAGCAAATAAATGTGCGCGGGTTCACGCAACCACGCCGCACTATTAATCACATAATCAACCGCACGATTCGCGCCCTCAGAACCATCCACAGGAATTAAAAATTTCATCTTATTTCTCCGAATTTTTGCCATCAACTTTGGCATCAAGCAAATCGACCGCGACATTGCCTGCCGATTGTTTTATCGCCAACCAACGCCCCAAACCTAGCACCAACAACGCGCAAGCGACGGGGACGAGATAGTGCAAATAATGACGCGCCTCGAACAGCGGGGCTAACACCGCTTCGCTCACCAACATCTCACCCGCCACATAACCCAATAGCGCGCCGCCCGCATAAATCACCATAGGAAAGCGGTCGATAACTTTCAACACCAACTGGCTGCTCCAAGCAATCAGCGGAATGCTAATCAGCAAACCGAACACGAGCAAAGTGGTATTGCCATTCGCCGCCGCCGCCACGCCCAACACGTTGTCCAAGCTCATCACAAAGTCGGCGATGATGATGGTTTTCACCGCTGCAAATAGCTTGGTTTCCGCTTTGATACTGTCTTCGCCATGCTCGTCTTCGGGCAGCAATAATTTCACGCCTATCCAAATCAGCAAGAACGCGCCAACCAGTTTGAGATAAGGCAGCGAGAGCATCCCCACAGCAAAAAATGTCAGCACAATGCGCAACACAATCGCACCCATCACACCGAACATAATGCCTTTTCTGCGCTGCGCCACAGGCAGGTTGCGACACGCCAAAGCAATCACCACCGCGTTGTCGCCGCTCAACAGCAAGTCAATCATAATAATTTTGACGACCCCAACCCAAAATACACTGCTAACTAACATTTCTAACATCTAGATATTCCTTATATAAATTTGAAAAGTGGTGAGTGGAGCGGCAGGCTTTTGTAGGAGGCCGACTTGTCGGGCGATTACTACACCCAAAATACCCCTCGATAAATCGAGCTCCCACACTTTTCTCTCCACTTCATTTAGAAACTGGAGCCTCAGCTCCGTTGTTTCGTGGGAATGCCCTTCATTCAAAAATACGAGCCGCTAGGCGACATATTTTGTGGGAAGCCCCTTGCGGTCTTGCGGCATCAGGCGCAATGCGCCACCCCACCTCCTACTTGCTACTTACCTCGCAACAAAACCTGCTGCATCACACGCCCCATTTCAGCAGGATTACGCGTGATATGAATGCCGCATTCTTCCATCACCGCAAGTTTGGTATCCGCGCCACCTTGTCCGCCCGAAATAATCGCACCGGCATGTCCCATGCGCTTACCTTCTGGTGCGGTTACGCCAGCAATAAATCCGACCACGGGTTTACGCATATTTTGCTTAATCCAGCGCGCGCATTCTTCTTCGTCGTTACCGCCGATTTCACCGACCATAATGACCGCATCGGTTTCGTCATCATCGTTAAACAACTTGAGAATATCCAAATGTTTTAAGCCGTTGATAGGATCACCACCAATGCCGACGCAAGATGATTGCCCCAAGCCCAGCGCGCTCAGTTGCCCAACCGCTTCATAGGTCAACGTGCCCGAACGCGACACCACACCAATGCGACCTTTGCGATGAATGTGGCCGGGCATAATGCCGATTTTCAGTTCGTCGGGCGTAATCAAACCTGGACAATTCGGACCGATTAACAGCGTACTTTTGCCTTGCATTTTGTAACGCGTTTTAATCATGTCGTGAACGGGAATGCCTTCGGTGATGCAAATCACCAACTCCAGTCCCGCCTCGACCGCTTCATCAATCGCGGCAGCGGCAAACGGCGGCGGCACATAAATCACCGAAACTGTCGCGCCAGTTTGTTGTTTGGCTTCCAGCACGCTGTCGTAAATCGGCACACCTTCAAAATTTTGCCCACCTTTTTTCGGTGTCACACCCGCGACAAAACAGTTCTTGCCATTCGCGTAGGCAATGCAATTTTGCGTATGAAATTGCCCCACTTTTCCCGTCATGCCTTGCGTCATTACGCGGGTATTTTTATCAATCAAAATCGCCATTTTTTAATTTCCTTTCGCAGCCGCCGCAACAACTTTTTGTGCAGCATCGGCCATATCGCTGCCTGAAATAATCGGCAAGCCCGATTCAGCCAAAATCTTTTTGCCTAATTCAACATTTGTGCCTTCCAAACGCACTACCAGCGGCACAGTTAAATGCACTTCACGCGCCGCCTCGACTACGCCTTCGGCTATCACGTCGCACTTCATAATGCCGCCAAAAATGTTCACCAAAATTGCTTTGAGATTGGGATTTTTCAACATCAATTTGAAGGCTTCAGTGACTTTTTCTTTGCTCGCGCCACCGCCCACATCCAGGAAATTGGCAGGATTACCGCCATACAATTTAATAATGTCCATAGTCGCCATCGCCAAGCCCGCGCCGTTCACCAAACAGCCAATATCGCCATCCAACGAAATGTAGCTCAGGTCAAATTTCGAGGCTTCAATTTCCGCCGCATCTTCTTCATCCAAATCGCGATACGCGACAATTTCAGGATGACGATACAGCGCGTTGCTATCAAAATTAAATTTCGCATCCAGCGCAATAACGCGATTGTCAGTGGTCAGCACCAGCGGATTGATTTCGGCCAGCATCGCGTCCTTCGCCACAAACGCCTGATACAAACCTTGCAACACCTGCACCGCCTCAGCAATCGCCGCATCAGGCAGCCCAATTTTCTTAGCGATGTTTGCCGCATCCGCTGCCTGCAAACCCAGCACAGGATCTATCCATAATTTGTTAATTTTTTCGGGGTGATGTGCGGCGACTTCCTCAATTTCCATGCCGCCTTCAGAAGACGCGAGCAAAGCAACGCGCTGCGCGCTGCGGTCGATAACCATGCCCAAATAAAACTCTTTGGCAATCGCAGCGCCTTGCTCAATCAGTAAACGACGTACCACTTGCCCATCCTTGCCAGTTTGATGCGTGACCAAATGCATGCCTAAAATTTGCTGCGCAAAAGTTTTTACCTCGTCCAACGACTTGGCCACTTTCACGCCGCCGCCTTTGCCGCGTCCGCCCGCGTGGATCTGCGCCTTCACCACCCACACACTGCCCCCTAAAACTTGTGCAGCAGCAACGGCTTCTGCCACGCTAAAACACGCCACCCCGCGCGGGGTCGGCACATCGAATTGACGCAGAATTTCTTTACCCTGATATTCGTGAATTTTCATAGGACTGGAGTCGAGGACATTAAAAAAGCGCGTCATCTACGCGCGCGGACTGAATCTTACCGAATTATTCCCGACCACACAGGCTTAAATCGCCCGCGCAGCACCGCTCGCGCACAACAGTTGCCCCTAAACCGCTTTTAAGGGAAAATCCGCGCCCTTTTCACCTTGGTATTTCAAACTACTAAGTTATGTCCGACATCGCAAAACCGCAGCACCTCACTGACACCCCTATCGCTCCGCCGATGAGCTGGTATTTCGACCCACAGATACAGGCGGTCGAGCAGCGCGCGCTATTTGCGCAAGGTCCTAATTATGTTGGCCACGAATTGATGGTGCCCAATCTTGGCGACTATCAGGTACTCGATGGCGGCGCGCAAATGTTGGTGAAAAATGCCAATGGTGTGGAATTGTTATCGAACATTTGCCGCCATCGTCAAGCCACCATGCTGGAAGGTCGCGGCAATGCCAAACATATCGTCTGTCCCTTACACCGCTGGACTTACAAGACCACGGGCGAACTCATGGGCGCGCCGCATTTCCCACAAAATCCCTGCTTGCATTTAGGTACCTCGCCGCTGCAAAACTGGAACGGTTTGCTGTTTAACGGCGCGCGCGATGTCACTCAAGATTTGTCCAAAATCGGCGTGATGAAAGATTTAGATTTTTCGGGCTACATGCTCGACCGCGTCGAAGTAGATGAATACGCGTTTAACTGGAAGACGTTTATCGAAGTGTATTTGGAGGATTACCACGTTGTACCCTTCCATCCTGGCTTAGGGAATTTTGTCGATTGCGACGATTTGAAATGGGAATTTGGCGAGCAATACAGCGTACAAACCGTGGGCATCAACAACGCGTTGCGCAAGGTCGGCAGTCCGATTTATGGTCGTTGGCAAGAGCAAGTGTTGCGCATGTACGGCGGCAATCTGCCTAAATACGGCGCGATTTGGCTGACCTACTATCCCAACATCATGGTCGAGTGGTATCCGCACACTTTAGTGATTAGCACCATCGTGCCGCGCGGCCCTGAGTCATGCAGCAACATCGTCGAGTTCTATTATCCCGAAGAAATCGCGCTGTTCGAGCGCGACTATGTAGAAGCCGAGCAAAAGGCGTATCACGAGACGGCGGTAGAAGACGACATCATCTGCATGAAAATGCACCAAGGGCGCAAAGCCCTGTATGAAAAAGGCTTAGAACAGCATGGCCCCTATCAATCGCCAACCGAAGACGGCATGTTGCATTTCCATGAATATCTGCGTCGCAATCTCGCGCCGCACTTGTAATTCGTTCACTGCTAGTGAGGTAAAAAATGATTACCATCGAACAAACGCCCAGCCTAATTAACCTCGCCGTGATGGGTGAATTTACCCTGAGCGACTTCAAACAGTTTGAAGAACACGCCCGCTACCAACTCAGCTCGGCTGGCGCAGTGAATTTGATTTTTGATTTGCGCGGCATGTTGGATTACACCCCCGATGTGGCATGGCACGAAATCAAATTTTTCAGCCAAGAACACCAATATGACTTCAGCAAAATCGCTGTGGTTACCAACGACCAATGGCTGACTTGGCAAGCGTGGATTGCGCGCGTATTCGTCCATGCCGACATTCAAGTTTTCTCAGACTATGCCGCTGCGCAAACGTGGGTTGCGGCATAATTAAAGTTAGCTTCAACTTGATTTACATCAAAGTCAGTCAATGCGCATCATGCAAAATACGACTCACATTTTTACGACAAGGAGCAACGCCATGAAAAAATCTTATCTCGTCGCAATGACTTTAGCCTTAACCGTTGCTAGCCCCGCCTTTGCTGATGACGGCGAAACTTTATTCAAGAAAAGCGGCTGCAACGTTTGCCACGCCATCAATAAGAAATCCGTCGGCCCCGCCATGACTGAAGTCGCCGCGAAATATGCAGCTGATGCTGGCGCAGCCGCTAAGTTAGAAGCCAAAGTGCG
>JBJORQ010000041.1:0-14807 GCA_046049345.1 Pseudomonadota bacterium | reverse complement strand
TTCATTTGGAAAATACGCGCCGAATTAAACAAGCGATCTGTATGTTCTTTCAAACGGAAAATGGCTGTGCCGTTTACCGCTTTATAAGCGCGCACGCCTTCAAAAACGCCCATACCGTAATGTAATGTGTGCGTCAAAACGTGGGTAGTTGCATCGCGCCAAGGAACGAGTTTTCCATCGTGCCAAATAAAGCCATCGCGGTCAGACATAGACATGGGGTACATCCTTTGTAAAAGATTGAGGGGGCGAAAATTTAAGGGCGCGATTTTAGCCGTTTCTTGGCAGTTAATGAAGCATTACCGAAACTGTCTAGATATTAAGGTGGATGGGTGGCGTAAAAAAATTCGGTATGATGAAACCGTCAGAGTCGATTTCTGTTTTCTGTAGTGAATAAATAATTGGGAAAGCACAGCATATTATGAAAACATTGCCTTCGATTACTAAAGAAATGATAGATACGCCTGAAGATAAGCTGCGTAAAAGCTTGCTGATTTTCGCGTGTGCATTTATGAATTTTGCCGTGGTGTTTTGGTTGGCAATTTACTGGCTGATGGGGCTGAATTTTTCTTCTAATGTCCCGCTGATTTATCAGCTTATCTCAGTCGGCTCTTTGGTTTTTTATCTCAAAACTAAAAAATTCGAGACCTTTCGTTTTATTCAACTGAGCTTATTTTTGTTTGCCCCGTTCATTATGCAATGGAGCATCGGTAGCTCGGTGACCTCTAGCGGCGTGATGCTGTGGGCGTTGTTAGCTCCTATTGGCGCGTTGGTGGTGTCGAATTGGCGCGAATCCGTGCCGTGGTTTTTTGCCTACACGGTGATGACGATTATTTCGGGTGTGTTCGATTATTTTTTGGGCGCAGCGATTCCTAAAGAAATGTCGATGAAAGTTATCGGCGTATTTTTCGCGCTGAATTTTTTAGCCATGTCGTCGATTATTTATTTCTTGGTGCGCCACTTTGTGGTGGAGATGGAAAAAATCAAAAGCCAGCTTGATGCGCAACATCAATTACTAGAAGAAGAGCAGCAAAAATCGGAGCGCGTGTTACTGAATGTGCTGCCTAGTAATATCGCGCAACGCTTGAAAAATGATCAAGGTCTAATTGCCGATGGCTATGCCGATGTCACCGTAATGTTTGTCGATTTGGTGAACTTCACCCAGCTCACTGAAACTTTGTCGCCCAATCAAATGGTGACGTTATTGAATGAGATTTTTTCGGGTTTCGATCAGCTCAGCGAAAAATTTCATGTCGAAAAAATCAAGACCATGGGGGATGCTTATATGGTGGTGGGCGGCTTCGGCGGCGATAAAACCAATTACACCGCTGACATTGCTGATATGGCATTTGAGATGCGCGAATTTGTCGAAAATAACCCTGCTTTCGCCAAATATCATTTGAGTGTGCATACGGGGATTGCTACAGGTCCTGTGGTGGCGGGCGTAATTGGCACTAAGCGGTTTATTTATGACCTGTGGGGCGACACGGTGAACATCGCTAGTCGCTTAACTGACGAAGCCACTTTTGGCGTAATACAAGTGGATAAAGTGACCTACAACCGCTTGCGCGACAGCTTCGCTTTTGAGCCACGCGCCACCGTCAATGTCAAAGGTAAAGGTGAAATGGCGATGTACCGTTTAACTTCGCGTTTAGATGGACGCAACCCCGTGACGCGTTCAGGCTCGAATCCCGTGTTTGTCAATCCCGCCGCCGCACTATAAACATTATTTTTCTGCCTCAAACAGCAAGCCCCATAGCGTCAGCGTGGGACTTTTTTCTATGCTCTCAAGCGGGACGCGGCAAGCTGCTGCGCCATTCAGTCGCATCGCGTGTTGGCTGCGGCGCAAGCTGCGATATTGCGCGCTGACTTGTGCTGTTAGCTCGCTTGGAATTAACGCCAACTCACCCGCTAATTTCAGCAAGGCTAAGTTGCCGATATTGGCAGTCAGTTGCGGGTAATGATGGGCGTGCGCCAGCACTAAAAATTGCACCATAAATTCAATATCGACCATGCCGCCCGCGTCGTGTTTGATGTCGAACAACTCGCTGTGATTGGGATGCCCGTCGTGCATTTTTTGCCGCATCGCGACAATCTCATCGCGCAATTTTGCTGCATCACGCGGAGCTTGCAGCAGTGTGTTACGCAACGCTTCAAAGCCCGCGCCGACACGGCTATCACCTGCACAAAATCTTGCGCGGGTTAAGGCTTGATGCTCCCAAACCCATGCCTCATGCGCTTGATAGTCGGCAAATGCGCTTAAGCTCGACACCAGCAAACCGCTTGCGCCATTGGGACGTAAGCGCAAATCGGTTTCGTATAAACGTCCCGCTTGCGTGTAGCTGCCGAGCACAGTGTTGATGCGTTGCGCTAAGCGCGCGTAGTTTTCTTGCGCATCAGGATGGACATCGTCGTAGATAAAAATCAAATCCAAATCGGATTCATAGCCTAGCTCTTTGCCGCCTAATTTGCCAAAAGCGATGATGGCAAAGTGCGGGACATCGCAATGTTTTTTGCGCGCGTTTTGCCAGCACACATTGAGCACATGACGCAGCATTAAATCTGCCAACGCGCTTAAGTGGTCGCTCAAAACTTCCAGTGGCAATAAGCCCTGTAAATCCATCGCCAACAGATGAAAAATTTGCTCTTGTTGAGCGTGCCGTAGCGTGTCCATTTGCCGTTCTAAATCATCGCCGCAGTCATGCAGTTGGGTTGCGATATGCGCATCAATCGCCGCCCAGTCGGGGGCTTGATAAAGCTCACGCGCGTCTAACAATTCATCGAACAAAGCAGGGTGAGAGGCGAGGTAATCCGCTGCCCAACTGCTGGCTGAAACAAGTTGGCTCAAGCGCGTTAAAGCCTGTGGATATTCGGCTAAAAATGCCAAGTAGGAAGCGCGACGCGCGATGCTGTCGATGAGTTTTTGTAAGCGTTGCAAGGTCAGGTCGGGATTCGCTTGCTGCGCGCAGGCGCGGATAAATTGCGGCATCAGTTGCGCCATGCGCACGCGGCTAGTTTCAGGTAATTGTTGATAGCGCGAGCTGGCGCGAAATTGTAATAACTGTTGCGCAGCTGCTGTACTGTCGGCATAGCCTAAACCTTGTAAATGTTGGCTTAGCGAGGTTTCATCCAGTGCTTCATCCCAGCGCAATGACTCGTCAGATGTGGCGGTTTCAGTGCGAAAAATCGCACTAAATTGCGCGCTGACAATGGCGCGATGCACATCGAGTTGCTGTAACAGCGCGGCGTAATCCGCATAGCCCATGCCGATGGCAAGCCGCGCTCGATCGTCTTCATTCTCAGGAATGTCTTGAGTTTGCTGGTCGTCTAGGTATTGCAAGCGGTGTTCTAAGTTGCGTAAAAAAATATACGCAGCGGTTAAATCGCGCACTGTCTCCGCAGTAATTTCGCCGTCACTCGCGAGTTGCTGCAACACGCTCAGGGTCGGTCGGATGCGTAATTTTGCCGCGCGTCCGCCGCGTATCAGTTGAAAAACTTGCGCAGTAAATTCGATTTCGCGTATGCCGCCGGGCCCTAGTTTTATGTTGTTTTGACGGTCGCGGCGTGCCACTTCTTGACGGATTTGCGCGTGTAATTTACGCATCGAATCTATCGCGCCAAAGTCGAGATATTTGCGGAACACAAACGGTTGCGCTAACTGCATCAACTCGCTGCTGCTGGTGTGTTGTTCGGGCGCAATCACGCGCGCTTTAATCCAGGCATAACGCTCCCACTCACGACCTTGGCTGACCAGATATTCTTCCAGCGCGGCAAAGCTCATCACCAACGGGCCGCTGTCGCCGTAAGGGCGCAAACGCATATCGACGCGGAACACATAACCATCTACGGTGGGTTCGTGTATGAGGCTGATTAAACGTCGTCCTAGGCGGGTGAAAAATTCGTGGTTACTTAGGCTGCGAATTTCGTTTTGTCCCGTCATCGCGCGCGTTTCGCCATCTTCGGCATAGACAAAAATCAAGTCGATGTCGGAGGAAACATTCAGCTCGCCGCCGCCTAATTTGCCCATGCCGATGACCAACATTTGCTGCGCTACGCCGCTGCTCGCACCGATGGGTTGCCCAAATTGTTTTTGCAGCACATCCATCAAACAGTCTTGCGCGGCGCGCACACAAATTTCGGCGAGCGCGGTCATGCAGTGCATCACTTCGTTCAAATCGGCGAGCGCATTCAGGTCGCGCAAAATCAGTTTCAACATCACCTGCTTGCGCACATACCGCACCGCTTTGGTGAGCTGTATTTCGTCTTGTAAATTTAAGCCAGATTGCGCGAGCAAGGCGTGAATTTCTTCGTCATTGCAGGGCGTTTGGTAGTTGGCTTCTAACCATGTCAGCAGCGCGGCATCGGCTTGCAAAATTCGCTGCGCATAGCGGCTGCATTGCAAGGTTCTGGCTAAACCGCTGGTAAAGGCTAATGTGTGTGGCTTTTGTGTGTTCATGGGGCGAGGCTTCCTTTAGAATGCGCGACTTTTTAGATTATAGATTTTCTGCTTACGCGCAGTGTTTTTATGTTGAATTCCCGTCCCGTTCGTATTCTCTGGCACAGCTTTAATTGGCTCACGCGCATTGTCATTGTTTTGGCGGTGGGCGCGCTGCTGATGATGGCGGCGAGTATTTTGGTATTGCGCTATTGGCTACTGCCTAACATCGAGCAATATCACGCGCACATTACCGCGCAAGTCGCGCAAATCTTGGCTCGCCCCGTCACCATCGAGAAAATTTCGGCGGATTGGCAAGGGCTGCGTCCACGCTTAAATCTGCTTAATTTCACCGTATTGGATACACAGCAACAGCCCGCTTTGGTGTTACCAAAAATTGCCGTGAGCGTCTCTTGGTGGTCGGTGTTGACGGCTGAATTGCGCTTGGAAAATTTAGAAATTGAGCGGCCAGAATTGCTGATACGCCGTGATGCTCAAGGGCAAATGTATGTGGGTGGTTTGACGGTAGATAGTCACGCAAGTCGTGATAGCTCGGCTGCGGATTGGTTGTTGCATCAATCACGTTTAGTGGCGCGCGATGCCTTGATTGTGTGGGTGGATGAGCAACGCGGCGCACCGCCCTTGGTCATGCAACATGTCAATGTGCGTATGGAAAGTTTCTTTAATCATCATCGCATCGCGCTGCGCGCCAGTGTGCCTAGCGAGTTGGCGAGTCCGCTGGATATTCGGGGGGACTTTCACGGGGCGAGTTTTGCGGATTTAACGAGTTGGCGCGGTCAGCTTTTTAGTCAATTGCAATATGCCGATTTGACCGCCTGGCGCGCTTGGTTGGATTTGCCGCCAGAGCTGAGTAGCGGCCATGGTGCGTTGCGGGCTTGGCTGGATGTGGCGGGTGGCAAGTTGGCGAAACTGCAAGTCGATTTGGCGGTGCGCGATGTGGCGACGCAGTTGGCGGCTGACGTGCCTGAGATGAGTTTGCGCAGCTTGAATGGACGGGTGATTTGGCAGCAACTTGACAACGGTTTTGAAGTCACCACGCAAGGATTGAATTTGCATTTGGCCAGCGGCGTGAACGTGCCCAATACCGATTTATATTTGCGTATCGCTAATAAAACCGAGGCTCAGCCAGCTTTTGGTGAGCTGCGCGCGAATTTGTTGCAACTCGAAACGCTGGGCAACTTAGCCAACTTTGTGCCGATTCCTAAAGCCTTACGCACTCAGCTTGATGCGTATGCGCCGCGCGGCAAAGTGGCGAACTTGATGCTCCAATGGCAGGGCGATGGCGCGGCGGCACACACCTTTAAGGTGCAAGCGCAGATGCACAATATGGCTTTGCAACAAGTCGGCAAGGTGCCAGGATTCAGCGGCTTAAGTGGCGAAATTTCTGGCGATCAAAATAGTGGACGCTTGCAAGTTGATGCTCAGCAAGTACACGTTGATGCGCCCGGTTTTATGCGTGAAGCCGTCGCCTTTGACAGCTTGCAAGGCAAAGCCAGTTGGGCGCATCAAGGCGACGAGCTGGAGGTTAAATTTAGCGAGGTACACGCCAGTAATGCCGATTTAGACGGGCAGACTTTCGGTTCGTACCGCACCCTAAAAGACACCCCGGGTGTGTTGGATTTAACCGTGGATGTGCAACGCGCTAACATTTCGCAGGCTGCGCATTACATTCCGCTGATTGCCCTGAATCGCGCCGCCAATGACTGGCTGCATACAGCATTGCAAGGCGGCACTAGTGATGCTGTACAGATCCGAATTTTAGGTAATTTGCGTGACTTTCCGTTTGCAGATGCGAAGTTGGGAAAATTTGACGTGAGTGCCGCGATACACAATGGTGCGCTGCGTTTCGCGCCCGACTGGCCTGTGGTGGACAGCATTCAAGGGCGGCTGCATTTGCATGACAAGGTGCTGGAAGTCACCGCTGACAGTGCGCGCAGTGTCGGGGTGGCGGTAAGTAAAGTCGCGGCAAGAATCCCTGACTTCACCCAGTCAAAATTAGCCTTGGAAGTGGCGGTGCAAGCTGCCGCGCCTACGCAAAAATTCTTAGCGTATGCGGCGCAAAGTCCAGTACGCGATTTTGCGCACGGCTTTACTGACGACATCCACGCGTTAGGTGACAGCAGCTTAAATTTGCAACTGCGTTTGCCGTCTTTAGGCGAAAAATTGGCTGAAGTAAAAGGCAGTTATCGCCTCAACAATAATCAAGTGGATTTAGGTGGCGCGATTCCGCTGTTGCGTCACGCCAGCGGCGAGTTGAAATTTAACGAGCATGGTTTTAACACCGAGCAAATGCACGCCGAAATTTTAGGCGGCGCGGCCAACCTTGAGGTGCATAGCACTCCGCAAGGCACGGTGCTGGGCAAGTTCAATGGCACGGTCGAGATAGCGGGGTTGCGCGCGAATTATGCGCAGCCTGCGCTGCAATTTTTGCAAGGTCGTGCGGCGTGGGATGCGCAACTTTCCACCAGCAGCGAGAGCGTGCTGGTCAACATCCAGTCGCCGTTGCAAGGGCTGTCATCCAGCTTGCCTGTGCCGCTGACTAAAACGGCTGAAACTGCCTTGCCCTTAGAGGTGCAAATTCACGCCAGCCCTAGTCAAAAAATTAAAGCGCAAATCATCCCCGCACAGCAAAAAATTAGCGTGGCACTTGGCACTTTGTTCAGCGCGCGCGCGCGCTTGAGCAAGCAAGATGGACATGCTGTGGTACAGCGCGCGGCAGTGAATTTTGCTAATCGTGCGGCATGGCCAGATGCTGATGGTGTGTGGCTGGTGGGCGATATTCCAGAACTTTCGGTGCAAGGTTGGGACGGTTTATTGGGTACGCCCGCGAGTGATGCAACTGCGCCTAGCGTGGTATTTGCGGGTGCGGATGTGCAGGTTGGCAAGCTCACGGGCTATGGCTACAGTGTGCCAGATTTACACATTCAAGCGCAGCCGCGCGGGGCTGATATTGCTGCGCAATTAGCCAGTAGTGTGGTGACGGGCGAAGTGATTTGGCAGCCTAAAAATGCCGACAACTCAGCTAAGTTGCGCGCACATTTGCAAAAGCTGCACTGGCAAGATCGTGAGGTAGTTCAGGATAGTGTTGCGCAAAGTGCTGTGCCTACGAGTAGCACGACTACCGCGCCTATAGATCCCAGTCATTTGCCCGCTTTGGATGTGACCATAGACGACCTCAAATTTTCAGGGAAAAGTTTAGGTCAGCTAGAAATCATCGGGCATCCAGAGGGGGCGAATTGGCGATTACGTCGTTTGTTGTTGAGTAATCCAGATGGCAATTTGAGCGGCGAAGGGACGTGGTTAGGCGGCGAGTTACCTGCCACCAACATCAAGCTAAAATTGACTTTGGCGGATACGGGAAAGATTTTGGAGCGCTCAGGTTTTCCTGGCACGCTTAAAGATGGCAGCGGAAAATTGACGGCGAATCTCGCTTGGACAGGTGCGCCGCAGGCGTTCAACTTAGCCAGTTTGCAAGGCGCGCTGCGCTTGGATACGGGCAAAGGACAGTTCATCAAAGCTGATTACAAAGTGGCAAAATTATTGAGTGTATTAAGTTTGCAGGCCTTGCCCAAACATATTGGCTTGGACTTTACCGATGTGTTTAGTGAAGGATTTCAGTTCGATAAAATCAGCGGTGATGCCAACATTGATAAAGGTAATTTGACCACCAATAATTTTGTGATTGATGGCTCGGCGGCAAAAGTTTTTATGCGTGGTGCGGTGGATTTGAATCAAGAAACGCAAAATTTACGCGTCGAAATTTTGCCTAGTGTCGGCAGTGGCGTGTCGATTTTGACGGCCTTTGCCGCAGGTCCCGTGGTCGGCGTGTCGGCGTTTGTGATTGATAAATTATTAGGCAATGTGCTCGATAAACTGGTGTCGTTTGAATACAATATGACGGGCACTTGGGCAGCACCTAGTTTTGTTAAAGTCGGTGAAAAAGTGGTTCCCGTGTTGCCGAGTGCCGTACCGCCTGTGCTGCAAAAAGTTGCTACTCCTGCCGTTGCGAAACCTTAATTTTTTCTAAAAAACGAGAAGGCTAATTATGTCGAATATCAATAACACCCAACAACGCATCGCTGCGCAAGTTAACGCTTACAAAGTGGCAGCGATACAAATGGCCTCAGGGCCCAATGTGGCTGGCAATTTAGGCGAGGCGGGACGGCTGATTGCGCAGGCGGTGGCAAAGGGTGCGCGCTTGGTGGTGTTGCCTGAATTCTTTGCCATCATGGGCATGAACGAGTTGGATAAACTCAAAGTACAAGAGCCATTAGGCACGGGCGTGATACAAAAATTTTTGAGCGACACGGCGCGCCAGCACAAAATTTGGTTGGTCGGCGGCTCGATTCCATTGAGTGCGAGTACGCCCGATAAAGTGATGAATAGTTGTTTGGTGTATGACGAACACGGCGAGCGCGTGGCGCGTTACGACAAAATTCATTTGTTTAATTTAGAGCTGGGTAATGAAAACTATCACGAAGCCAAAACCATCGAAGCGGGCAATCAAGTGGTAGTGGTAGATAGTCCGTTTGGGCGGATTGGTCTGGCGATTTGCTATGACTTGCGCTTCCCCGAATTATTTCGCGCGATGAAAAATCTGGACATTATTGTGCTGCCTTCCGCCTTTACCGAAACCACTGGCAAGATGCATTGGGAAGTGTTGGTGCGCGCGCGCGCGGTCGAAAATCTTGCTTATGTGATTGCCGCTGCGCAAGGCGGTTACCACGTCAATGGTCGTGAAACACATGGCAACAGTATGGTTGTCGATCCGTGGGGGCGCGTGCTAGATCGTTTGCCACGCGGCTCTGGTGTCGTCGTTGCTGAAATCAATCCTGCTTATCAAGCCAGTCTACGTGCGAGTTTGCCCGCGCTATCGCATCGAACTTTATATAACTGTTAAGAGAATCCTTTGACTACTTCCACTTTGTTTTCTACCGCTACGCAAACCTTGCTCACGCCTTACGCTTTGGATGCGGGTCGCATCGAACAGGTGTTTGGCAAAATGATGGCGCATCGCCTTGACTATGCGGATTTGTATTTTCAATACAGTCGTGCGGAAAGTTGGTCGCTAGAAGAAGGTATCGTGAAATCAGGCAGTTTTAGCATCGACCAAGGCGTGGGCGTGCGCGCGGTGAGCGGCGAAAAAACTGCTTTTGCGTATTCCGATGACATTAGTTTGAACGCGTTGGAAAGTGCTGCGACGGCGACGCGTGCAATTGCGCGGCAAGGCGGCACACAAACCGTGGCGCAATTAAAACAAGGCACGCGCCGCGATATTTATTTGCCGCATGACCCGATTGCCAGCTTAAAAGATGCCGACAAAGTTGCGTTGCTAGAACGCTTGGAAGGCTACGCGCGCGGCATGGACAACCGCGTGGTGCAAGTGATGGCAAGTCTGGCGGGCGAATACGAAGTGGTGTTGGTGGCGCGTAACGATGGTTTGATGAACGCCGATATTCGCCCGCTGGTGCGCCTATCGCTGCAAGTCATCGTTGAGAGCAATGGCAAGCGTGAACAAGGTTCGGCAGGCGGCGGCGGTCGCTTTGGCTACGATTATTTTGATGATGCGCTGCTGAAGAAATATGCCGCAGAAGCGGTGCATCAAGCCGTGGTGAATTTGGATGCGCAGCCCGCGCCCGCTGGCAATATGACGGTGGTGTTGGGCAACGGCTGGCCGGGTATTTTGTTGCATGAAGCGATTGGACACGGCTTGGAAGGCGACTTTAATCGCAAAGGCAGCTCGGCATTTTCGGGGCGCATCGGTGAGCGCGTGGCGGCTAAAGGCGTGACCGTGGTGGATGACGGCACGATTATCAATCGGCGCGGCTCGTTGCAAATGGACGACGAAGGCAACGCCACACAATGTACCACGCTGATTGAAGACGGCATTCTCAAAGGCTATTTGCAAGACAGCTTGAATGCGCGACTGATGGGTGTGGCGTTGACGGGCAACGCGCGGCGCGAATCGTATGCGCACATTCCTATGCCGCGCATGACCAACACCATGATGATGAATGGCGACAAAACCCAAGCAGAAATTATCGCGTCAGTGAAACATGGCATATTCGCGGCGAATTTTGGCGGCGGACAAGTCGATATTACCAGCGGCAAATTTGTGTTCTCGACCACCGAGGCGTACATGATTGAAGATGGCAAAATCACTCATCCCGTCAAAGGCGCAACGCTCATCGGCAACGGCCCCGACGCGCTCACCCGCGTGGCGATGATCGGCAACGACATGGCACTCGACAGCGGAGTGGGCACTTGCGGTAAAGAAGGGCAAAGCGTGCCAGTCGGGGTAGGGCAGCCGACCGTGCGGATAGATGGCTTGACGGTGGGTGGCACGGCTTGATAAGGTTTGCTAGCACTGAAAACTAATAACATAAAACTGTGCAAGCCTTTGTCTGGCTACTTCCGATAAGCCACCATGCCACGTTATCTTTAGCAAAAAACTTCACGACCTATCTCCGCTATAGTTGCGTAGGATTTACGCAAATTCCTGAGTTTTGGTTTTGAGAGCGACTTGTTTTACGGTATCATCGCACCCCATGACTAAGTACATCTTTATTACTGGCGGCGTTGTTTCTTCCTTAGGGAAAGGCATCGCCGCCGCTTCTTTGGCGGCTATCCTTGAATCGCGCGGTTTGCGCGTGACCATGTTGAAGCTCGACCCTTATATCAACGTCGATCCTGGCACCATGAGTCCGTTTCAGCACGGCGAAGTTTTCGTTACCGAAGACGGCGCTGAAACGGATTTGGACTTGGGGCATTACGAGCGTTTTATCAGCGCGAAAATGCGCAAAGCCAACAATTTCACCACCGGGCAAATTTACGAAACCGTAATCCGCAAAGAGCGGCGCGGCGAGTATTTGGGCAAGACCGTGCAAGTGATTCCGCATATCACCAATGAGATTCAAGCCTTTGTTGAACGCGGTGCGGCTGCCTATCCGAACGGTGTGGCAGATGTTGCGATAGTCGAAATTGGCGGCACGGTGGGCGATATTGAATCGCTGCCTTTCCTCGAAGCGGCGCGGCAAATGGGTTTACGCATGGGGCGAAATCAAGTTGCCTATGTGCACCTGACGCTGGTGCCTTACATCGCCACCGCAGGTGAATTGAAGACCAAACCTACGCAACATAGCGTGCAAAAATTGCGCGAGATTGGCATTTTCCCCACTGCTTTGTTGTGTCGCGCTGACCGCCCGATTCCTGATGATGAGCGCGCCAAAATTTCCTTGTTTGCTAACGTGCGCGAAGAAGCAGTTATCTCAATGTGGGATGCGACCAGCATCTACATGATTCCGCAAATGTTGCATGAGCAAGGCTTGGATCGCATCGTCTGCGAAGAGTTGGCATTGAACAATGTGCCGCCTGCTGATTTAACCGTGTGGAAAAATTTAGTTACCGCCTCAGAAAATCCTACGCATCAAATCACCATTGGTATGGTCGGCAAATATGTCGATTTGACCGAATCGTATAAGTCGCTGATTGAAGCGTTGCGTCACGCAGGCATCCACACCGCGACCCAAGTAAATATCGAATATATTGATTCAGAAGTGCTTGAAACCACTGGTGTAGAAGGTTTGTCGCACTTCGATGCGATTCTCGTGCCAGGCGGTTTTGGTGTGCGCGGCACAGAAGGCAAAATCGCGGCAATTCGATATGCGCGCGAAAATAAAATTCCTTACCTCGGCATTTGTTTGGGGATGCAGTTGGCAGTTATCGAATATGCGCGCCACGTCGCGGGCATGACGGACGCGAATAGCACCGAATTTAATTTACAAACTGAACATCCTGTCGTTGCGTTGATTACTGAATGGCAAGATCGTGATGGCAAAGTCGCCACGCGTTCGGCGGATTCTGATTTGGGCGGGACGATGCGTTTAGGTTCGCAACGCTGCCCGATTAAAGCGGGTAGCTTGGCGCAAAAAATTTACGGCGACGACGTGAACGAGCGTCATCGTCATCGCTACGAAGTGAATAATTTTTATGTGCCCACCTTGGAAAAATCAGGCTTGATTATTTCGGCGCGGACCCCGACAGAAGATTTGCCTGAAATTATGGAGCTGCCGCAAACGCTACATCCGTGGTTTGTCGGCGTGCAGTTCCATCCAGAATTCACCTCGAATCCGCGTGCGGGACATCCACTGTTTAAGGCGTTTGTTGAAGCGGCGTTGGCGCACCAAGGAGCGAGTAAATGAAACTGTGCGACTTTGAAGTTGGCTTAAATAAACCGCTCTTTTTGATTGCGGGTCCGTGTGTGATTGAGTCGCAGCAAATGGCAATCGACACCGCTGGTGCGTTGCAAGAAATGTGTAAAGAACTGGCTATCCCGTTTATTTACAAATCGTCTTACGACAAAGCCAATCGCAGCTCAGGCAAATCGTTTCGCGGTTTTGGTATCGACGAAGGACTGAAAATTTTGTCGGAAGTTAAAGCGCAGCTCGGCGTGAATCTGTTGACCGATGTGCATAGCAGCGAAGAAATTACGCAAGTTGCCAGCGTGGTGGATGTGTTGCAAACGCCTGCATTCCTGTGCCGTCAGACTGACTTTATTCACGCAGTGGCAAAATGTGGCAAGCCTGTGAATATCAAAAAAGGTCAGTTTTTGTCGCCTTGGGATATGAAGAATGTGGTCGATAAAGCCCGCGAAGCGAGCAATGCCGACAACATCATGGTGTGCGAACGCGGCGCGTCGTTTGGCTATAACAACTTAGTGTCGGACATGCGTTCGTTAGCCGTGATGCGCAACACGGCTTGCCCTGTGGTGTTCGATGCGACGCACTCGGTGCAGTTGCCTGGCGGTCAAGGGCTGGTGTCGGGTGGGCAGCGCGAATTTGTGCCAGTGTTGGCGCGTGCGGCAGTGGCAGCGGGCGTGGCTGGGGTGTTTATGGAAACGCATCCGAATCCCTCACAAGCGATGTCGGATGGTCCAAATGCTTTTCCATTGGGACACTTGAAAGCGATGTTGCAAACGCTCAAAGCGATTGATGCGATGGTCAAGCAGCAAGGTTTAATTGAAGAGCAAATTGATTTAAGAAACTTTTAATCATTAAATTTTTAGCAAAAAGGAAAGAAGAAGATGAGCGCAATTGTTGATGTAATCGCCCGTGAAATTTTGGATTCGCGTGGTAACCCAACGGTAGAAGCCGATGTGTTGTTGGAATCAGGCGTGATGGGTCGTGCGGCCGTGCCTTCTGGTGCTTCAACAGGTACTAAAGAAGCGGTTGAATTGCGCGATGGCGACAAAAAACGCTACCTTGGTAAAGGCGTGTTGAAAGCGGTGGAATATATCAATACCGAAATCGCTGAAGCCATTATCGGGCTGGACGCATCCGAACAGGCTTTCATTGACCAAACCATGATCGAATTGGACGGCACAGAAAATAAATCTCGCTTGGGCGCGAACGCAATTCTCGCAGTGTCTATCGCGATTGCTAAGGCCGCAGCGGAAGAGTCTGGCTTGCCTTTGTATCGTTATTTTGGCGGTGCGGCGCGCATGGAAATGCCTGTCCCGATGATGAATGTTATCAACGGCGGCGCACATGCAACTGGCGGCGGCGACATGCAAGAATTTATGATTGTGCCCGTCGGCGCGCCGACTTTCCGCGAAGCGTTGCGTTACGGAGCGGAAGTTTTCCATGCCTTGAAAGACGTGTTGCATCACAAAGGTTTTGCGACAACAGTTGGCGATGAAGGCGGTTTCGCCCCTGCTTTGGGCTCGAATGAAGGCGCTTTAAAAGTCATCATGGAAGCGATTGAGGCAGCGGGTTATGTGCCAGGCCAAGACGTTGCAATTGCGATGGATCCTGCGTCATCCGAGTTTTACAAAGATGGTATGTACCATTTGAAAGCGGACGGTTTGGTGTTGAACTCGCAGCAAATGGTTGATATGTATGCGACTTGGGTGGACAAATATCCTATCGTGTCGATCGAAGACGGCATGAGCGAACACGATTGGGCGGGTTGGAAAATTTTGACCGATCGTTTGGGCAAAAATATCCAATTGGTTGGCGATGATTTGTTCGTCACCAACACCAAAATTTTGAGCCAAGGTATCAAACAAGGTCTGGCGAATTCGATTCTGATTAAGGTCAACCAAATTGGCACGCTGACTGAAACGTTTGCCGCAATTGAAATGGCAAAACGCGCCGGTTACACCGCTGTAATGTCGCATCGTTCAGGCGAAACTGAAGATTCCACGATTGCCGATTTGGCTGTTGGTTGCAACGTGATGCAAATCAAAACGGGCTCCTTGTCACGTTCAGATCGCATGGCGAAATACAACCAACTGTTGCGCATCGAAGAAGACATGGGTTCTAGCGCGTCCTACCCAGGTCGCAATGCTTATTAC
>JBJORQ010000040.1:0-15783 GCA_046049345.1 Pseudomonadota bacterium | reverse complement strand
GGCTTTAGATTCCCATTCCACCAAGGCTTTAGGCGCATCAAAGGTAGTTACTTTCAACAACGCTTCCATCGCAACATCTTTATTTCGCACTTTCAAACGGCGATCCAATTCGCGCTGCAAGTTCGCTTTAATTTCGCTGACTAATTTAGTCACATCACCACCCGCCACACCAACAGACTCAGCAAATGCGGCATCTAACTCTGGCAATTTAGGGGCTTCAACTTTATTCAACGTCAAAGTGAACGTTACTTCTTTACCCGCCACATCTTTACCGTGGTAAGTCTCAGGGAAAGTCATATCAAACGATTTTGTTTCGCCAATTTTCATACCGATAATTGCCGCCTCAAACTCAGGCAACATGCGACCTACGCCGATTTGCACGGGGTAATCTTTCGCTTCGCCACCTTGGAAAATTTCGCCATCCAATTTGCCCGTGAAATCTACCGTCACTTTATCTTCAGACTGTGCGGCGCGATCGGCCGCTACAAATTCAGCACGTTGTTTACGCAAGGTGTCGATGGTGTTCGTTACATCAGCTTCTGATAACGCGTAAGTGGTGTGCTCCAAGGCTTCCGCTGCCAAACTACCGACTACAACTTCTGGATAAACTTCAAAAGTCGCGCTGTATTCGATTTTTTCGGCTTTCAAATCAGCCGTTTTTACATCGAATTCTGGGTAGCCGGCCACTTTTAAGTTTTGCGCTTGCGCCACATCAGCAAAAGAATTTTGCAAGGCTTCGCCCAAGGCTTCTTGATGCGCTTGTGCGCCGTAGTATTGCTCAAGAACTTTAGTTGGAATTTTACCAGGGCGGAAACCCGCGAGCTTCGCCGTACGACCAATTTTTTTCAGACGGGCAGCAACTTCACCCAAAATAGCTTGCTGAGGAATAATTGATGCGACGTTCTAACGCGCTCACAGTTTCTACGCTGGACATGTTGAGTTCCTTGAGATTGATTGAGTTGAGGATAATTTGAATAAGGTGCTGGTGCGAAAAGAGAGACTCGAACTCTCACGCCTTGCGGCGCTGGTACCTAAAACCAGTGCGTCTACCAATTCCGCCATTTTCGCAATACTTTCCAGCTTGGAGACGCGCATTATATCACTATCCCGCCGCTTGAATACCCACTACGACACGTCCGCGCTGCTTTCCTGCCAGCATTTTCGGAAAAACTTGCGGTAAATCAGCGAAATGCACCTGTTCGACTATTTTTTCTAGTTGTTTTGGATATAAATCACTAGCTAAGCGTTGCCAAATTTGCAAACGTAGTGGCATCTGAGTCGCAGCAGAGTCCACGCCCAACAATTTCACACCGCGCAAAATAAACGGCAACACCGTCGTGTTAAGTGCCACGCCGCCCGCATTGCCAAAACTGGCGATACAACCGTCTTGCTGCATGGTGCGCGTCAGCCACGCTAAGGTTTCACCTCCCACCGAGTCCAGCGCGCCTGCCCACAACGATTTTTCCAACGGGCGCGTGCCCATGACTAAGTCGTGCCGCGATAAAACTTCTGCTGCGCCCAATGCGCGCAAATAGTCATGTTCGCTGTCTTTGCCCGTCAATGCCACAACGTGAAAACTGCGCTGCGCCAACATCTGTATCGCCAAACTCGCCACGCCACCGGTCGCGCCCGTGACAATCACTTTGCCACTGTCGGGGCGCAGCTCGTTTTGCTCTAAACGATGAATCGCCAACGCTGCCGTAAAGCCCGCCGTACCCAATGCCATCGCCTCAAACAAACTCAAATGCGCTGGCAGCGGCACCACCCAAGCGGCGGGTACGCGCACATATTCGGCATAGCCGCCATCGTGTGCCACGCCTAAATCGTAGCCCGTCACTAGCACCTCATCGCCAACTGCAAAGCGCGCATCGGAGGAACTCTCGACCACGCCCGCCACATCAATGCCACCTACGCACGGCAAGTGGCGCATAACTTTGCCCGCGCCTGTCGCCGCCAACGCGTCTTTATAATTCACGCTGGAATAATGCGTTTTAATCACCACCTCGCCCGCTGATAAATCATCAAGCGTCAGTGAGGCAAACGCGCCCTCCGCTTTACCTTCCACTTCGGCAACTTGGAAGACAGTAAATTTTTTGCAAGCACTCATCATTTGTCTCTTCCCAAATAAAAACGGCACACTCACAAAAGAGCCTGCCGTTTTACCCAACCCAAAAAATAGTTTATTTATAAATCCAACAGCACGCGACCTGGAAACTCTAACGCTTCTTTAATCGTGGCTAAAAATTGCACGGCTTCGCGACCGTCAATAATACGATGATCGTAGGACACGGCTAAATAGTTAATGGGGCGAATGACAATTTTTCCGTCTTCGACAACGGCGCGATCTTTAGTTGCGTGAATGCCTAAAATTGCGGCTTGCGGCGGATTGATAATCGGCGTTGACAACATCGAACCAAACACGCCGCCATTGGAAATCGAGAATGTACCACCCGTTAATTCTTCCATGGTGAGCTTGCCGACTTTAGCGCGTGCACCAAAATCAACTATCTGTTTTTCGATGTCGGCCAAGGACAATTTATCCGCGTCGCGAATAATCGGTACGACCAAACCGCGCTCACTGCCAATTGCCACGCCGATATCAAAATAGCCGTGATAAATAATATCGGTGCCGTCCACCGAAGCATTCACCACGGGAAATTTTTGCAACGCCAACACCGCCGCTTTGACAAAAAACGAGGAAAAACCCAGCTTCACGCCATGCTTTTTCTCGAACGCGTCTTTGTAGCGATTACGCAAATCAATCACCGGCTGCATATTTACTTCGTTAAACGTGGTGAGAATCGCAGCGTTTTGTTGCGATTGCAGCAGCCGTTCAGCGATACGCTGACGAATTCGCGTCATCGCCACGCGTTGCTCAGGGCGATTGCCCGCAGGCACGCTAAGGCTTGCTGCGACTGACGTGGCAGGCTGTGTGGCGTGCGCCACATCTTCTTTGGTGACCAAACCATGCCGTCCGCTGCCGTGTAATTGAGTGGCATCAACATCTAGTTCATGGGCTAATTTACGCGCCGAAGGCGACACGGCGGTCACGGCAGCTTGCGCATCAGCACGCGCAGCAGGTACGGCAGAACTAGCTGTCGCAGCGGTGTCGATATAAGCAATCAGCTCTTCGCTGCCAACCTTTTCACCATTGCCTTTAATGATTTGTGTCAGCACGCCGCTCTTGCTGGCGGGCAATTCCAGCACCACTTTATCGGTCTCAACATCAATTAAATTTTCGCCCTCGACGACCGTATCACCGACCTGTTTATGCCAAGTAATCAGAGTCGCTTCCGATACGGATTCAGATAATTGCGGAACTTTTACGGCTAGCAAAGTGTTACTCATGGTGTGCGGCTCCTGGGTGAGGTTTGTTATCGAGATCGTCGCGGAACGCTGCTTCGATGACGGCTTTTTGCTGTTCTTGATGCACCGCTAAATAGCCCGCAGCGGGTGCGGACGACGAAGGGCGCAGCGCGTAATCGAGACGCATATTTTTACGCAAATGACGCGCTAAATAATGCTGAATACGATGCCACGCGCCTTGATTACCCGGCTCTTCCTGACACCAGACAAACTCCGTGGCATTCGGATACGCCGCCACTTGCGCGGCTAAATCATCATGCGGAAATGGGTAGAGTTGTTCGAGGCGAATAATCGCCATATCGCTGATGCCCTTGCTACGTCGCGCGTTGATTAAGTCGTAATAAACTTTGCCGCTACAGGCGATGATGCGGCGCACTTGGTCTGCCTCCAGCACATCGACTTCGCCGATGATATTTTGAAAGCCACCTAGTGTGAAATCGCTCAAAGCAGATGCCGCGTCTTTGCTGCGCAGCAAGCTTTTAGGCGTGAAAACAATCAGTGGTTTACGGAACGGGCGCAGCATTTGGCGACGCAATAAATGGAACATTTGCGCAGCATTGGACGGGATGCAAACTTGAATGTTGTAGTCGGCGCACAGTTGCAAATAGCGTTCGATGCGCCCCGATGAATGCTCCGCGCCCTGCCCTTCGTAACCATGCGGCAGCAACATCACCAAGCCGCACAATCTGCCCCACTTGGCTTCGCCCGACGCGATAAATTGGTCAATCACCACCTGCGCACCATTAGCGAAATCGCCGAACTGCGCTTCCCACAACACCAATGAATTCGGGCGCGCAGTGGCATAGCCATACTCAAAACCCAACACCGCTTCTTCGGATAAAAACGAATCTATCACGGTGAAATTGGCTTGATTGGGGGCGAGATGTTGCAGCGGCGTATATGCACCTTCGTGCCACACCGTACGGTTCTGATCATGCCAAGTCGCATGGCGATGAAAGAACGTACCGCGCTGACTATCTTGTCCGCACAAACGCACGGGATAGCCGTCGGCGAGCAAACTGGCATAGGCCAAGTTCTCTGCCATACCCCAATCGAGCGGCTGCTCGCCACGCGCCATCGCAGCCCTGTCATCGACAATTTTTTGCACCCGCGCTTGCAGTAAAAAGTTGGCGGGCACAGTGGTGAGCGGTACGGAAAACTGCTGGAGCTTTTCTAAACTGACCGTGGTGTCCACCGCCTCGGTCCATAAGCTAGCAGAGTTAAAAGGTGTCCAATCAGTGGTGATTTTCCCACTACTTTTTTCCAGCGCAGGCTCAATTGAATTACGTCCGTTATCCATCGCCTGACGATATTCCACGATTAAATTTTCCGCCTCCGCCATGCTCAACACGCCTTCATCGACCAAACGTTGCGCGTACACCGCGCGCGTGCCAGGGTGCTTGCGGATGTAGCGATACATAAACGGTTGTGTGACCAGCGGCTCGTCTTGTTCGTTGTGACCGAGCTTGCGGAAACACACCATGTCGATGACCACGTCACGATGAAATTTCATACGGTAATCGAGCGCGATTTCAGTGACTAACAACACTGCATCAGGGTCGTCGCCGTTCACATGAAAAATCGGCGCGTCTATCATTTTTGCTACGTCGCTACAGTAATGCGTCGAGCGCGTGTCGCGCGCATCGGAGGCAGTAAAACCAATCTGATTATTGATAATGATATGCACCGTGCCGCCGGTGCGGAAACCGCGCAACTGCGACATACCGAGCGTTTCTTGTATCACGCCCTGCCCGCCAAACGCTGCATCGCCATGCAATAAAATAGGTAATACTTTTACGCCATCGTGATCTTTAAGTCGTTGCTGACGCGCGCGTACCGACCCCTCCACGACCGGATTTACAATTTCTAAATGCGAGGGATTAAAAGCGAGAGCGACATGTAAATCGCCCCCTACTGTCGCGATGTCCGCCGAAAAACCTTGGTGATATTTCACATCGCCTGAAGTCAGGTGATCGGCATGAATGCCTTCAAATTCAGCAAACAACATCGACGGCTGTTTACCCAAAATGTTGACCAATACATTTAAGCGACCGCGATGCGCCATGCCGATTACCGCCTCTTCTACACCTTGCGCGCCACTGCGTTGCAGCAGGTGGTCGAGCAAGGGAATTAAGCTTTCGCCGCCTTCCAAAGAAAAACGTTTTTGTCCCACATATTTGGTGTGTAAATAACGCTCTAGGGTTTCGGCGGCAGTGAGGCGATACAGCGTACGACGGCGTTGCGTGGCATCGTGCCCCGCTAAACCGCGCACACTTTCCAAGCGATTTTGTATCCAGCGTTTTTGCACCACATCGCTCATGTACATATATTCCGCGCCGATGCTGGAACAATACGTTTGACGCAAAAGTTTGAGAATTTCGCGCAAGGTCATGCGCGGCGAACCGACCAACGAACCCGTTTCAAAAGTGCTGTTCAAATCAGCATCACTTAAATCGTAATAGGCTAAATCGAGTTCAGGCACGACAGGTTTGGCATGACGCGCGAGCGGATCAAGATTGGCGATGCGCAAGCCTAAAAAACGATGTGCATTGATTAGCTGCAACACTTTGACTTGCTTGCGCTCAAACTCGGCATCGGGACTGATAACACTGGCAGCGGCATTTTTTGGCTGCGCGGCAAAGGCTTGCTGAATCAGGCTATGCGCGACATCGCTAGCGCCCAGTTGAGCCGCTTGCAACTCGTCAAAATAGCGCTGCCATTGCAACGGAACTTGAAGCGGATTTTGCAAATACTGCTCGTATAAATCTTCAATAAACGGCGCGTTAGCGCCATTCAGTAACGAGCTGCCTTGCAGTTGTTGCCAAGTTTTTTGAGGCGCGCTCACCGCTTATTCACCGCCACAAAATCACGGCGTGGGCTGCCTGTGTAGAGTTGGCGTGGACGGCCAATTTTTTGGCCTTTTTCCGCAATCATTTCGTTCCATTGCGAAATCCAACCGATGGTGCGACCGACCGCAAAAATTACCGTAAACATATTGGTCGGGATGCCTAAAGCACGCAGCACGATGCCCGAATAAAAGTCCACATTCGGATACAGTTTGCGCTCGATAAAATAAGGATCGCTCAAGGCGACTTGCTCTAATTCCATCGCTAATTTGAACAGTTTGTCGTTCTCTAAGCCCAGCTCTTTCAACACTTCGTGGCAGGTTTCACGCATCACCGCCGCGCGTGGATCCATGTTTTTATAGACGCGATGACCAAAGCCCATCAGACGATATTTTTTATCTTTCACGCCTTGCACATAGTCCGCCACGCGCGACACATCGCCGATTTCTTCCAACATTTTTAACGCCGCTTCATTCGCGCCGCCGTGTGCAGGCCCCCATAACGCCGCGATGCCAGAAGCCACGCAGGCAAAAGGATTCGCGCCACTAGAACCCGCTAAACGCACCGTTGAAGTCGAGGCATTTTGCTCGTGATCAGCATGCAAAATAAAAATACGTTCCAAGGCGCGTACCAAAATTGGATTAGGCACATAGTCTTCGGCGGGCGTGGCGAACATCATGTACATGAAATTTTCCACGAAACTAAATTGATTTTTCGGATACATAAACGGCTCGCCGACATTGTATTTATGCGTCATCGCCGCGATGGTCGGCACTTTTGCCAACAAGCGATGCGCCGAAATTTGACGGTGTTGCGGATTATTGATGTCGAGTGAGTCGTGATAAAAAGCTGACAGTGCGCCGACCACGCCAACCATCACCGCCATCGGATGCGCGTCGCGGCGGAAGCCGTTAAAAAATCGCGCCAGTTGATCATGCACCATGGTGTGATGCTTGATGAGACCAGTAAATTCAGTCTTTTGCGCCGCACTCGGCAGCTCACCATTGAGCAGTAAATAACACACTTCGATGAAGTCAGAGTTTTTCGCCAGCTGCTCAATCGGATAGCCACGGTAGTAGAGCAGCCCCGCATCACCATCAATAAAAGTAATGTCCGACATACAACTCGCGGTCGAAAAAAACGCGGGGTCATAAGTGAATACGCCCAGCGTACTTAAACCGTGTATATCAATCACATCAGGGCCTAGCGTGCCTGTCATCATAGGCAGTTGAATGCTGCGACCGTCATCTAAAGTGAGTGTTGCAAAGCGTGGCGTTTCCATAATTGTTCCCATTTTTATTGTCGGGCATCTCTAAAAATCGAAATCTCGTCGCAATACGGCGTTGCTCATAAAAAAACACTCTTCACATAGTTGTTCTATGCGTCGTCGTAGTTTTTTATTCGCGCCTTCACATGAAGCAAGAAGCGTAAGCGACTATGTTTCATGGGGAAGCCCCGTGCGGGCTTGTCTTGCTTAGATATTTCAATTCCTAGAGACACCCGAAGGTATTTACAGCGATTTAATTTTTTCTAACAGGTGTTGCTGTGCCAAATTTTCGGCATTTTCGCGCCCCGACATCATATCCCACAAGGCGTTATCTGGCATATCCAGCAAGGCTTCAAAGGTTAACAACTCAGCTTCATTTAAGCTCGCATAATGCTTTGCGACAAACGGTTGCAAGAATAAATCTAGTTCTAACAAACCGCGTCGCGCGCGCCATTGCATTCTTTTTGCCAACACCAAACTATCGTTTTTCATACCACGCGCTTAATCATCAGGTCTTTAATTTTGCCAATGGCTTCGGTAGGATTGAGTTCTTTCGGACACACATCAACGCAATTCATAATGGTGTGGCAACGAAATAAGCGGTACGGATCTTCCAAATCATCCAAGCGTTCGGCGGTCGCTTCATCGCGTGTATCGGCGATAAAACGATAGGCTTGCAACAAGCCAGCCGGGCCGACAAATTTATCAGGATTCCACCAAAAAGACGGACAGGCGGTGGTGCAACAGCCACACAAAATACATTCGTACAAGCCATTCAAATGTTCGCGCTCAGCAGGCGATTGCAAACGCTCGGTTTCGGGCGGCGGATTGTTGTTTATCAGGTACGGTTTGATGGAATGATATTGCTTAAAAAACTGCGTCATATCGACAATCAAATCGCGTATCACAGGCAAGCCTGGCAGCGGACGCAACACAATGGGTTGCTTGAGCGATGACAGTGGCGTAATGCACGCCAACCCATTGCGCCCATTGATATTCATCGCATCCGAACCACACACCCCTTCGCGGCAAGATTTGCGCAAACTCAAGCTGTCGTCCTGCTGCTTCAACAACAAAATCGCATCCAGCAACATCATGTCGCCCGCAGGCAAAGTCAGCTCGTAATCGCGCATATACGGCGCACTGTCGGTATCAGGGTTGTAGCGATAAATTTGGAATTTCATATCAATCCTTTTAGAGCTAGTCGCGGCTTGCTAGTAGCTAGTAGCAAAACGGGTGCGCTAGTTGCGGCGAGCCAGTAACGAAGGGGTTGCTACCCGCTACTAGCTACTGACTAGCAGCTTTTAATAAACCCGCGCTTTAAGCGGAAACGATTCGACCGTCAACGGTTTGAGGCGCACGGGTTTGTAATCGAGGCGATAACCTTCTTTGAAATACAAGCTGTGCTTGAGCCAATTCACATCGTCGCGTTCGGGAAAATCTTCACGCGCATGAGCACCGCGACTTTCCTTGCGCGCCTCGGCGGCAATCATGGTGGCTTGCGCAACTTCGATTAAATTATCCAGCTCCAAAGCCTCGATGCGCGCGGTATTAAACACGCGACTTTTATCGTTAATTTGGGTATTTGCCACGCGCTGTGCGACTTGTTTAATTTGCGCTACACCTTCTGCCATCAGCTCTGGGAAGCGAAATACACCGCAATGTTTTTGCATCACACGACGCATCGCATCGCCGACTTCGGCCACGCTTTCGCCACCAGTTTGATTTTCCAAACGCGCCAAACGCGCTTGTGAAAATTCACCCGCATCGGCGGGCAAGGGCAACACATGCGGATGCGATTTCAGGTCTTCGATAATTTGCTTGCCCGCTTCGCGACCAAACACTAATAAATCCAACAAGGAATTACAGCCCAAACGATTCGCACCATGCACCGACACACAGGCGCATTCACCGACGGCATAAAAACCATGCACCACTTCGTCTGGCCCAGTTTTATACGGTGCGACCACTTGTCCATGCACATTAGTTGGAATGCCGCCCATCATGTAATGCGCGGTCGGCACGACCGGAATCGGCGCGTGCGCGGGATCGACGTGGGCAAATTTCAGCGCGATTTCGCGGATGCCAGGCAAGCGTTGTTTGATGACATCGTCGCCTAAATGATCGAGCTTGAGTAGAACGTGATCACCTAATGGCCCGCAACCGCGACCTTCGTTAATCTCAATGGTCATGGCGCGCGACACCACATCGCGACTGGCTAAATCTTTAGCATTCGGCGCGTATTTCGGCATAAACCGCTCGCCGTCTTTATTCACTAAATAGCCGCCTTCGCCGCGCACGCCTTCAGTAATCAACACGCCCGCGCCGTACACGCCGGTCGGATGAAATTGATAAAACTCCATGTCCTCCAAAGGAATACCTGCGCGCGCCGCCATGCCTAAGCCATCGCCAGTATTGATAAACGCATTGGTGCTGGAGGCGAAGATGCGCCCTGCGCCGCCCGTGGCAAACAAGGTCGCGCGCGCATGAAAAATCATGGTCTCGCCGGTCTCGATTTCGAGCGCGGTCACACCCAACACATCGCCTGCTTCGTTGCGAATTAAATCCAACGCCATCCACTCAATAAAAAAGTTGGTATTGGCTTTGACGTTCTGCTGATAGAGCGTATGCAACATCGCATGTCCCGTTCTATCCGCTGCCGCGCAAGCGCGTTCAACGGGATTTTTACCGAAACTTTGCATATGTCCGCCAAACGGACGTTGGTAAATTTTGCCGCTATCGAGGCGGTCAAACGGCATACCGAAATGCTCTAACTCATACACCACTTCGGGCGAGGCTCGACACATAAACTCAATCGCATCTTGGTCGCCCAAATAGTCCGAACCTTTCACCGTGTCGTACATGTGCCACAACCAATTATCCTCACCGATATTGCCCAAGGAAGCGGCGATACCGCCTTGTGCAGCCACGGTGTGCGAGCGGGTTGGGAACACTTTGGACAGCACCGCGACTTTCAGTCCCGCTTGCGCCAACTGCAAAGCTGCGCGCATCCCTGAGCCGCCCGCGCCTACCACCACCACATCAAAAGTTCGTTTTGCCATTGCCATGCTAGCTACCCCACAAAATTTGCACTGACCAAATCGTATAAACGATTAACGCTAACACCACCAGCGTGTGTATCACCAGCCGAATACTGGCGGGCTTGACGTAATCCATCACGATGTCGCGTATGCCGATCCAGGCGTGATAAAACAGCGCGAGTAAAAATAACAAGCTGAAGGTACGCATCGCCAGATTAGAAAATAAGCCTGTCCACACGTCGTAATTAAGATGCTCTTGCAGTAATAAATAGCTCGCTAGCACCACGCTATAAATCACCATCACCACCGCGCTAACGCGCTGTATCAGCCAATCGCGCAAACCGTAATGCGCACCGACCACGACACGATTTACCATAGCATCGCTCCCAAAATAATCGTCAAACTCAAGCTCACTAACAGCACAATTTTGCTGCTATTACGCGCGTCTTTGAGGCTCTTAACATAGTGCAAATCAATTGCCAAATAACGCAGCCCCGCGCAAAAGTGATGCAAAAATCCCCATAGCAAAATCAGCATCACCAACTTACTCAAAGGATGCGCCAATAGCGTTTGTAATTCGGTATAAGTTTCGATGGAGCGCAACGACATTTGCAACATCAACAACAGCAGCGGCACAGCAAAAAACAGCATCAAGCCAGAGACGCGATGCAGGATAGAAATGATGCCAGGTAGGGGGAGTTTGATGAGGTGAAGGGCTAAATGTTTGGGGCGTTTTATATTCATAATCGAACGATGCCATCAGAAAAATTTGCGCAATCGTACACCTTTAATTTGCTGCGATAAAACTAAAACTAAACTTTTGAAAATGACTATGATGCTTATCAATTTTAGGGGAGATAAAAATGAAAGCACCGATACGCATCACCATTACGGGCGCAGCAGGGCAAATCGGTTATGCCACTTTATTTCGCATCGCCAACGGCGACATGTTGGGGCGCGAACAACCGGTGATTTTGCAGTTGCTCGACTTGCCACAAGCGCAAGCCATGCTGCACGGCGTGCAAATGGAATTGGAAGATTGTGCGTTTCCCTTATTACAACAAGTCATCATTACCGCCGACCCTAAAGTCGCCTTCAAAGACACTGAAATCGCGCTGCTCATCGGCGCACGTCCACGCGGTCCAGGCATGGAACGCAAAGATTTATTAGAGGCAAATGGCGCAATTTTTTCTGCGCAAGGCAAGCTACTCAACGAATATGCCGCGCGCCACGTCAAGGTTTTAGTGGTGGGTAATCCCGCCAATACTAACGCGCTGATTGCGATGAAAAACGCACCTGATTTAGACCCGCGTAATTTTTCCGCGATGATGCGCCTCGATCACAATCGCGCTATTGCGCAGGTTGCGCAAAAATTATTCCAGCCGATCCGCGATGTGAAAAAAATGATTATTTGGGGCAATCATTCCGGCACGCAATATCCCGATTTAGATCACGCTGAAATTCGCGGAAGGTTAGTGCGCGATATTTTGCAAGATCAAAACTGGGTCGAAGCCGAATTTATTCCTACTGTGCAAAAGCGTGGTGCAGCGGTGATTGCAGCCCGCGGTTTATCCAGTGCGGCAAGTGCGGCGAACGCGGCGGTGACGCATATTCACGACTGGATGTTGAGCTCGCATCACAACGACTGGGTGACCATGAGCGTGCCGTCGGATGGCAGTTATGGCATAGCCGAAGGCGTGTTGTATGGCTTCCCCGTGACTTGCAAAAACGGCCATTACAGCATCGTGCAAGGACTGCCGATTAGCGAACTAGGTCGTCGTCACATGGAAGAAAGTTATCGCGAATTAACAGCGGAACGCGACATGGTAAAGGCGTTGCTAGGCTAAGTTTAGCTAGTTATAAAACAACAAGGCGGTCGTGATGACCGCCTTTTTTATCGCCTCAAACTCAGCTTATTTAGCGTGATGTTTCAAGGGCTGCTTAGCTAATGCTTTAGCGTGCACCAGCTTAACAAAGTCTTCTAAGCACACAGGCTTACCGTATAAATAACCTTGATAAGCATGACAACCATGGTGTGCTAAAAAGTCCCGCTGCGCGAGGGTTTCCACGCCTTCGGCAATCACACTTAATTGCAGTGATTTAGACATGGCAATAATCATTTCGACAATTGCCGCATCGTTCGGGTCAGTGGAAATATCACGCACAAACGATTGATCAATTTTGATTTGATCTAGCGGTAATTTTTTCAAATATGCCAGCGAAGAATAGCCTGTGCCAAAATCATCCAAAGAGAATCTAACGCCGATTTTTTGTAATTGCTGCATCTTGTCGATGACGCTAGCAATATCTTGCAACATCGTACTTTCAGTGAGTTCGAGCTTGAGCATTTGCGGATTTGCCCCTGTAAATTGCAGCAAGCGTTTTAACTTCTTCACAAAATCATCACGGCTAAATTGCCGTTCGCTGACGTTCACTGCCAAATTGATATGCTGCATCAAAGGGTCGCTTTGCCAAATTTTTAATTGCACCACCGCGCGCTTCAAAATCCAATCACCAATAGGCACAATCAAACCGCTCTCTTCGGCCAGTGGAATAAATTGACTAGGATAAATCATGCCTTTGAGAGGGTGCTGCCAACGCAATAAAATTTCCGCGCCTAACGGATGCCCTTGGTTATCTACCTGAATTTGATAATGCAATTGCAACTCATCCGTCCGCTCGATTGCCGCGCGTAAATCTGCTTCAAGCGCATCACGTTGTTCAATCTGACGTTGTACTTCGGCATCATAAAAACGAAACACCCCACGCCCGGCCGCTTTAGCTTGATACATTGCACTATCAGCATGTTTCAGCAACTCATCCACGGACTCCTGATGACCGAAAAACAAGCTGACTCCCATGCTGCTGGTGGTTTGATGGAGTAGTTCATCTAGCTCATATGGTTGCGCCAAAATACTGGTAATTTTCTCTGCAACGAGTTCGGTTTGATGCGTGGCCAACTCCGACTGTGTGCTTAATGATTCCAGAATCACCACAAACTCATCGCCGCCTAAACGTCCTACGGTATCACCTTCACGCAAGCAACTGCGCAAACGACTCGCGACTTCCAGCAGCAATAAATCACCCACATCATGACCGCGCGTATCGTTGAGTTTTTTGAAGTTATCGAGATCCAGAAATAACACCGCGCCGTAGCTATGGGTATGCTCACTCATTGCCACCGCATGTTTCAAATTGTCCATCAGTAAACGACGGTTAGGCAGCTTGGTTAAGGGATCATAAAAAGCCAATAAATTGATTTCGTATTCATCCATTTTTTGCTGAGTAATATCGCGGCACACGCCTAAAATTCGCACCGCTTGATGTTCCTCATGATTCACCATGATGGACGCTTCCAAATTACGCACCGCGCCATTGTTTAACTGGGTACGAAACTGCAAATTAACATTCGGCTGCTCACCCGAAATGACTTGCTGCATCGCTTTATCTAGCCGCCCCAAATCTTCGGGATGTATCGTTTTTTGGTATTCGGCATAAGAGATACATGCCGCGCCTTGCGCGGCTAAACCGTGCAGCTCACAGCCCCGTGCATCAATCTGCAAAATATCCGCTGCTAGATCAAAATCCACTACGCCGAGTTGCGCCGCCGAGGTGACTAAAGAGAGGCGTTGCACCATCTGCTTCATATTTTTTTCGACCTCTTTACGCTGGCTAATATCACGAAAAGTGCCATACAAAAGCCCATCGCTAAACACGCTATTCGCACTTAAATCGAGTGCAATTTTGCGCCCGCTCCGATGCAATAAACGCGTCTCTAACTGCGCTTGATTATTGGCCTTAATCAATTCACTAAAACGCTGCTGAGAACCTGCTAACCAATCGCTAGGTAGTAAAGAAAAATACGATTTTCCTATCAACTCTTGGCGGCTATAGCCCAACAAATCGAGTGCGGCTTGATTAACGTATTTCAACACACCCGTAAAGTCACTAATCAGTACTGCATCAGGCGAGGTATTCATCAAATGTTGGAACTTATGTTCACTGGCAGCGCGCGAAGCTTCTAAACGCAAAGCCTCGCTAATGTCGATAAAAGTCACGACCGAGCCTGTCACATTTGCATCTTCATAGATGGGGTAAAACCACAGCTCTACAGGCAGGGCGCGTCCCGTTTTTGTCCATAAAACATCGACATCTTCGTGCAACTGATGACCATCTTGTTGCGCGCGAAACATGCCTGATTGAGTTGCGGAATAGGCTGTGCCATCGGGCTGCGTGTGATGAATTTGCTGATGCGCATTTTTACCAATGAGCTCACCTTCATCGGCGTAATCCAGCATGCGCAAAGCCGCTTTATTGACGAAGCTAAATCGCCCGTTTAAATCCAAGCCATAAATACCTTCAGCTGCTGAATCGAGCAATAAACGCAAACGCGTTTCGGTTACTTGCTGCGCGACATGTAGCGCATATTTTTGTGTCGTTGCAGCAGCTAATGCCGTGGCATGGCGCACTTCCAGCGCTTGCTGCTGTACCCGTGCATGAGCATGTTGTCGCTGAAATTTTTTATACAGGAAGACACAGCAAACGATGAGCGTAAGAATGACCGCAAGCAACACCAGCTCGATAACAGAAGAATTTAGCATGGGGTCGCCCTAAAAAAGCAGTCAAAAAAGGCAGGCGAGTCAGCCACCCGACTCAATTCAAAATAGCTATTGGACACGCTGGCGTACCGCTTCAAACACGCAAATTGCCGTTGCTGCCGCCGCATTCAAAGACTCCACTTTACCCGGCATCGGTATGGTAATTTGATGCGTGGCGAGCGCCAATAATTCAGGCGATAAGCCAGCCCCCTCGTTGCCCACCATGAAAGCAATATCGCCCTGTAATTGGCATTGATACAAGCTGCGCCTGGCTTGCAAACTGGTGGCAAAAATTTGCCCTGAAAACTGCTTTGCCACGTCCAATAAATTTTGCTGCTGATAAATACGCAAGGCAAAATTCCCTCCCATCGCAGCACGTAATACTTTTGGCGACCACGCATCCGCACAGCCCGGCGAGAGGAACACCGCATCACATCCAGCGGCCGCAGCGGAGCGTACTATCGAGCCTAAATTTCCAGGATCTTGGATGTCTTCCAGCAACAAAGCGAAATGCGTATCAGTCGGGGCAAACGCCATCGTTTCAATAAGCGCGAGGATGCCAGTCGGGGTTTTTAATTCGGAAAGCTCGGCGAACAATTTGTCATCTAATTGCGTTACTGCGACAGTTTCCAATGTCGCCAACAAAGCCGAAATCTCAGCATCAC
>JBJORQ010000039.1:0-15774 GCA_046049345.1 Pseudomonadota bacterium | reverse complement strand
TTTCAGATCGCGCCAGTCGCGGCGAATATGAGGACAAAGGCGGGCCAGCGATACACGCATGGTTTGCGCGCGTGCTGGTTTCCGAATGGCAAGCGGTGGCGCGCATCATTCCCGATGAGCAGTCGCAAATCGAAGCGGCGTTGCGTGAATTAAGCGACGTGGACGGCTGCTGTTTGATTATCACCACGGGCGGCACAGGTCCTGCGGTGCGTGATGTCACACCGGAGGCGACCGAAGCCGTATGCGAAAAAATGCTGCCAGGATTCGGCGAATTGATGCGCACCGCTTCGCTGAAATTTGTGCCGACCGCGATTTTGTCGCGCCAAACTGCGGGCATACGCGGTAAGAGTCTGATTGTAAATTTACCCGGAAAACCTTCGGCGATAGATGATTGCTTGAACGCCGTGTTCCCCGCGATTCCGTATTGCATCGACCTGATCGATGGTGCGTATTTGCAATCGGACGCGACGCAATGCAAAGCATTTCGTCCTGCACCTGCGCAAATTAAAGCAGCACAAAATTAGGAGCGGCAGTGATGGCGAGTGAGTTGATTCTTTACTTAATGTTGGGAATTTTTTTTATCGCGCTGTTGTATTCCTCAGTCGGACATGCGGGTGCTTCTGGTTATATTGCGGTGATGTCATTACTGGCACTTGCACCCGCTGAAATTAAAGCCACCGCCTTAGTGTTAAATGTTTTAGTCGCGAGCATTGCCAGCTGGCAATTCTTTAGAGCAGGTCACTTCTCTTGGTCGTTATTTTGGCCGTTTGCTTTACTGGCCGTACCTTGCGCCGCGTTAGGCGGCTATTTGAGTTTGCCTAGCCAATTACTTAAATGGCTGTTGAGCTTGGTATTGTTTTACTCCGCACTGAGCTTGTTATTTTCTACCCAATCAGCACAAGCCAAATCACCTTCGCCTCCGTCGCGCGGCATCGCAATGTTTACAGGAATGGGAATTGGTTTTTTTGCGGGGCTAACAGGAACAGGCGGCGGTATTTTTCTTACGCCATTATTGTTGCTGATGAAATGGGCAACCGCGAAATCAGCGGCAGCAGTGTCTGCTCTGTTTATTTTGCTCAATTCTATATCAGGGTTAAGCGGGCTTTTGTTGAGTGGTAAAACGCTGCCTAAATTCATTTTCCCGTTGCTGTGCGTGGCGGGTATAGGTGGAATAGTCGGCTCCTACTGGGGCAGCCGTCGCTTTGAAGCCACTACGATTAAACGGCTGTTAGCTGTTGTGCTAATCATTGCTGGGGGCAAGCTAATGCTGACGTGAAATTATTTGAAAACTAAGGCCGTACCGTATTGCTGTCACGGCGCATCAAATAGTCATAGCCTGGAGCGCCAGCCGGTGCCGTAACTCCATTGCGCGGTGAGCTTATTGTTAGTTCCGATGGCGTTTAACACGGGTAACAGAAAGTCGCGGCAACGGCTTCCGCCAGGATGCATCCATCAAAATCCGAGCGTTTTGCGAGTATCACGGGATACTGCACCTCATCAGGTACGGGGACGACAGCATCACCGAAGCCAATATCAATTTGCACCGAACACCGTGCGCTATCCAGCACGGCAAGCAGCATCAATCTAATGCCAGCATAGTTCGCTTCCTTGCGAATTTCTGCGCCCCTTACTGAGTCTGCTTGAAACTCAATGCCGTCATCGACTGCAATGAGGCAGATGTCTTGGAAAATAGATTCAAGATGCGGAATATCGGCCAAGCCAAAGCCGAGTAAATCAACATCGCGCGTGGGGCGGTGCGGAATGTCGAACTACACATCAAAAAGCAACGTGCCCTTGAGTAAAAACTGTGCTCGGTGTTCGTCAATACTCAAGCGATACAGCAAACGCTCTAAGGCATAACGCGTCAATAGCAGATTGAAATCTAATTTTTCTGCCCGCGCTTTATTGAGCAAGCGATCTCGCACTGATCGCCCTATATTTTGATTGTCATATTAAGCTCTCCAAATAGGGGCGCATCACGTTAGACAAGCGGCAAACTTTTGCGTAATGCCAAATACCTGCACTGCTAATTCGTTTCGCTTGCTAGGTTTCGCGCAAAGCTTCTAGTGCGACATCAAGCCCAATTTTGTTACGAAACTTAAAGCAATCAGCGATTGTTTTTTCTATACTGGTGACGCGTATGGTTACGCCACCTACAACATGTTCTTCGATGCCATCGGTCAATGCGACACCAGAAAATCGCATAATGCGCAGAGGCGGATAATCCATCTTAGGTTGAGCAGCTTTATTGTCTATTGCCTACCAAAATATCAATGGGTTAAATCAGTAATGATTTAACCCATTTTCGTGGTTAGCGTTTCAATACCAATATAAGTTGCATGTGATGAATGATTCTGATTGACGCATCATCTTGCTTCGGTATAATCCGCGCCCCTGCAATCCGACCATCGGCTTGCAGCCTTGCTCCACCGCTATGTTGGCGGGGGGCTTTTAACCACAAGGAGTTGTAATGCGCCATTACGAAATCGTATTTATTGTGCATCCCGATCAAAGCGAGCAAGTGCCTGCCATGATTGAGCGTTATCGCACACTGGTTACTGCGCAAGCAGGCCAAATTCACCGTCTGGAAGACTGGGGTCGTCGCCAATTGGCTTACCCAATTCAAAAGATTCACAAAGCTCACTATGTGTTGATGAACATCGAATGTAATCAAGTTGCTTTAGATGAGCTGGAACACGCGTTCCGTTTCAATGATGCTGTGTTGCGTCATTTGACTGTGAGCACGAAAACTGCCGTGACTGAACCATCAGCAATGATGCGTGAAGACAAGCCACGTTCATCACACTCAGATGCTGCACCTGCACCTGTTGCTTCAACAGAAGCTGCCGCTGCTTAATCACATAATTTTTTGAATAGGAAACATCATGGCTCGCCCAGACAAAAAGAAAGATGACAAAAAACGCCCAGGTCGCAACAACCTGTTTAAGCGTCGTAAGTTCTGCCGCTTCACCGTCGATAAAATCGCCGAAGTGGATTACAAAGATGTGAACATCTTGAAAGAATTCGTTTCAGAAAACGGCAAGCTGATTCCTGCTCGTATCACTGGCACGAAAACACGCTTCCAACGTCAATTAAGCACAGCGGTTAAACGCGCACGCTTCTTGGCTTTGCTGCCTTACACTGACTTGCACTAGGAGCTAGAACATGCAAATTATTCTGATGGAAAAAGTCATCAACCTCGGCCAGTTTGGCGATGTTGTTAAAGTTAAAAATGGTTACGCACGTAACTTTTTAATCCCACAAGGCAAAGCAAAACGCGCTACCACTTCTAGCATGGCTGAGTTTGAAGCTCGCCGCGCTGAGTTGTTGAAAGCAGATTTGGCTAAATTGGCAGATGCACAAGCACGCGGCGAAAAGCTGGTGGGCATTGTGGTTGCCATGTCGCAAAAGGCTGGCGTAGATGGCAAATTGTTTGGTTCGGTAACGAATTCAGACGTGGCTGCTGCGTTGGTTGCTCAAGGTTACGCAATTGAAAAATCACAAGTGCGTATGCCTACGGGTCACCTGAAACAAATCGGTGAACACCCAGTGAGCATCGCGTTGCACACTGACGTGAGCGTGGAAATCACCGTCACTATTACTAGCGCAAAATAATCAGTCGCTGCTTGTTGCACTGATTAAGTAATCGAAAAAAGGACTCGTAAGAGTCCTTTTTTTATGGCTAAAAAGTAGCGGGTCGCTGCTAAATTCGAGCTCATACAGGCTCAGCGTTACCTAAAAATTTGGCGGATGAAATGGCGTTGTAGGAGACCGATTTATTGGGCGATAGCTGTCTGCTAAATTCACGCGACCACATAAGATGAACAAGGTAAAATGCGCTCCGCAAAAATTGCCCCTCATTCTTCCTCCCCCATGCAAAGTTTTTCGAACTCAGACCCGCAAATCGACCAAATTAAATTGCCACCGCATTCTGTTGAAGCGGAGCAATCAGTGTTGGGTGGCTTGTTATTAGAGGCTTCCGCGCTAGATAAAATTGTTGATTTAGTATCAGCTACCGATTTTTATCGCCATGAGCATCGGCTGATTTTTCAGCAGATTGTGCGTTTGAGCGAACAAGCAAAACCCGTCGATGTGATTACCGTTGCGGAGGCGCTAGAGAACGCGGGCGAGTTGGATAAAGTCGGTGGATTGCCTTATTTGGGCAGCCTCGCGCACAACGTGCCGTCGGCGGCCAACGTGCGTCGTTATGGCGAAATCGTGCGCGAGCGTTCCATCATGCGACAGTTAGTTGCCGTAGGCACAGAGATTACTGCCAGCGCGTATAACCCAACGGGGCGTGATGCGGCGCAGTTATTAGATGAGGCCGAAGGCAAGGTGTTTCAGATTGCCGAAGCAGGCTCGAAAGGCAAACAGGGCTTTATCGGAATGCCGAACTTGCTCACCCAAGTGGTTGAGCGCATTGAGACTTTATACGCGCGCGAAAACACCAGCGATGTGACTGGGGTTGCGACAGGATTTTTAGATTTGGATCGCATGACTTCGGGTTTGCAGGCGGGTGATTTAATTATCGTGGCAGGGCGGCCGAGTATGGGTAAGACCGCGTTCTCCATCAATATCGCCGAGAACATTGCTTTGCAACCGGGCAGTAAACCGGTGGCAATTTTCAGTATGGAAATGGGTGGTGCGCAGTTGGCGATGCGGATGTTGGGCTCGGTGGGGAAATTAAATCAGCACGATTTGCGCACTGGACGTTTGCAAGATGACGATTGGGGACGCTTGACCAACGCGCTGGGCAAGCTCAATGACGCGCCGCTGCATATTGATGAAAGTGCCGCGCTGTCTGCTTTAGAGGTGCGCGCGCGCGCCCGTCGGCTGCATCGCACGCATGGCGGCTTAAGTTTGATTGTGCTGGATTACATCCAATTGATGAGTTCCAACTCAGGCAAGGCGAGTGAAAATCGCGCTACCGAAATTTCAGAAATTTCACGTTCCTTAAAGTCGCTGGCGAAGGAATTGCAAGTCCCTGTCATTGCCTTGTCGCAGTTGAATCGTAGCTTGGAGCAACGCCCCAATAAACGCCCCATCATGTCAGATTTGCGTGAGTCAGGCGCGATTGAGCAAGATGCCGATTTGATCTTATTTATTTATCGCGACGAGGTTTACAACTCCGACTCTGCCGACAAAGGCAAAGCCGAAATTATTATCGGCAAACAACGTAACGGCCCGATTGGCAAAGTTGAACTCGCCTTCCGTGGCGAATACACCCGCTTTGAAAATCTCGCAGGTGGCAGTAGCGGCGGCAGCAGTGATTACTAAACTAGTCACTAGTGGGTTGTCGTCGCTAGTCGTTAGTTAAATCAACACCATGCCTACTCGCCGCAAATCCGCCTTAACTAATGACTAACGTCTAAGCACTCACAACTTTCCTCTATGCCCACTCAAATCCCTAACCGCTCTGCCATGCAAACCTTGCGTTCGCTTGTGCCCTATTTACTGGAATTCAAAACGCGCGTGGTGATTGCCATGCTGTTGTTGATTGTGGCGAAGCTGGCGAACGTCGGTGTGCCGTTGGTGTTGAAGCAAATCATCGACGCGATGGACAGCTCGCACGCAGTGTTGGCGGTGCCGTTGATGTTGATTGTCAGCTATGGGCTGCTGCGCTTATTCAGCACGCTGTTTGGCGAGTTACGCGATGCGGTGTTTGCCAAGGTGACGCAGCGCGCGATACGTCGCATCGCGCTGCAAGTATTTCAACATTTGCATAATTTGAGTTTGCGTTTTCATCTGGATCGGCAGACGGGCGGGGTGTCGCGCGACATCGAACGCGGTACGCGCGGCATTGGATTTTTGTTGAATTTCACGCTGTTCAATATCTTGCCGACGCTGTTTGAAATCGGCTTGGTCGCGGCGATTTTGCTGCACAAATACAACGCTTGGTTTGCCATCATTACCTTTATCACGCTAGTGATTTACATCATCTTCACGCTGTTCATTACTGAGTGGCGCATGGTGGTGCGCCGTACCATGAACGACTTGGATTCCAAAGCCAACACGCGCGCGATTGATAGTTTGCTCAATTACGAAACGGTGAAGTATTTTGGCAACGAGCAATACGAAGCGAATCGCTACGACCACAACATGGAACATTGGGAACGCGCGGCGGTGCGCAATCAAGAGTCGTTGTCGCTGCTCAACGCGGGGCAGAGCGTCATCATTGCGCTCGGCATTACTGCCTTGATGTTGCTCGCGGCAGACGAAGTGGCGATGGGCAAAATGACCTTAGGCGATTTAGTGTTGGTCAATGTTTTCATGTTGCAGTTGTATATGCCGCTGCATTTTTTAGGCTTTGTTTATCGCGAAATTCGCAACTCACTTGCCGACATGGAAAAAATGTTTCGCTTAATGGATGAGCATAAAGAAATCGCCGATAACGATGCTGCCAAAGTGTTAGACGTGGGACGCGCAGCGGTGAAATTTGAGCAGGTGAATTTTGGCTATCAAGACGATAGGCAAATTTTATTTGATGTTGATTTTGAAATTCCAGAAGGACATACCGTCGCGGTAGTGGGTGCGTCAGGCGCGGGTAAATCAACCCTGTCGCGTTTACTGTTCCGCTTTTACGATGTGAATTCGGGCAGCATCAAAATCAACGGACAAGACATACGCGCAGTCACGCAAGCCAGTCTGCGCAAGGCGGTCGGCATCGTGCCGCAAGACACGGTGTTATTTAACGACACGATTTACTACAACATTGCCTATGGCAAACCTGATGCCACGCGTGAGGAAGTGATCGCGGCGGCACAAGCCGCACACATTCATCATTTCGTTGCGTCCTTACCGCAGGGTTATGAATCTATGGTGGGGGAGCGTGGTTTGAAATTGTCGGGTGGCGAGAAACAACGGGTGGCGATTGCGCGAGCGATTTTGAAAAATCCCGCGATTTTAATTTTCGACGAAGCCACCTCGGCACTTGATTCGCATTCCGAAAAAGCCATTCAAGCCGAGCTTGCCAGCATCGCGCAAAACCGTACCACGCTGATCATTGCGCATCGTTTATCAACGGTCGTCGATGCCAATCAAATTTTGGTAATGAACCACGGACGCATAGTTGAACGTGGTACGCATCACGAATTGTTGGCGCAAAACGGCGCGTATGCGCAACTGTGGAATCTTCAAAAACAAGCGCAACAAGAACAGCTTACTGATTGATTTATATTGGGTTTACGGTATGCTGCGCGCCTTAAGTTACAGGGAAATAAAATCATGAAAAAATCACTCTGGATTATTTTGTTGTTGGGTCATTCGCTGGCGAGTCAAGCGGCGCAAGCTGCGACACATCATCAAAAAGGCCACAAGTCACATAAAGCCGTTACTCATACGGATGCACATGGCGCGCGGCCGAATTTGCAATCAAATATCGCATTGATTTTGGATGAGCAAACTGGACAAGTTATCTACAACAAAAATGCTGAATTACAAGCTCCGATTGCCTCAATTACTAAGCTGATGACAGCGATGGTGGTATTGGATAGCAAGCCTGATATGGCGGCCGAACTAAGCGTCGATGTCGAAGATTTAGATACGCTTAAAGGTACGACCTCGCGCTTGCGTATCGGCATGAGTTTTACCCGCGCTGAGATGTTGCAAATGGCGTTGATGGCATCGGAAAATCGTGCTGCATCGGCGTTGGCGCGTGGCTATCCAGGTGGTATGTCTGCGGCAATTGCCGCGATGAATAATAAGGCGCGTCAGCTTGGTATGAGCAGCACTAAGTTTTTTGATCCAACGGGTTTGAATAGTGACAACGTTTCGACTGCGCAGGATTTAGCTAAGATGGTCGCCGCCGCGCAGCACTACCCGCTCATTCATCAATACACCACCACGGCATCGACTTCGATGGAAGGTTGGAATGGGCGTGAGCTACGCTTTTCTAATACCAATCCTTTGGTGAAAAATGCCTCGTGGAATATCGGGGTGAGTAAGACGGGGTTTATCAACGAAGCAGGTCGTTGCTTGGTGATGGAAGCAAAAATTAACCAGCGTCCGGTTATTATAGTGTTGTTAAATTCCTGGGGAAAACGCACTCGAATAGGTGATGCGAATCGGATTAAAAAATGGATGGAAGCGCGTAACACGGTGGCGGTTAAAACCTAGTGCGCGGCTTCGCAACACAGGGGCGTAAGCCCCTTTTTTAATGGTGTGTGAAAGGCGAGCGCAATGGCAGAGTTGTTTTTAATCAGCATGATAGTGACCTTGGTGATACTCACCATACGCTCAGGTCGCCCTGTGGTTCTGGAGACTCCTGTCATCATTCATCGCGTCGGTAAATATCACATCACGCTCGCGCCGCAACTCAATCGCGCGCAAGGCTTTATCGAGCAAATCGCCGCGCAGTTGGCGACGCTCGTGCCAGCCATTACCTCCAGCAAGAGCATATTTTTTAGTGTAAGTGACAAGAAAATTTGCACCACAGGTGAGCAGCTTTATTTGTTAGCGGTGACTGCGCGCGCTGGGGTTTGGTACTTTCAAGCTATCTTGCCGCAACCCTTGCTGCGCGACCGTGATAGTCATTACCAAACGGTTAGCGAGTTTGCCGCAGCGGTGTTGCTAGACCAGCCCGCGACAGAGGTGAGTGATGCGGATATTCCGATTATTGGCAAGGCAGTTTTGGACGTAGCGGAGCGCGTAAACGTCCCCGTGTTGATGCTGATTCACTCGATTTAGTGAGAAAGAAAAAATGGAAAATTTATATAACATTTTAGGCATTGCGCCGAACGCGACACCGGACGAGATTAAAAAACGCTATCGCGCCATGGCGATGCGTTTTCATCCCGATCGCAATAGCGACGAGGGTGCGCAAGTGCGTTTTAATGCGATACAAAAAGCCTATGAAGTGTTGTCGGATGCGCAACGGCGTGCTGATTACGATCAAAAATTCAACGACCGTATCGTGTTGGATGCTGAAGCCGAAGCCTATGAATTGTGGCGTTCGGTATTCGCGTTTAATGGTGTGAAAGTTTAGTGGCTAGCCGTTAGTTGCGGATGTTCAAGATGCCTTTCTGCTTTAACTAACCTCTAGTCGTAATCCACCAATACTTCATTGCCGCCGTGATTTTGCAGTTCTTGGAACAGCTCGGCGACCTCGGCTTTACTCACTTTGGCTTTCGCGGCTAGCGCGACTATGAGTTTGATGATGTGGCTGCTGCGCAGTTGCGTGATGCGGGTGTAGAGCAAGTGTTGGTAGTCGGCGGGGGCGGCGGCTAAAAAGTTTGCCCAGCCGGTTTCAATTTCTAGTGGCTGTTTACGCACCCGTCCCAGCAAGGCTTCTAAGTCATGTTGTCCCGCTTGTGCCACGACTTTGGCGTTGTCGGCTACGGCGAAAATCAAGGCAATCGCAATCACGCCATCGGCATCCAAATCAGGATTTTTTACCGCGCCTAAGTAGTGCTGTTTGCGCAGCCATTGCGCACAATTTATTTGCCGTGCGATGTCGCTGCGTTGTTCAAATTCACGCTGATAAAGTTTTGCACCCGACCAATGGCTATTGGCTTCGCTGGCGCAAAATTTGAAGAAGGTGCTACGCAGTTGTCGCGCTTGTTCTTGCGGATCTTTATCGTAGGCGGTGAGCATCGCCACTTCGGGCAGTTCGGCTAATTCTTTGATGAGGCGGAAGCCTTGCTGGAACACCCGTTCCGCGCCGTGTGCGATTAAAAATTTTGCAGCGGCTTCGTCATCGTCTTGCAAATGCGCATACGCCAAACTCAAAGAGAGGCAGCCCATGGTCAAACGCATCGCTTCTAAGATGCCTTCAGCAGTGCGATTGTTGGTGAACTTCGCCGCCACGCGCGCGGTAATTACGGCTAAATCGAGCGCGAGCTCGGTGGCTTCTTCCGCGACATTCGCCTGTACGCTCATGGCATGGATGGCGCGCACTAAGTAGGGCAGTTGTTGCGTCTGGCTGGCGAGTTGGGTGGTCATAAATAATTTTTAACGGTTAGGGTGTCTCGAAAAATTCAAATATCGAAGTGAGGCTAAACCGCAAGGGTCTTCCCCATGAAGCATAGTCGCATTCGCTCCTTGTTTCGTGTGAAGGCGCGAGCAAAAAATTGCGACGCGCATAGAACAACTATGTAAGGAGTAATTTTTTGTGAGCAACAACGCATCGCGAAGAGATTGGGATTTTGCGGGATACCCTTAAGAAAAAATATCTGCGCCTAAGCTGTTATGTTTTTTTGCTTTGACGCGTTTAGTGGTGCTGAAAGTCGGCACCATTTTGCGCAACTGATAGAGCAACTCTTGCGTGCTGCGATGCGCATCGGGCGCGTCCACTTCTTCAATCGCGGCTTGTTCACGCACCCCATCTGGGTCGTGCAAATAGTTGGGGAACAGCCCGTACAACACTTGCTCCCAACCGTCTTGCGTGGCGTGATATAGCTCGATGGCGAGCGGTACGACATCGTGTTCATTTTCGCTGCCAGCAGTGACATAGCTTTGCATGGTGTCGATGTGATCGGCGGTTTCCAAAATGTCGTGCGGTGCCATCGAAAACAAAATCATCAAGGCAATAATGCCGTGATCGGTTTTGCTACAGGCTTTGAGTAGGGCACGGCGGCGCGCCACATCATCCGTGGCAAAAATCACGCCGTGGATGTGCGCGAACAAGGCTTCCGCCAATACTTCTGGCTCGTGGTCGATGTCGTCTTCACGCCATTTCGCGGCGAAAAAAGCCAAGCTATCCGCCCAGGCTTTAGGCGGTACGAGCAAGGTCGCCAGCGAGAGTTTACCGCCATCGAATGATGCTAAATGCAGCGAGGTAATTTGCGGTTCTAAGTCTGCTAATACTTCGACGATGGCAAGGTCACCATGAATTTCAATGGCTTCAGAAAACGCCTCTTCAGCGCGCTCGGTTGAGCCTGCGACGACCAGCTCGCTAAACTCTTTTCTGAGGGCGGGAAAGTTAGTGCTCATGCGGATCTGGCATCTCGTCAAACATATCTATCATGTCGGCAGAAGGGCCGTCACTATCCTCCACATCGTCGTCTTCACCATCATCTTCCGCATCGGGTTCACGCTCTTGCGCCAACCAAGCATTCTGATTTTTGTGCAAGAACGCGACTAACACGGCTTTGCGTGTCAGTGCAGGGTGCGTGGCAAACAAATTATTCAGCAGCGTTTGATACGCCGCATCGGTGCAAGTGACGAAGGCGGCGACCGTGTCAGGATGAGGTGCGTCATATTTTTTTGCCGCTGCAACTAGCTTGTCTGGTTGCAGAAAATTGAGCTGATCAACCAAGGCAAAACTAAGCAGATTGACATCTTCGACGATGGTTTTTTTCGAGTATTCGGCAAGCAAGGCGGTGACCATAGCCTGATAGTTTTTGCGATTCGGCGGGTCGCCCAAAATGCCCGTAATTTGTTCGTCTAATTCACGCGCTTGGAAAGCAAATTCATCATCAATACGTTTCATGTTTTTTTCCTTTACGTTTGTGTGCGTAGGCAGTGAGCCTACGCCAAAACTTGATATTGCTTACAGCAGCACTAAATTGTGGCTACGGCATAACTTACTACGCAAGTGCACCCTTCGGGTACAAGAGCCTACACCGCAACTTAGTGTTGTTATTTCATAACAACACTAAGTTGTCTCGATGGATCAATTCAGCATCGCCGCCGTAGCCTAATAAATTACTGATGTCGCTACTGGCGTGACGGGCGATGTGGCGTGCTTCGCTGTCGCTGTAATTACTTAAACCGCGCGCGATGTCGTGACCTTGTTCATCCAAACAGGCAATCACTGCGCCGCGCTGAAATTCGCCGCTCACCGTCGTGATACCAATCGGCAATAAACTTTTTCCTGCGCGTAACGCGGCGAGTGCGCCCGCGTCTAACACCACGCTGCCGGTGACTTGCAAGTGATCCGCCAGCCATTGTTTACGCGCCGCTAAGGTAAGCGTAGGAGCAACTAACAACGTGCCGATAGCTTCACCTTGCAATAAACGCAGCAGCACATCGCGCTCGTGACCCGATGCAATCACGGTATGCGCGCCGCTACGCGCGGCACGTTTTGCCGCGAGGATTTTGGTCAGCATCCCGCCGCGTCCGATGGCACTGCCCGCGCCACCTGCCATGGCTTCTAAGTTAGTGTCTCCCGCTTGTGCTTGCGCGACCAAACTAGCACTCGCGTCTTTGCGTGGATCTGCGGTGTAAAGGCCGGGTTGGTCGGTCAAAATAACCAGTGCGTCAGCATCAATTAAATTGGTCACCAGCGCGCCTAATGTGTCGTTGTCACCGAATTTAATTTCGTCGGTCACCACGGTGTCGTTTTCGTTGATGATGGGAATCACGCCTAAACTTAGCAAGGTGGTGAGCGTGGCGCGCGCATTGAGGTAACGCTCGCGGTCAACTAAGTCGGCATGGGTGAGCAACACTTGCGCAGCGTGGCGTTGATGCACGCGAAAGCAAGATTCGTAAGCTTGAATTAAGCCCATTTGTCCGACGGCGGCGGCGGCTTGCAACTCGTGTATCAGCGTGGGACGCGTCGTCCAGCCTAAGCGTTGCATACCTTCCGCTATCGCGCCTGACGAGACTAAAACGACTTCGTGTCCGCTCGCACTTAAGCTTGCAATCTGCCGCGCCCAGTTACTCAACGCGTGCAAATCTAGCCCTGCGCCTTGGTTGGTAACTAAACTGCTGCCGACTTTAACGACGATGCGTTTGCAAGAAGTAAGAGAGGTTTGCATTTTCCTATCCTCGTGAATTTTTACAGCGTACTCACATCGTCCTGTTGCGCGGCAACAGCGGCGGCTTCGGCTTCTTGTTCACGCATCACCAACAGGTGTTCCATGATGGCGTAAGTCAGTTCTTTACAGCCGTCGCCGTTAATCGCGGAGATGGTGAAGTAGCGATCGTAGTCGTCGAATTCTTTGAGAAATGCCGCGACTCTTTCGTCAGGATTTTCCAGTAAGTCCAATTTGTTTAGCAGCAACCAACGCGGCTTGTTGTAGAGGCTTTCGTCATATTTTTTCAGCTCGTTCAAAATCGCACGCGCTTCTTTTACGGGATTAGTGCCTTCATACATCGGTGCTAAATCGACCAAATGCAGCAACACACGGGTGCGCGCTAAGTGGCGTAAAAACTGATGACCCAAGCCCGCGCCTTCCGCCGCGCCTTCAATCAAACCAGGAATATCGGCGATCACAAAACTTTTTTCATGCGACACGCGCACCACGCCCAGATTCGGATGCAAGGTGGTGAAAGGATAATCAGCGACCTTAGGTTTAGCAGCCGACACCGAGCGGATGAACGTTGATTTGCCTGCATTCGGCATACCCAACAGACCTACGTCCGCGAGCACTTTAAGTTCCAGTTGCAGCTCGCGCGTTTCGCCATCTGTGCCAACGGTGCATTGACGCGGCGCGCGGTTGGTACTTGACTTGAAATGGATGTTGCCCAAGCCGCCGATGCCGCCTTGCGCGAGCAAAGTGCGCTCGCCATCTTTCATCAAATCCGCCACCAGTTCGCCACTATTCAAATCGGTGATGACTGTGCCGACAGGCATGTGCAACACCACATCGTCCGCGCCCTTGCCGTAGCAATCTGAGCCGCGACCTGATTCGCCATTGCGCGCGCGATAGGTTTTTTGAAATCGAAAATCGACCAAGGTGTTGATGTTGCAATCCGCCATCGCCCAAATACTGCCGCCGCGCCCGCCATCGCCGCCGTCAGGGCCGCCCTTGTCGATATATTTTTCACGACGAAAACTCGCAATGCCGTTACCGCCATGCCCTGCGAAAAGTTCGATTTTTGATTCGTCAATAAACTTCATGGTATTCAAATTCCCGTTTACTTCGATAAGCCCGTGCAACGGCTTATCGAAGGCACAAATAAAAACAGCCCTATCGCTTAGATAGAGCTGTTTTGTTCCAAAAGAAGCAGCTTAAGCAGCGACGATGGAAACTGTTCTACGTTGTTGCGCGCCTTTGATAGCGAACACAACTTTGCCTGTAACTTTAGCAAACAACGTGTGATCTTTACCCATGCCGACGTTTTCGCCACGGTGAAACTCCGTGCCACGTTGGCGAATAATGATGCTACCCGCGCTAATCAATTCGCCGCCGTAACGCTTAACACCCAATCGTTTCGAGTGCGAGTCACGACCGTTACTGGTACTACCTCCGCCTTTTTTCGATGCCATTTTTTTGCTCCTTAGCTAATTAAGCAGAAATGCCGTCAATGCGGATTTCAGTATAGTTTTGACGATGACCTTGATTTTTTTGGTAGTGCTTACGACGACGCATTTTGAAAATGGTCACCTTAGCACCGCGACCGTGCGACAAAATTGTTGCGGTAACGGTAGCACCAAGCAACAAAGGCTTGCCCACAGACAGCGTGTCGCCGTTAGATACCATCAGGACTTTGTCCAGAACGATAGCTGAGCCAACGTCGCCAGCGAGAATTTCTACTTTAAGTGTTTCACCAGTGATAACGCGGTATTGCTTACCACCAGTTTTAATGACTGCGTACATATTAACAACCTCTGAGTGCGGTTTTTGCGAAGGCGCGGATTATACATAAATTATTCAATGCGTCAAAAGCATTTTGCATTTATTTGGAAAAAATAGTCGTTAGTGATTAGTCGCTAGTTGTTAGTTAGGGCGTTGCTTGGACTTTTTACTAGCGACTATTAAAAAATGGCTACATCTTCACGCCAGCCAAATGCGCTTGCTCATCGGCAAAGTAACTGGAACGCACCATCGGCCCACAGGCGGCATGATCAAAGCCCATCGCCTTGGCTTCACGTTCAAACATGGTAAAAGTTTCTAGCGGCACATAACGCAGCACGGGCAAATGTCCATCGGATGGTTGCAAATACTGACCGATGGTGAGCATGTTCACATCATGCGCGCGTAGGTCGCGCATCACTTGCAACACTTCATCGTCGGTTTCGCCTAAGCCCAACATCACCCCCGATTTAGTCGGGATGTCAGGGAAGCGCGCTTTGAAATCTTTAAGCAGTTTTAGTGAATGCGCATAGTCCGCACCGGGGCGCGCCAGTTTGTATAAGCGCGGCACGGTTTCGAGATTGTGATTGAGCACATCGGGCAAACTCGCCGCCATCGCATCCAACGCCTCATCGAGGCGACCGCGAAAATCGGGGACTAACACTTCTAAGCGCGTGGCAGGCGAGCTGACGCGTATCGCACTTAAACAATCACTGAAATGCTGCGCACCGCCATCGCGTAAATCGTCGCGATCAACGCTGGTGATGACCACATATTTCAAATTGAGCAAGCCGATGGAGCGCGCCAAATTAGAGGGTTCATCCACATCAGGCGGCAGCGGCTTGCCGTGCGCCACATCGCAAAACGGGCAACGGCGCGTACACACATCACCCAAAATCATAAAAGTCGCAGTGCGCTAAAACATTCGCCGATGTTCGGGCAAGACGCTTCTTCGCACACGGTATGCAGCTTATGTTCGCGCAACAGCGATTTAACGTTCTCATAACCCGCGCCACTTGCGGCTTTCACGCGTATCCATTCGGGTTTACGCAAGCGTTCTTGCAAGGGAATAATTTTGATGGGATTGCGCGCTGTTTTATCTTTTCCAGTTTGTTTTATGGGCGCAGCAACGTGCTGTTCAGGCGTATTCATTCGTATTTCCAATATTAAAGTGCTGCGTTGATAGGTGTTAATTTTAATTAAAATTGTGCGTTTTCAAACCGTGTATCAAGTTTTGCGCGAGCTGGGCTTGTAGTTCGTTGATGCTGGCGGTGATGCCTAGGGCGCAGGCTTGGGTGACTTGTAAGCCTTGATA
>JBJORQ010000038.1:0-15687 GCA_046049345.1 Pseudomonadota bacterium | reverse complement strand
TGCGTGAGCAGAATGCGAGCTTTTTTTCGCAAATAGACAGCGCGCAACGCCATGCCAATACGCAAGATATGAGTTTGCGCGAGCAGCGCGGACGCAGCCAACAAGCACAGCACAGTCTGCAAGAAGCGCGTTATTTCGCACAAACGTGCCAAGATAAATTGGTCGATTTGCAACAAGGCATGGCACAAGCGGCTACGACTTTGGCGCAACTGGAATTTAATTTAATCGGCTTGGATGAAGAACTCACCAGTACCAGTGACGCAGATGTGCAAGCGCAATTACAAACCGCTTTGCAATCTCGCAAAGCCAGCGAAACCTCACTAGCAGAGGCGCGCAACGCCTTAGAACACGCCAGCGTAAGTTTGCAAAAGCTAGAGCAAGCGCGCATGAGCAATGAACATGGCTTGCAACCGCTGCGCGATAAATTGGTTGAGCTAACGCTCAAAGAACAAGAAGCGCGTCTGAATTTTGAGCAATGGGCGACGCAGTTAGAAGGCGTGGATGAAGCGACTTTGTTGCCGTTGTTGTCTAGTGGCAATTACAAAGTGGCGAGTTTGCAAAACGAATTGACCCGTTTGCAAGCCGACATCGAAGCATTGGGCGCAGTGAATTTAGCCGCGCTGGATGAGCTGCAAGCCGCGACTGAACGCAAAAATTATTTGGATGCGCAAGCCCTCGATTTGAACGATGCGATGGCAACACTAGAAGACGCGATACGCCGTATCGACAAGGAGTCGCGCGACTTGCTAATGGATACTTACAACAAAGTGAACGAACATTTAGCGGTGATGTTTCCGATTTTATTTGGTGGTGGAGAAGCACGTTTGGTGCTGACCGGCGAAGAGATTTTGGACAGCGGTGTGCAAGTGATGGCGCAGCCGCCAGGTAAGAAAAATAGCTCGATACATTTAATGTCGGGCGGCGAAAAAGCCCTCACCGCCATCTCGCTGGTGTTCTCTTTATTCCAACTCAATCCCGCGCCATTTTGTTTGCTCGATGAGGTTGATGCGCCACTGGACGACAGCAACACCGAACGCTTGTGCAAGCTGGTGAAAAAGATGTCCGAACAAACCCAGTTCGTGTTTATTAGCCACAACAAAATCGCCATGGAAATGGCGGATCAGCTTATCGGCGTAACCATGCAGGAGAAGGGCGTGTCGAAAGTGGTGACGGTTGATATACAAGAAGCCTTGCGTATGAGCGAAGAGCAAATCGTGCTGTAAAAATAGCACGTGAAGAAATAAAAAACCGCAGCATTTCTGCTGCGGTTTTTTTATGGTGCGGGCAAATTTAATTGCAGTATTTTTTCACATCATTTTGATACTGCGTCGTTTTCGCTGCACGTTCGTCATCTTCCATATAAGCCCGTTCGCCCGTTTTAGGATCTATGGTGGCGATACGAATACCATCTTTTAGATTGGCTAAATTTTGTTGTGAAGCCGCACAGTTAGCGGTTTTTTCTCTTTTTTGAGTGGCTTCTAAAGCGAGTTTGTCGGCGGCTTGTTGTTTGTTTTTAGCCAGCTCTTTTGAATCTATCGCGCCTTTTGCAGCGTTGCTAGCAGGCACACTTGGTGTGGCAACGCTTACGATGCTTTCTTTGACCTCTTTAAATTCAGAGGAGGTGCGTGCGTGACTAGGTGCTGGCTGATCTGTGTAGTGAGTTCGACCTTGTTCATCTACCCATTTACTTGCTGCAAAGCTGCTGCTAGAAATGAGTAAAAAAGCTATCAAGAATTTGTTCATACTGCACTCTCCATTAAAAATTAAAGAAACATATGGCGTGTAAAACGCACACTTGTGAAGTCTAACAGGATAAGATTCGCATCCAAAATTTTACACACATTAGAACGCTAGAGGCGGTTATGGCAAACGATAAGAAGTCTATGCATGATAAATTTCATGACATCGAAACGAATAGCGCAGATGCGCTGAAAATTTTCAAAAGTTATTACGGTGATCACAATCATTCAGGGAAAATTTATAGCGATTTCCCTGATTTTTTTATCGTTAAATCGTCCAGTTTGGAAGGGTGTGATATTGCGACACGCCCATCGGAAAAAATGTTGTTGGATGACTGCATCAAACGCGCGAATGAGCGTCGTGGATACATCGGTGTCTCTAAACATCGCAATCCTAAATTGGGTTATTACTGGCTAGAGCTATCCGTATTACCGTTTATGTTGGGTGACGCGGTGAATAAAGATAACAAAGGTGAATTCTTTTATGTACTGACTAAGTTCGTCGAGTTCACTAAGAAAAATCCTAGTGTGTATGGCGACATGACGGCCGATATGAGCACGGACCAAGATTTGGCATTTATGTTCGATAGCATCAAACGTATGGCTGAACGCATGTCGAACAGTATGGAAAACTATCCTGAAAATATGTTGGTTGCGTATAACCCATCTTGGCCTGCTGCTGAAGTTAAAAACTTACTTAACTCTTTGCAAAATAATTCTCAAGACTGGTGTCAATTATTTTTTGAACATGTCATGTACGTCATGGCGAATAAGCACAAGAACTAATTTCTCAGCAACACCAGCACCGCTCCTGCACCACCCTGATTTTCTGGGGCATCGCAATACGCCAACACCGCTTCATGCTGCATCAACCAGTGGCGCGTGCGGATTTTGAGTACCGCGACACCTGCCTGACTGTTCATTCCTTTGCCATGAATCACCAGCACGCAACGAAGATTTTTCGCGTTGGCATGATGTAAAAACTCTTGCAGTAACAGGCGCGAGGCATCGCTCGTTAAGCCGTGTAAATCCAAGCGGTCTTGGATGGGCAGCTTGCGCAATTTACGCATGGTTAAACGGGCGATACCGTTACGTAAAAACTCATCTGGCACGACACCCGAATCAAAATCTGACAGCGTATCGGCAATCATTCGTGTTTGCCTAGGCGTAGAAAAAGCCGCTAACTTAGGCGGCTTTGGGTGCGTGATGCGCGTGTGCGGTTTGAGTTTTTTTACATCGGCAACTGCCGCCTGAAAGAGCGCGGTTGAGTCGTTGTCGGTAGGATTTTTTACACTCAATTTTTTCCCATAGCGGCGAGATATTTATCTGCATCGAGTGCTGCCATGCAGCCTGTAGCGGCACTGGTGACGGCTTGACGATAAATTTGATCTTGCACGTCGCCCGCCGCAAATACCCCAGAAATACTGCTGGCTGTGGCGTTGCCAGCATTGCCGCCACGCGTGGTGATGTAGCCGTTTTTCATTTCTAATTGTCCCGCAAAAATATCGGTATTAGGCTTATGACCAATCGCGATAAACACGCCTTGTAGCGCGATGTCTTGGGTTTCGTTAGTGACGATATTTTTGATGCGCATCCCCGTCACGCCCGTGGCATCACCTAATACTTCATCCAAGGTGCTATTGAGTTGTAGTGTGATTTTTCCTTCAGCAACTTTTTTCATCAGGTGATCAATCATGATGCGTTCGGCGCGGAAGGTTTCGCGCCGATGTACCAGCGTAACGTGCTTGGCGATGTTGGCTAAATACAAAGCCTCTTCGACAGCTGTGTTGCCTCCGCCCACCACGGCAACATTTTGATTGCGATAAAAGAATCCGTCGCAGGTTGCGCAGCCTGAAACTCCCCGTCCCATAAAGGCTTCTTCGGAAGGAATCCCTAAATACTGTGCCGATGCACCCGTGCAAATAATCAGCGCGTCGCAAGTATAAGTAGCGGCATCGCCCATCAATACGAACGGTTTTTGTTGCAGTTTCGTCGTATGGATATGGTCGGATACCATCGTGGTGTTGAAGCGTTCTGCATGTTGTTGAAAACGCGCCATCAGTTCAGGACCTTGCACGCCCATTGCATCGGCTGGCCAGTTATCTACTTCGGTGGTGGTCATTAATTGACCTCCTTGGGCAATCCCAGTAATCAGTACGGGATTCAAATTGGCGCGAGCTGCATACACCGCAGCGGTGTAACCCGCAGGGCCTGAACCTAAGATAATTAAACTGTGGTGTTGAGTTTTGAGGGTCATAGCAACGTGCTTTCAATGAGTTCTCCCAGTGTTTAAGGAGAAGGAATAGGGAAGGGTAAAGGGGGCGGAATTTACCAGTAGAGGCGTGTCGATGTCGAGCCTTATCCGAAAAATTCCAACTCAAGGAACTTAACGCCGCTGTGCGTATCAACGTGAGCCTAGTAGGCAATGGTACAATCCTCGACTTATGAAAAAAGGCTGGCAAAACTTATTTTTGGTGTTATTCGCGCTTTTACAGTGCGTCGCACCCTTGGCGCACGCGCATGTCGATGGCATAGATGCCGCGCCCAATGTTTACAGCCATGAAGTCAGCTCATCTGACGTTTTATCGGGCATGCACGCACACGAAGTACATCTGGAAAATCAGCTCGGCGCAGTCGTTTCCTTAACTCAAGCGGCACCATTTAGCGAGCCACTGTTGCTGGATGAATTGAATGTAGCAAGCGTATTAGCCTTCTCCGTGGTCACTCCCCACGTCTTGCCAGTTATGGCGATAACACAGCTTAATCAAGTCTTGTTTCGCTCGCATCTCAGCTATTCCTTAGCGCATCCGCACGCTCCTCCAGCAAGCAATCTGTAAGCCCTCGTTCTCGTTTTAACCTTGCGCGATTCGCGCACTTTGGAGCTCACTATGTCACACAAAATTTCTACCTTAGGGCTGTTGCTCCTAGCTGTCAGTCCCTGCCTGTTTGCCGCTGATAAAGACATCGCATTAAGTCTGGCGCAAATTCAAACCTTAGGTATTAGCACTACCACGCTGCCTGATAAAAATGTAGGTGAAGTATCTGGCTTACCTGCGCAAGTGGTGGTGCCTGGTAACCAATTATTTGTTATTAGCACCGCCATGCCCGCTTTGGTCGAACAGACTTTGGTGGGCGTGGGCGATAGCGTGAAAAAAGGACAAGTGTTGGCGCGTTTGCAAAGCCCTGCTTTTGCCGAAGCGCAGCGCGGCTATGTGCAAGCTAGTGTGCAAGTGCAATTAGCCAAAGAAAATTTAGCCCGTGATGAAGCATTGTTCAAAGACGGCATCATTGCCGAAAGTCGTTATCGCGCCACGCGCGGTGCGGCTTTGGAGGCGGGGGCTGCCTTTGCTGAACGCCGTCAGTTGTTGCGTTTATCGGGCATGAGTGAAGCAGGGCTGGCGCAGTTGCAAGCGGGTAATAATTTGTCCAGCAGCTTGGATATTGTCAGTCCGATTAGCGGCGTGATTTTGGAAAAATCGGCAAGTGCGGGGCAGCGTTTAGACGCTGCTGTGCCGCTGTTTAAGGTGGCGAAAATCTCACCGCTGGCTGTGGAAATCCAAGCCCCTGTTGCCATGACCTTAGGCCTAAAAGTCGGTGCGGCGATTAGCGTGCCCGCCTTTAAAGCCAGCGGTAAATTGACGGGCATAGGGCGCGGCTTAACAGGCACGAATCAAAGCGTGTTGTTGCGTGGCAGCATCACGCAAGGCGTAGAAAACCTCCGTCCCAATCAGTTTGTCGAAGTCAGCATCGCCACCAACAGCAGTGCGCAAGCGCAATGGGATGTGCCCAACAGCGCGATAGCACGAGTGAGTGGCAAGACCTTGGTGTTTGTCAGTACCGCGCAAGGCTTTCAAGCCGTGGCGGTGACGCTGCTCAATGAAGGCGCAAATAGCAGCGTGATAACGGGCGCATTGAAAGGCGACGAAAAGCTCGCAGTGCGCGGTGTATCAGCATTAAAGGCTGCACTTTTAGGTATAGGCGCGGGAGTTCAATAAATGTTAACCAAACTTTTAGAATTTTCGCTCACGCAGCGACTACTACTTGCTGCCTTGAGCTTGTTAGTCATCGGCGCGGGTATCTCGGCTTTTAGTGACTTGCCGATAGATGCGTTTCCTGATGTGTCGTCCACACAAGTCAAGCTGATTATGAAAGCCCCTGGCATGACTCCCGAAGAGGTCGAAGCGCGCATCGTCACGCCGATTGAATTGGAAATGTTGGGCATTCCTAAGCAGCGCGTGATGCGTTCGATTTCCAAATATGCCATCGCCGACATAACCATAGATTTTGAAGATAGCGCGGATATTTATTGGGCGCGCCAACAAGTGGCGGAACGCTTGAATAACGCGCTGCGCGATATGCCCGCGAATATTTCGGGCGGATTAGCACCCATTACCACGCCCTTGGGCGAGATGTTTATGTTCACCGTGGAAGGCAAGGGCATTTCGCTAGAGCAACGTCGCACCATTCTCGATTGGACGATACGTCCCGCCTTGCGCACCTTGCCCGGCGTGGCAGATGTCAATTCTTTAGGCGGCTTGGCGCGCAGTTTTGAAGTCGTGCCTGACCACACCGCACTGGCTGCGCGCGGCATTTCATTTGCAATGCTGCAAGCGGCTGTGCAAACCAATAATCGTAATGACGGGGCGGGGCGCATCAACGACGGTGACGAGGCGTTGTTGGTACGCGCCGAGGGCAGCATTAACAACCTGCAAGACCTGCGCAACATTGTGATTGTCAGCAACAACGGCAGTCCGATACGCGTGAGCGATGTGGCGGAAGTGCGCATCGGCAGTTTGACGCGCTACGGCGTGGTGACTAAAGACGGACAGGGCGAGGCGGTGGAAGGCTTGGTGCTGGGCTTGCGCGGGGCGAATGCGCAAAAAGTGGTGGAGGGTGTGCGCGCAAAATTAGCTGAACTCGCACCGACTTTGCCGCAAGGCGTCAGTACTAAAGTGTTCTACGACAGAGGCAGTTTGGTGGAGCGCGCGGTGAGTACCGTCACCCATGCTTTGCTCGAAGCGATCGCCTTGGTGGTGATTCTATTGGTGCTGTTTTTGGGCAATCTGCGCGCTGCGATTGTGGTGGCGTTGACCTTGCCAATGGCGGTGCTGATTACTTTTATTTTGATGAATCAATTTGGCATGTCGGCGAATTTGATGTCCTTGGGCGGCTTGGCGATTGCCATCGGCATGTTGGTAGATGGCGCGGTGGTGGTGGTGGAAAATATCATTAATCACCTAGCCCATAAGCGCGACCACATCCCGCATTTGCATGTGATTTATCGCGCCGTGAAAGAAGTGATTACGCCTGTGGCGGCGGGGGTTGCCATCATCATCATCGTGTTTGTGCCTCTGCTGACGCTGCAAGGTTTAGAGGGGAAATTATTTATTCCCGTCGCGCTGACCATCGTCTTTGCCTTGGCGGGTTCGCTGATTTTGTCGCTGACTATTGTGCCGATGCTGGCAAGTGTGTTACTCAAATCAGGTGATCACGGCGAGCCTTGGTTGGTGCGTAAAGCCATGGCGATTTATGTGCCGTTGTTGCAACGCGCTTTGGCGAAAGAACGTGTGGTTGTGATTGGCGCGCTGGTCATGTTGCTGATTAGCGCAGGCATCTACACGCTGATAGGCAAAGCCTTTATGCCCGAAATGGACGAAGGCGATGTGATTATGCAAGTGAGTAAATTGCCGTCGATTAACTTGGCAAAAACCGCCGAAATGGATACGCGAATTCAGCAAGCCATCTTAAAAGCCGTGCCCGATATTAAAGGCGTGGTGGCGCGCGCAGGCGCAGATGAATTGGGTTTAGACCCGATGGGCTTAAACGAGACCGATACGTTTTTGGTATTGAAGCCGCAGAAGGAATGGGTCAATAAGGATAAGACCGCGCTGGTCGATAGCGTGCGCAAAGTGATGGCAGATTTCCCAGGTGTGGAGTATAGCTTTACCCAGCCGATTGCCATGCGTGTGTCGGAAATGTTGACGGGCGCGCGCGGCGACATCGCGATTAAAATTTTTGGTACAGACCTGAACAAGCTCAATGAAACTGCCGAGCAGATGGTGGGCGTGCTGGAAAAAATTAAAGGCAGCGAAGACGTGTTCACGGTGAAAAATAGCGGCGTGCAGTATTACCGCGTGATTATCGACCGACTGGCGGCGGGACGTTTAGGACTGAGCGTAGATGAAATTGGTAGCACCTTGCGCAGCCAAATCGAGGGGCAACAACTGGGCATGATTATCGAAGAAGGGCGACGCACGCCACTCATCATGCGTGGCGAATTGGACGTACAACAATCGCCTGCGCTGTTTGCCGCGCTGACCTTACCATTGCCGAATGGACAAAGCGTGCCGCTCTCGGTAGTGGCGAGTTTGCAGCGCGTCGATGGGCCAGTAAAAGTCGATCGAGAAAACGGTCAGCGCATGGTCATCGTGCAAAGCAATGTGCGCGAGCGCGACCTAGTTGGCTTTGTCGAAGAAGCGAAAAAAGCCGTTGCGGCGCAAATTAAATTACCGCAGGGTTATCGCCTCACTTGGGGCGGACAGTTTGAAAATCAGCAACGTGCTGCCGCGCGTTTGGCGGTGGTCGTGCCGATTGCGTTAGGGCTTATTTTTATGTTGCTATTTGCCACCTTTGGCTCGGTGCGACAAGCGGCGTTGGTGCTGACCAATATCCCGTTTGCGCTCATTGGCGGGGTGATTGCCTTGTGGTTTAGCGGTGAATATATGTCCGTGCCCGCCTCGGTCGGCTTCATCGCGCTGCTGGGGATTGCGGTGTTAAACGGCGTGGTAATGGTTTCGTATTTCAACCAATTACACGCCGAAGGCATGAGCATCAACGAGGTGGTTTTTGAGGGTGCGAAACGCCGCTTACGGCCGGTGTTAATGACCGCCAGCATCACCGCATTTGGCTTGTTGCCGGTGCTGTTCGCGACTGGGCCGGGTTCGGAAATTCAAAAACCGTTAGCGGTGGTAGTGACGGGCGGACTGATTAGTTCGACCTTGCTGACGCTGATTATGTTGCCGATTTTGTATCGCCGTTTCGGCATTGCTGCAAAGGAGAAATCGCTATGAAAACGATGAATTGCAGTTTGACTTTGGTGTCTCATCGTTCGCTGGAAGAGCGCGTGGTGGATCATTTACTGGAGCATCCAGAATGGGTGGCGGGCTTCTCAACGGTGGCGATTGAAGGCAGCAGTCAGGGCGAACATTTGCCTAGCATGATGGAGCAAGTGCGTGGGCGTTCGCAGCGTGTGCAGATCGTCTGCGTGATGAATTTGGACGATGCGCAGGCACTGGTAGCGCACCTCAAAGTCGAAGAAGCGAATAGCGAAATCGCCTATTGGATTGCGCCGATTATTGAGTTTGGGAGATTGGCATGAAACCGTTAGTCGTTAGTCGTTGGTCGTTAGTGGTGAGTATTGCGCTGCTGAGTTTTGTGGCTCATGCGCAGGAAGTTTCGCATAGCGATTTGCCGCCGCAGCCGCAGGTGATGCAGGCTTTGGATGGGCATTTGTTGGTGTTGAACGCGCACAGCAATCTCAAGCTGGAACACGCGCAGCAGCGGCGTTGGGACAGCGGCAATTATGAATTCAATTTGCGCGCGGGGTCGGCGCAGCGGCAGGTGGTGAGTGCGGGGCAAAAATTGCGCGAATGGGATGTCGCTTTAGAACGTGGTTTGCGTTTGCCGAATAAAGTTTTTATTGACAGTGACATCGGTGCGGCGAGTGTGGCACGTGCCGATTTTGCTTTGGGCGATGCGCATCACGAAGCGGGGCGCAGCTTGTTGCGCTTATGGTTTGCCAGCCAAAAGGAACGTGTGCAAGTGAGCTTGTGGCAACAGCAAGTTGAGCTGCTCACGCAGCAAGCCGAAGTAGTGAGCAAGCGCGTCAAAGCAGGCGACGCGCCTAAGATGGAAGCCAATCTTGCCTTAGCCGCCACGGCGCAAGCGCGGCTGGCATTGCAACAAGCCGAATTGCGCGCGCAGTTGGCGATGAATGATGTGCAACGCGAATTCCCGCTAATTAGCGTGCCGACGGGCGCGTTGCTCAATGCACCGCTTGCCATTGCGCACGACGCGGCGTATTGGCAAACACATATCTTGGATGACAACCACGAATTGGCAATGGCAAAAGCCCATGCCGAGGTGCAACAGTTATTAGCCCAGCGCAGCCGCGCTGATCAAGTGCCCGACCCCACGGTGGGCTTGCGTTATTCCAACGAAATGGGCGGCAACGAAAAAGTCGCGGGCGTGTATTTAACCGTGCCGATTTCATTTGGACAGCGCAGTGCCAGTGCCCAAATGGTCGCACAGCAAGCGCAAATTGCTGCCGACCAAGCTGCCTTTGTTGAGCGACGTTTACACAGCGATATTGATGCCGCTTATGGGCAAGCGGTGCGCAGTTACGCGACCTATTTGCAAGCGCGCGAGGCGGGCGAGGCTATCCGCAGCAATGCCGAATTGATAGCCAAAGCGTATCGCTTAGGTGAGGGCAGTTTGGCGGATAGCTTGTCGGCGCGGCGCATCGCACAAGAGGCAACGCTGAGTGAGAATTTGGCATTACTCGCGGCGAATGAAAGTCGTTATCGCTTAGAACTCGATGCGCATCAACTTTGGAGTAGCGAGGAGGTAAGCCATGAACCTCAGTGACAGCATAGGCAGCGTGGCAGCCAGCTTGACTACCTTTTCCTTCGTGCCACAAGTTTGGCAAGTGTGGAAAAGTAAACACGCCAAAGATATTTCGCTCGGTATGTACAGCCTGTTCACTTTAGGTGTCGCGCTGTGGCTGGTGTACGGCATCCTGTTAATGTCTTGGCCAATTATCATAGCCAACAGTATTACCGTTGTTTTAGCAGGCGCGGTGCTGGTGATGAAACTGAAATTTGGCTAAAAGCTTCTGGGTATTGTTCCGTGCGCATTGACTAATAGGATTCGTCAGTCAATGGCGGCGGGAGATGACTTAATTGGCAGCGAGCTTTTTATGTCCGCGTGATGCGATATGGTGTGATTTGTTGCTGTGTTTAGCGAGATGAGTATGGCTGTTGTTGGTTTGCACAATGCGTAGGGTTTGCCCGACTTGGACTTTTTTCGCACGATTATTCCATGTTTGTAAATTGCCGACTTTGACGTGATAACGCTTGGCAATGCTGGCGAGTGTTTCGCCTTTTCGCACGGTGTGCATCAACTCGCGCTGCTTGGTTTCGGGCGTTAAATGCACGTCAAAAGTGGTGAGTTCGACACTTTCGTCGCCTTGGAGTGGCACGAGCAAGGTTTGACCATTACTCACGTCGCTATGGAGTGATAAGCCATTCACTGATTTCAACGTTGCTACGGATAAACCTAGTTTGGGCGCGAGCTGGGTGAGGCGTTCGCCTTTTTTGGGTTGATACGATTGCCAGCTCAGCAACGGTTTTTTGTTCGCTTCGAGATTGCTTAAGAAGGTTTCGACTTTATTGATGGGTAGCAAAATCAGATCGTTGTGCTCTTGCAAAATGACAGGGCGATTGTGGGCTGGATTGAGTGCGACAAACTCATCAACGCTAATGTCTGCTAGCTCGGCAAACATTTTCACATCCATTTGTTCGTCCGTCGAAATCGCTGCAAAGTAAGGCTGATTCGCGATAGCAGGAAGATTTAACGCAAAGCGTGTCGGATTGGCGATGATGTTTTTAATGGCTAACAGCTTGGGTACATAGTTGCGCGTTTCAAGCGGAATTTGCAGGCTGGTGTAATTGACGGGTAGCCCCTTGGCGCGATTGCGTTGTTGCGCACGACCAATCGCTCCTTCGCCGCAGTTATACGCTGCCAACGCTAACTCCCAATCACCGAATTGATCATGTAATTTTTGCAGATAATCGAGCGCGCCTGTGGTGGCACTCACCACGTCACGGCGACCGTCATACCACCAGTTTTGTTGCATCCCAAAATGCTTACCCGTGGACGGAATAAATTGCCAGATGCCCGATGCCGCACTGGTCGAATACGCACCTGGATTAAACGCACTTTCTATCATTGGCAACAGCGCGATTTCACTAGGCATACCGCGCCGTTCGACCTCTTGCATGATGTAGTACAAATAGCGACGGCTGCGCTCGGTCATGCGCGTCATATAGTCGGGACGGCTGCTATACCACTGCTCATGCCGCGCAATCAGCGGACTGTCTAAGTCGCGCATGGCAAAACCACGGCGGATGCGCAGCCATAAATCTAGTTTTTCTTGCTCGGTTTCGGGGATAAGTTCGAGGGTGATATTGCGTGCTGAAGTCAGCGTAGTGGGGGCATTGGCTTCTGAGAGATGCGTGCTCATGGCGAGCATTTCTTCCGCCTGTGTGGAGGTGATAAAACTCAGCGCAGACAACCCTAGCAACGCAGAAAAAATTAGTTTAATCAATGGCAAGAGACACCTCCTAGCAAGCAAAAATGGGCGCGATGATACTACAAGTTGCTAGTCGCGACTGAAGACCTCGTTGTGGTTTAGCGCACTGCGTTTTTTAATTGCTCAAGTATCGCTGGGTTTTCTAAAGTCGAAATATCTTGCGTAATTTCTTCGCCTTTCGCCAAGCCGCGCAACAGACGACGCATGATTTTGCCGGAACGTGTTTTAGGCAGATTTTCACCGAAGCGAATTTCGTCGGGTTTCGCAATCGGGCCAATTTCTTTGCCGACCCAGTTGCGCAACATGTCCGCGAGTTCTTTAGCTTTCGCCGCGTCGCTCGGTAACGCGCCTTTTAATACGACGAAAGCAACCACAGCTTCGCCTTTAATGTCGTGCGGTTTACCCACTACGGCAGCTTCGGCAACTAACGGATTTGCGACTAAAGCCGACTCGATTTCCATCGTGCCTAAGCGATGTCCTGACACATTCAACACGTCGTCGATGCGCCCCATAATCCAGAAATAACCGTCTTCATCGCGGCGCGCCGAATCGCCTGCCAAATACGCACCTTGCATTTCCGCAGGGAAATACGAGGATTTGTAACGCTCTGGGTCGTTCCAAATGTTGCGAATTTGCGACGGGAAAGGACGCGTGATGACCAAAAATCCGCCGTGTTCGTCGCTCACAATATCGCCGGCTTCGTTGGCAATCGCAGCTTGAATACCAGGCAAAGGCAGCGTGCAAGTGCCCGGTTTGAGCGGCATCGCGCCCGGCAAAGGCGCAATCATGTGACAGCCCGTTTCAGTCTGCCACCATGTATCCACAATCGGGCAGCGCGCGCCGCCTACGGTGTTGTAATACCACATCCACGCTTCAGGATTGATCGGCTCGCCGACGCTGCCGAGCAGACGCAACGACGATAAATCATATTGCTTGGGTAAATCACCGCCGAGTTTAATTAGCGAACGAATCGCAGTTGGCGCAGTGTAAAAAGTGGTGACTTTATGGTCTTGTATCATTTTCCAAAAGCGACCAGCATCAGGGTAAGTTGGCACGCCTTCAAAAATCACTTGTGTCGCGCCCATCGCTAACGGCCCATAAGCAACGTAGCTGTGGCCGGTAATCCAACCCACGTCAGCGGTACACCAAAAAATGTCGCTGGCTTTGTAATCGAACACCCATTGCATCGACGTCATCGCGCCCAGCAAATAGCCGCCAGAAGAATGTTGCACGCCTTTAGGTTTGCCCGTCGAGCCAGACGTGTAAAGAATAAACAGCGGATGTTCTGCGCCCACCCAAGTGGGTTCGCACACGCTGTTTTGGCCTGCAACTAAATCGTGCCACCAGATATTGTTTTTCACGTCCCACGCGGTGTCGTTGCCTGCGCGTTGATACACAATCACGCTATGCACCATTTCGCAGCCGCCGAAAGACAGTGCTTCATCGACCGCTGGCTTGAGCGGCATGACTTTACCGCCGCGCATTTGCGCATCCGAAGTAATCACCGCAACGGCTTGGGCATCGGTGATGCGCTCGTGCAAACTCTTGGAAGAAAATCCGCCGAATACCACCGAATGTATCGCGCCGATACGCGCGCAGGCTTGCATCGCCACGACCGCCTCGATGCTCATCGGCATATAAATGACCACGCGTTCGCCCAATTTAATGCCGCGCGATTTCAGTCCGTTGGCGAACTGACAGACGCGTGCGTGCAGTTCTTGATACGTTACTGTGGTGACTTTGCCGTCGTCGGCTTCAAAAATCAGCGCGGTTTTGTCGGCTTGCGTCGCCAGATGTTTGTCCAAGCAATTATAAGAAACATTCAACTCGCCATCTTCAAACCACTTATAAAACGGCGCGTTGCTTTCATCCAAGGCTTTGGTGAAGGGCTTATGCCATTGCACCATGTCACGCGCTAACTGAGCCCAATAGCCCGCGTAATCCTTTTCAGCATCGGCGCACATGGCTTGATACGCCGCCATGCTGGAAATGTTGGCGTGCTGAGAAAATTCGACCGGTGGATTAAAAACGCGGGTTTCGTGCAAGCTAGATTCGATGTCGGACATGATTTTCCTGAGAGGGGGAGAGTGAAAAACGGCCTGTGGGCAAGGCGCGGGAATTTAGTTATTTTGCGGGTGGCTGTCAATCGGTTTAAGCTGCTTTTTGCGTTCAAAAATTAAGAAAATTTTAGCTACCGCCTTGATTATGCGATTGATGCAAGGCTGCCCTTAGGCTATAATGCCCGCTACTTTTCGGCGGGATGGACTTCGGTTCGTCCCGCTTCTTTATGTTCAATATAGGGAGTATTCAGTGTCGCCAATAAACCCTGCCATTTTAGTATTAGCCGATGGGACAGTCTTTCGCGGTATCGCGATTGGTGCATCGGGTAGCAGCGTCGGTGAGGTGGTTTTTAACACCTCGATGACGGGCTATCAAGAGATTCTCACCGACCCTTCATATTGCAAACAAATCGTCACGCTGACTTATCCGCATGTTGGGAATGTTGGCTGTAATCCCGAAGACGTTGAGTCGCGTCAGGTGTTTGCGAGCGGTTTGATTATTCGCGATTTGTCGATGACGGTGAGTAATTTCCGCAGTACGCAATCTTTGCCTGAGTATTTACAAGCCAACAATGTGGTCGCGATTGCGGGCATTGATACGCGTAAATTGACGCGGATTTTGCGCAGCAAAGGTGCGCAAAATGGCTGTATCGCGACAGGCGATAATGTTGAGGCAGCATTGGCGGCGGCGCGTGGTTTTGCTGGATTGGCGGGGATGGATTTGGCGCAAGTGGTGACGTGCGACCAGCCTTATGAATCGCTGCAGTGCGAATGGAAGTTAGGTACGGGTTATAGCGATCTTGTGGCGGCAAAGCATCACGTTGTCGCGTATGACTTTGGTGTGAAGCACAACATTTTGCGCATGTTGGCGCAGCGTGGTTGCCGCATTACTGTAGTGCCAGCGAAAACATCCGCTGCAGAAGTGTTGGCGATGAATCCTGATGGCGTGTTTTTGTCGAATGGTCCTGGTGATCCTGAGCCGTGCGATTACGCGATTGCGGCAACGCAAACTTTTTTGGCGAAAAATATCCCCTTGTTTGGCATTTGCTTAGGTCATCAAATTTTGGGTCTGGCGGCGGGGGCAAAAACTGTGAAAATGAAGTTTGGTCATCGCGGCGCGAACCATCCTGTGCAAGACGTGCAAACCAAGCAAGTGATGATTACCAGTCAAAATCACGGCTTTGCAGTCGATGCGGCAACGCTGCCGGCGAGCGCGCGCGTCACGCATATTTCTTTGTTTGACGGCACGCTGCAAGGTTTTGAGCTGACTGATAAACCTGCTTTTTGCTTCCAAGGTCATCCTGAAGCGAGCCCCGGTCCGCATGACGTTGATGTCTTGTTCGATAAATTTATTCATTTAATGGAGAGCGCAAAAACTTAAGCGACAGCGAATGTCGCGCGTTTTCCGCGCGATGTTTTCTGTGTGCTCTGTGGCGAAAAATATGGCTAAAAGAACAGACATTAAAACCATCCTCATCATCGGCGCGGGACCCATTGTGATTGGGCAGGCGTGTGA
>JBJORQ010000037.1:0-16962 GCA_046049345.1 Pseudomonadota bacterium | reverse complement strand
CAAATCTTCGATTTGTTCGCGTCCGCCGCCTTTGATGTTCTCGGCGATTTTGACTAAACGCTCACCCGCGTCGGGGTGACGATTCAGCACCACGTCTTCCACCGCATCGCGCAATTCACGCGGAATTTCTTCGTACACGCCTAGCTGTCCGGCGTTGACTATCCCCATATTCATGCCCGCTTTAATAGCGTGATAAAGGAACACAGTATGAATCGCTTCGCGCACTGGCTCGTTGCCCCGGAAGCTAAACGACACGTTGGAAACACCGCCGGAAATTTTCGCGTAAGGCAGATTTTTTCTAATCCACGCGCAGGCTTCGATAAAGTCCACCGCGTAGTTGTTGTGCTCTTCGATGCCGGTCGCAATCGCGAAAATATTCGGATCGAAAATAATATCTTCGGGCGGGAAACCAACTTGGTTGACGAGGATGTCGTAGCTGCGTTGGCAGATTTCAGTTTTGCGTTTGAAGGTGTCTAGCTGCGTACCAAACGGGCTTGTTGCAGGAATTTTTCTTCGCCTTCTTTGAGCGAAATCGAGTTGACGATGGACTTGCCTTGCACGCATTTCAAGCCCGCTTCGATGATGTCCCATTTGGACGAATCTATCATCAGCGGCACGCGGCAAATGTCGGGTTCGGAGGCAATAAGGTTGAGGAACTTCACCATCGCGGCTTCGCCGTCCAGCATCGCCTCGTCCATGTTCACGTCGATGATTTGCGCGCCCGTTTCGACTTGCTGCTTGGCGACTTCCAGTGCCTCGTCGTATAGCCCTTCCAAAACTAAGCGTTTGAATTTTGCCGAGCCGAATAACGAGGTGTCGCTAATGTTGAAAGGCTCTAAGCCCGACAAACGACATTGATGTTCGAGGTCGGGCAGCTTGCGCGGTGGCACGTCTTTTAAGGCATCGGCGATGGCTTTGATGTGTGCGGGCGAGGTGCCGCAGCAACCGCCCGCAATGTTCAAAAAGCCACTGGTGGCAAATTCCTTCACCACTTTGGCGGTGTATTCGGGCGTTTCGTCGTAGCCTGTTTCGGAGAGCGGATTAGGCAAACCTGCGTTCGGATGCGCGCTGACATAACAGCTGCGCTGACATAACAGCTTGCCACGCGCGACAATTCTTCGACATAAGGGCGCATTAAATCGCCGCCCAGCGCGCAGTTCAGGCCAATCGAAAGTGGACGCGCGTGGCTTAAAGAATTCCAAAACGCTTCGGTAGTTTGACCTGAAAGTGTACGTCCCGACGCGTCGGTAATCGTGCCGGAAATCATCACGGGGACGCGCATCTGGTGTTGCTCAAAATGCTTCTCGATGGCGAACAACGCCGCCTTGGCATTGAGCGTATCGAAGATGGTTTCCACCATCAAAATATCCGCGCCGCCGTCCAGCAGACCACAAATCGCCACGCCATAACCTGCCACCAGAGCGTCAAAACTGACGTTGCGGAAACCAGGATCGTTCACGTCGGGCGAGATCGACGCGGTCTTGGTGGTCGGGCCTAACACGCCCGCGACAAAGCGCGGTTTGTTGGCGATTTTTGCCTCGAATTCATCGCACACATCACGCGCCAAACGCGCACCCGCGAAATTCAATTCATACGCCAGCTCGACCATGTCGTAATCGTCCAACGACGCTGCGGTGGAGTTGAACGTACATGTTTCCAGAATGTCTGCACCCGCCGCCAAATATTGCGAATGAATCTCGCGAATAATGTGTGGCTGAGTCAGCACCAGCAGGTCGTTGTTGCCCTTCACGTCTATCTTGTGGTCGGCAAATGTTTTGCGCGCACCTGTGTAATCGCCATGCAAAACCGTGCCGCGATAATGTTCCTCGGTGAGTTTGTAGCGTTGAATCATGGTGCCCATCGCGCCATCCAAAATCAGGATGCGTTGTTGAATAAGCTGTTCTATCAAGTGCGGAGTGGGATTCATGCGGGATGGGGCGAAAAAATTAGGCGCGGATTTTAGCACGAGGCACGGCGTGCTTTTCAGGCTTGTTGCGGGTAAAAATTGCGCGCTGCGGGGAGGTTTCAGCGCGTTTAGGTTGGCTGCCGAACTTGCTACGAAATCACCTCATGCCAGGTGTTCGATGTTGTTGAGTTTGGCGTGCGAAATGGCGAGCGCGAGTGCGTTGATGGCTTCCACGCGGGTAAAACTTTTGCGCCATGCTAGCGCGATGCGGCGTGACGGAACAGGTTTGGCGAACGGAATAATTTTGAGCAAACGATTGCGATAACGCGCGCCATTCGCCGATGCGGGCAACACCGTAATGCCGAGTCCCGACGCGACCATATTGCGGATGGTTTCGAGCGACGTGCCTTGTTGTACGTCAGAATTTTTGCGCGACAAATCGGGACAGGCTTCGGCGACTTGATTGCTAAAACAATGCCCCGAATCGAGCAGCAAAACCCGCTCATTTGCCAGCTCTTGCGCTTTGATAGTGCGTCGCGTCGCCCAAGCGTGCTGGTTGTCCACCACCACCTCAAAAGGCTCGTCGTATAAGGCTTGCGTGTGGATGCTGCTGTCGCCGAATGGTAGCGCGATGATGATGACATCGAGCTTGCCGTTGCGTAACAGTGTGTCCAAATTGGCGGTGATGTTTTCTTCGATTTCCAAAGGCATCAGCGGGGCGATTTTTTTCAGCGCGGGTATCAGTTCGGGTAACAAATACGGGCCGACGCTGTAGATGATGCCGATGCGCAAGCTGCCGATCAGTTGGTCGTTGCCTTGTGCGGCGATTTCACGAATGTATTGCGCAGCATCTAAGGTGAGTTGTGCTTGTTCGACGATGCGCCCCCCGATAGGCGTGATTCTGACTTCATTATTGCCGCGCTCAAAAATCTGTATGGCTAATTCTTGTTCGAGTTTTTGTATCGCCAGCGATAGCGCGGGTTGGCTGATAAAACATTGTTCAGCGGCGCGGCGAAAGTTGCGTTGCTGCGCCACGGCGACGATAAAACGTAGTTCATTGAGGGTCATAGTGAGCTCCTGAAAACTCCCTCACCTCAATCCTCTCCCATAGGGAGAGGAGGTAATTGCACTTTCCCCGTTGGGGAAATCTGGTGAAGATTCGATTTGGATAATAAATCACGACTTGCTAAATAATCAATTAGATTTATAACTTAGTAAGCCTTAAGTTCTGTGCGTGGATTTTGACCACGCATAATTTTAAGGAGAACGTCATGAGTAAATCCCCTGTAATGACCACTGCTGCTGGCAATGGTATTGGTGACAATCAAAATAGTTTAACGGCGGGGGCGCGCGGCCCGGTGTTGATGGCGGACTATCAGTTGATGGAAAAAATGGCGCACTTTAATCGCGAGCGGATGCCTGAGCGCGTGGTTCATGCCAAGGGTGCGGGGGCGTACGGAACATTCACCGTAACGCATGACATTTCTCGCTACACCTGCGCGCAGATTTTTTCTACGGTGGGCAATTCATGCGAGTTATTCGCGCGTTTTTCTACCGTGGCGGGCGAACTCGGCTCAGCTGATACCGCGCGCGATCCACGCGGTTTTGCCGTGAAGTTTTACACGCAAGATGGCAATTGGGATTTGGTCGGCAATAACACGCCAGTGTTTTTTATTCGCGACGCGTTGAAATTTTCAGACTTTATTCATTCGCAAAAACGCGCGCCGCAAACAGGGCTGCGCGATAACACCATGCAATGGGATTTTTGGAGTTTGTCGCCTGAATCGTTGCACCAAATCACCACGCTGTTTTCTGATCGAGGCATTCCCCAAACCTTGCGCCACATGAACGGTTACGGTTCGCATACCTTTAGTTTGTGGAACGAACAGGGCGAACGCTCTTGGGTGAAATGGCATTTCAAAACGCTGCAAGGTAATCAAACTTTGACCCAAGCCGAAGCCAATAAAATCGCGGGGGAAGACCTTGATCATCATCGACGCGACTTGTTTACGGCAATTGAAACCGGCGCGTTTCCCAAGTGGCAGGTGATGGTGCAAATCATGCCTGAGCGGGATGCAGACACTTATGCGATTCATCCGTTTGACGTGACTAAAGTGTGGCCGCACGCGGACTATCCGCTGATTGAAGTGGGTGTAATGGAGCTGAATCGCAACCCGCAAAATTATTTTGCCGAAGTCGAACAAGCCGCGTTTGAACCGGGCAACTTGCCGCGCGGCATGGGCGCATCGCCCGACAAAATGTTGCAAGCGCGGATACTTTCTTACCCCGATGCGCATCGTTATCGCATCGGCGTGAACTACGCCGCGTTGGAAGTGAATAAGCCGCGCATTCCTGTGCATCACTATCATCGCGATGGCGCGACGCGCTTTGATGGCAACGGCGGAAGTGGGGCGAATTACCAGCCGAATAGTTTTGACGGCGCGACTGATGATGCGAAATATAAAGAGCCGCCGCTGCGCATTTCGGGCGATGTCGATCGCTACAATCACCGCGACGGCAACGACGATTACACGCAGGCAGGTAATTTGTATCGTTTGATGACTGACGCTCAGAAAAGCCAGCTCATCGCTAATTTGGTGGGGGCGATGCAGGGCGTGCCCAAGTTTATTCAAGTGCGTCAGCTCAAACATTTTTATGCGGCTGACCCCGCTTATGGGCTAGGTGTAGCAAGCGGGTTAGGGATTGATACTGAAGAAATATAGGTCATTCTAAAGTGACCGACTGTTATGGAGAAATATCATGCACATTTTTTTATCGCAGCATATTTATTGGCAAGATTTTGTGGCAGCATTAGCCATGCTGGGCTTAGGTTTAGAAGGCTATAGCGCAGACCCAGAATTATCCGCAACAGATGAATTTAACTTGAGGAGAGCGGCATGAGCAAAGCAGCAAGCATCAACATTGGTATCTCGGAAGCCGATCGAAAAAAAGTTGCAGATGGTCTGTCGCGTATGTTGGCAGACACCTACACCTTGTATCTCAAGACGCACAACTTTCATTGGAATGTCACCGGGCCCATGTTTCAAACCCTGCATCTGATGTTTATGACGCAATACAACGAAAGCTGGCTGGCGGTTGATTTAATTGCCGAACGCATACGCGCTTTAGGCTTTCACGCACCGGGTAGTTATGCGCAATTCGCCGCACTGACTTCGATACCAGAGAGCGCAGGCGTGCCGAAAGCGCGCGAGATGATTCAGCAATTAGTCGCTGGGCAAGAAACCGTGACGCGTACCGCGCGTGAAATTTTGCCGATTGCGGAACAAGCAGGCGACCAACCGACCGTGGATTTGCTTTCCGCGCGTATGGAAGTACATGAAAAAAATGCTTGGATGCTGCGTAGCTTGTTGGAAGAATAAATTGCTGCGGTGATAGATGAATAGGGCGCGATTTTTGCGCTCTTTTTTATGGCGAAAAGCTGGCTAAATCATTGACGTGCATAGGCGAACGTGTAACAGTCGTGCCACTTTTAGTTTGGGCAAAAAAATGTTAACGATCTTGGTGATTAACTCAAAAGGCGGGTCGGGAAAAACGACTTTGACGACTAATTTGGCGAGCTATTACGCGAGTAAAAAATATCGCACCGCGATTATGGATTACGACCCGCAGGGTTCGAGTTTGCATTGGTTGCGTAGCCGGGCTGTTGAGCGTGAGGTGATTCATGGCGTGAATGCTGCTCCTGCTAGAGGAGCAGTGACGTTGCAGCACAAAAGCTGGTTGCCGAGTGATACCGAGGTGTTAGTCATTGATGCACCGGCTGGCACGACGGGCTTGCTGCTTAAAGATTTGGTGCGCAAAGCTAACTACATTGTGATTCCCGTTGCTCCCTCGCCGATTGATATTCATGCCACGGCGGACTTCATTAAAGACTTGTATTTAATCGGTGGCGCGCTCACTGCTAAGGTGAAAATTGCGGTGGTGGCGAACCGTGTACGCAATCGTAATTCTGCTGTTTACGCTTCATTGGAAAAATTTTTAGCCTCGTTGCGTTTGCCTTTTTTGACCAGCATTAGCGACTCGGAAGTGTATTTACAAGCCGTCGAACAAGGCGTGGGGGTGTTTGAAATGGACGAGATGGTGAGCAATACCGAACGTCGTGAAATCGCACCGATTTTGAAATGGCTAGAAGGCTCATTCCCTAATCGCTACGGGGTGCGCGCGATAGACAACTTGATCAATTTGGAAAGTTCAAAACAGTACGCCGCGTATCGCGTGGTGAGAAAAGCCTAGGGTGTTGTTGAGTCTGCGGATGCTGGCAGATTTTTGCGCTGCTGTTCGCTCAGTTCTGTTAGGAAAGCGGCAATATCCCACTCGCATCCTCCGCAGCCAGACAGTGCGCCCGTCCATCTAGAAATCGCCTGAATATCTAAACCTTGCTCGAATAAATTTTGAATGTTGCCGCGTCGTGTACCGCTGCACTGGCACAGAATTTCATCGGCGGGTTGGTCTGCTAGCTTCATTTTTGGCGTATGAAATAGTTGATGGTCGTGGCATTTTACTTGAGCCAAAAATCCAAAGCGATGCCTGCAAACACTGCCGCACCGAACCAGTTGTTGTGCAAAAATGCCGCGAAGCATTGCTCACGTTGGCGACTCTTTATCAGCGTGTAGTGATGCGCCGCGATGCCCCCCGCCACCAACAAGCCTAAGTAATACGGGCTGCCTAAGCCGCTCATATTGCCCGCTACCGCTAGCAAAATAATCGTCAGCGCGTAGCAACACATCACCGCCAGTACATCGTATTTGCCGAGAAATAATGCTGAAGAATGGATGCCCAGATGGATGTCGTCGTCCCTATCGACCATCGCATATTCAGTGTCATAAGCAATCGCCCACAACACATTGGCGAGCAATAGCACCCACGCTACAAGCGGCACTGTGTCTAGTGTTGCGGCGTAGGACATTGGAATGCCGAAGCCGAACGCGATACCTAAATAGGCTTGTGGAATAGCGAAAAATCGCTTGGTGTAAGGGTAACTCGCCGCTAAAAATACAGCCGGAATTGCCAGCCATAAAGTCAGCTGATTCAGCGGCAAAATTAACAGTCCTGCTGCGCCAGCCAAGCCTGCCGCCAGCGTCAACGCTTCACGCGACGATACGCGACCGCTGGTGATGGGGCGATTTTGGGTGCGTTTTACATGCTTATCAATATCACGGTCGGCGTAGTCGTTGATGACGCATCCAGCCGAACGCATCAGCAAGGTGCCCAGCGTAAAAATCACCAAGATGAGTAGCGAGGGATGACCGTTGCTCGCCAGCCAAATCGCCCATAAAGTTGGCCATAGCAATAGCAAAATCCCGATGGGTTTATGCAGGCGTGTGAGCTGGATGTACAGGGTCAGACGTGCGGATAGTTTCATTTTTGTAAGCGCAGAATTTCAGGTAAAAAAACTTCAGTAACTAGCAAGGGTGCGTTGTGCAAAGTAAACAGCGAGCGGCGCGCGTACAAAATCGGTGGGGGATTTTTCAGTGCGTTGGCGGCACGCCGATACAAAGGGTGTGTGCTGCGCAACGCCTGATAATGCAAGGGTTGGCGGGTGACGAGCGGATGCGTAAACAACAAGCTACCCAATGAACGATTACCCAAGCCGCGCATGCTTCGCCATGCGCCACGCAAGTTTTGCTGCGCACACGCACTGTGCGCGAACACTACGGGCTGAGCATCCGCCAACAAAAAGACCTCACGCGAATAAGCGAATTGGCGCGATGGAATTTCCAGCACATTGGACTCATCAAAGGCGATGCGCGCATAGCCGCTACACACCGATTGAACCGAAAATTGTGCGCAACGCTGCACGATGCGCGCGGTGAGTGAGCCGTGATCGCGCATCCACGGCGCATATGCGTCGGGTAAGTCGGGCAATATTGTTGGCCAGTCTTGGACAGCGTTAGACATGTAAATAATCTTGCTTATTCGACATCCAGCGATGCAAATGCGCACGGGCCGCATCGGGGAAATCGCTGAGTAATTTGTCGGCTGTTGCGCGCGCTAAATCGAGTAAATCTTCATCCACGCTGAGGTCGGCAAAACGCAACATCGCCACGCCGCTTTGCCGCGCGCCGAGTAATTCGCCCGGGCCGCGCAATTGCAAGTCTTGTTGCGCGATGATGAAGCCGTCGGTGTTTTCAAAAATCACTTTAAGACGCGCGCGCGCTAGCTCCGAAACGGGTGATTGAAACATCAAAATGCAGGTGCTTTGCGCCGCGCCGCGTCCGACGCGACCGCGTAGTTGATGCAGTTGCGCTAGCCCCATGCGCTCGGCGTGTTCGATGACCATCAAGCTGGCGTTGGGTACATCCACGCCGACTTCGATAACGGTGGTGGCGACCAACAAATTTATTTCGCCCGCCTTGAATGCCGCCATGGTGCTGGCTTTCAAGGCGTTGTCTAATTTCCCATGCACCAGACCGACCTTAAATTCGGGAAAAGTCTCGCTCAAGATAAGCTGCGTTTCCAAAGCGTTTTGTAATTCTAAAGTTTCCGATTCTTCAATCAGCGGACAAACCCAATACACTTGCTGACCCGCCGCACAGGCATCACGCACTTTCTCACACACAGCATCGCGGCGCGCTTCGCTGACCAGTTTGGTGATGATGGGCGTGCGTCCCGGCGGCAGTTCGTCTATCACCGACACATCCAAATCGGCGTAATAACTCATCGCCAAAGTGCGCGGGATGGGGGTCGCGCTCATCATTAGTTGGTGGGGTTCTTGGTTTTGTAGGTCGGGTTTGAACCCGACATCATTCGACATTTCATTTGCTTGTCGGGTTAAAACCTGAGCTGCGTCAACTTTGCCTTTATTGCGCAACGCGAGCCGTTGTTGCACACCAAATTTATGTTGCTCATCGACGATTACCAAGCCTAGTTTTTTGAATTCTACTGCGGCTTGAAACAGCGCGTGCGTGCCGACGGCGATTTGCGTGGTGCCTTCCGCAATGTGTTTTGCGGCGGCCGCTTTGTCTTTTTTCTTCATGCTGCCCGATAGCCAAACCGGCTCTAAGCCCAATGGAATTAACCATTCGCGCAGTTTGATGTAATGCTGTTCGGCGAGAATTTCGGTGGGGGCCATAAACGCGACTTGATAGCCGTTGGCGATGGCTTGCAGCGCGGCGAGTGCCGCGACGATAGTCTTGCCGCTGCCGACATCGCCGAGCAACAGTCGCTGCATAGGATGCGCAAGTGCTAAGTCGTGCGAAATTTCCGCCAACACTTTTTGTTGCGCTTTTGTCAGCGCAAACGGCAGAGCTTTGAGCAATTGTTGCGTGAGTGTTTTTTTCGCTTTGAGTGCTGGTGCGCGACGTTTGCCACGCTCGCGATGATGCACGCGCATGGACAATTGTTGCGCCAATAATTCGTCAAATTTAATGCGTTGCCATGCGGCGTGATCGCGTTGTTCTAGGGAGCTAGCCGATACCTCAGGGGGCGGGCTATGCAGCAATTTAACGCTGTCGGAAAAACTCACTAACTGCAATTTATCCAGCAGCATTTGCGGCAATGTTTCGCGTAGCGGCAACACCTCTAACGCATTGCCGATGAGCTTGCGCAAGATGGTTTGCGAGAGTCCGGCTGTGGTCGGATAAATCGGCGTGAGGCTGCTATTGAGCGGCGTGTCTTCGTCCGCCACACGGCATTTCGCGTGCACCATTTCCATGCCGTAAAAGCCCATGCGCGCCTCACCGATTGCGCGTATCGCTTTGCCGACGGCAAGTTGTTTTTGTTGGCTGGGATAAAAATTCAAAAAGCGTAAATACAGTTCGCCGCTGTTGTCTTCTAAGCGGCAAACCAAGGTGCGGCGCGGCTTATAAATCACCTCGCTATGCGTGATCATGCCCTGCACCTGCGCCGTCTCGCCCGCTAGCACCGTGTCTATCGGTGCTAGATGCGTTTCGTCCTCGTAGCGCAACGGCAGATGCAGCAATAAATCGCTGCGGTGATGCACTCCCAGCTTGGCAAGTTTCGCCAGCGTGGCGGGAGAAATTTTGCTAGGCGCAGTCAATCGTGCTGAACCAATTAAGTCGCGTTTTTCACGCGCACGATGCGTACCACTTCGGGGATTTTGCGCAACGAGCGCATCACGCTGGCTAAGTGCATGCGGTGGCTGACTTCCAGCGTGAAAAATAAGGCGGTGTAGTCGCCTTCGTTGCTGAAATTGACGTTTTCGATGTTGGATTCAGCTTCCGAAATCGCTGCCGCGACTTTTGCCAATACGCCGCGCTGATTGGCGACCAGCAATTTAATCGCCACCACAAAAGTGCGATTGATGGCTTTATCCCACGCCACATCCAGCCACTGTTCACCGCTGCGTCCTTTATGCAAAGTCGGGCAGTCGTGGGTGTGTACCACCAAGCCCAGCCCGCTTTTAATCACGCCGATAATCGGATCGCCAGGAATGGGGCGGCAGCATTTGGCGAATTGCACCGCCATGCCTTCAGTGCCCTGAATGGTGATGACTGAGCTAATCGGTGTGTTGCCGGGCTGCGTGTCGGCGAGTTGCGCCAACTGCCTTGCCACCACCATATTTAAGCGACGACCGAGACCAATATCCTCTAACAATTCTTGTTTGGTTTTGATGCCCGTGTCGCGCAGTAGTTTCAGCCATTGCGCTTCTTCGATGTCCGTAATTTTTAAGTGCAGGCTGTGTAAAGCTTGATTTAGCAAGCGTTCGCCTAGGCTCGCTGATTCGCCCGAATGCATGGTTTTTAAGAAGTGGCGGATATGTCCGCGCGCTTTGCTGGTGTGCACATAGCCTAACCAAGCGGGGTTGGGATTGGCGTGCGGCGCGGTGATAATTTCCACGCGATCGCCGTTGCGTAGCTCGGTACGTAACGGCACTTGCTCGTGATTGATGCGTGCCGCGATGCAGCGATCGCCGATGTCGGTGTGCACGCTATAAGCAAAATCGACGATAGTCGCGCCGCGCGGCAAGGACAAAATTTTGCCTTTGGGCGTGAACACATACACCGCATCGGGGAATAAATCGACCTTGAGATGCTCTAAAAATTCGGCTGAATCGTTGCTTTGCGACAGGCTTTCCAGCAAGTCTTGCAGCCACTGATGAGTCTTTTTATGCAGCTCATTGATCGAGTCGTGCCCACTCTTGTACAGCCAATGTGAGGCCACGCCCGCATCTGCTATTTTGTGCATCTCGTGGGTGCGAATTTGAATCTCGATGGGCGTGCCGAACGGGCCGAATAAGGTGGTGTGCAGCGACTGGTAACCGTTGGTTTTTTGAATCGCGATATAGTCTTTGAACTTGCCTGGAATCGGGTTGTACAAGCCATGCAGCGCACCCAGTGCGACATAACAACTGCTGGCATCTTTCACCAGTACGCGGAAGCCATAAATATCCAACACCTCAGCGAACGCCAGTGACTTGCTCTGCATTTTTTTATAGATGCTGTAGATGTCTTTTTCGCGCCCACTTACATCGGCTTCGACCTGCCATTCGACTAAGCGAGTGCGCAGATTATCAAGAATTTTGTTGACCACTTCGCGACGATTGCCGCGTGCCACTTTGAGGGCTTTTGCCAACACGTTATAGCGATTCGGATGTAAGTATTTGAAGCTTAAATCTTGCAACTCGTGATGAATGTCGTGCAGCCCCAAACGATTCGCAATGGGTGCGTAAATCTCCATCGTTTCGCGCGCAATACGCTCTGATTTTTCGGCTGACATCACGCCTAGTGTGCGCATATTGTGCAGACGATCGGCGAGCTTAATCAGGATCACGCGTACATCGCGCGCCATTGCCAACAGCATTTTGCGGAAGTTTTCGGCTTGCGCATCTTCACGCGTTTCAAACTGAATTTTGTCCAGTTTGCTCAAGCCTTCGACTAACTCCGCGACGGGTGCGCCAAATTTTTCTGCGACCTGCGCAGTGGTGATAAGGGTGTCTTCCACCACGTCGTGCAGCAAAGCGGCAATGATGGCTTGCACATCTAAATGCAACGGCGTGAGGATGCGCGCCACGGCAATCGGATGCGTCACATACGCCTCGCCCGAATGACGCATTTGCCCTTCGTGAGCCGCGCGGCTGTAAGCAATCGCCGCGCGCACATGGTCAACATCCTGCGGTTTAAGGTAGGAAGAAACTTCGGCGATGAGGAGTTCAGCGTCCGCCATACAAATAAAAAACTAGGGAGGTTGTTCTAGCTAGAACAAAAAGGCGACACTAGATTTCTGTGTAGCCTTTTTGTGTGCTTAGGCCATGCCGCGATTCAGGATTTCTTTACCTACTTTGCCTTCGCTGATTTCGCGCAGGGCAACGACAGTAGGTTTGTCTTTACTTTCTTCCACCAAGTGCGTCGCGCCATTGGCGATTTGACGGGCGCGATACGCGGCAGCCAAAGTTAATTCAAAGCGATTAGGGATTTGTGACAGACATTCTTCGACGGTAATACGAGCCATGATTTACTCCGGTTTTTGTAGTTGATTGATGAGGGTTTGGTAACGTGCCAACTGCTTGCTGCAAGTGAGTTTGGCACTGAGAACCACGGCGTTCAGCTCTTGCAAAGCGTGGTTCAAATCGTCATTGATAATAACATAATCAAATTCTGCGACGTGTGCGACATCCACTTGAGCCGCCGCCATGCGCGTGGCAATCACGTCTGGATGGTCGGTGCCACGACCCGTTAAACGCTGACGCAGCGCGGCAAGCGAAGGGGGCAGAATAAAAATGTTAATTGCCTTAAGGAAAATTTTGCGTACTTGCTGCGCGCCTTGCCAATCAATTTCCAGCAGAATTTCGCGACCCTTGGCAATCTCTTGGGTAATCCAAGTTTGCGAGGTGCCGTAAAAGTTGCCATACACCTCCGCGCTTTCTAGAAACTCACCGTGGCTTTGCATCGCGATAAATTTTTCACGCGTGACAAAGTGATAATGCTGGCCATCAATTTCACCGACGCGGGCGGGACGCGAGGTGTATGAAACCGACAAATCAATGTGTGGATTATGTTTCAGCAAGGCGTGCACCAAGCTGGTTTTCCCCGCACCAGATGGCGCGCTGACGATGAATAAATTTCCTGACATAACGAGCTCCAATCTAAAAGTATTTTTTGTCCGCAGATTGCACCAATCCGCACCGATTTTTGGGTAAGTTTTTTGTTTTTAATCTGTGTCAATCTGATGAAACTACTCAATTCTTGCTAAGAGCTATACCCTTGCAATCATTGATGCGTAATCTGTGGACTAAGTTTCTGTTCCCGCTCTGGGCGTTTCAACCTTGTACCACCAAGCATACAAGGCGGGCAGGTAGAGCAAGGTTAAGAAGGTTGCGACTAATAATCCTCCCATAATCACTACCGCTAACGGCCCCCAAAACACGCTGCGCGTGAGCGGTATCATCGCCAAAATCGCCGCCGCAGCAGTGAGCATAATGGGACGGAAACGGCGCACCGTGGCTTCAACAATCGCGTCATAGCGCGTCGCACCCTCAGTAATGTCTTGACTGATTTGGTCGAGCAAAATAACTGAGTTGCGCATAATCATGCCCGCCAAAGAAATCATGCCCAGCATGGCGACAAAGCCAAACGGTACATGGAATAACAGCAGTGAAGCGGTCACGCCGATGATGCCGAGTGGGGCGGTGAGTAAGGCCAAAATCACCAAGCTAAAACGCTGTAATTGCAACATCAGCAAGCTGACGATGAGCAAGGCGGTGAGGGGCAACACCGCAATAATCGAGTCGGTGGCTTGGTCGTCGCCTTCCAATGCGCCGCCGACTTCGATGCGATAGCCCGTAGGCAACGTGCTGCGCAGCAGCTCAATCTTTTGGTTAATCGCGCTACTCACATCGGGCGCGCTGATGTCGTCAGGCACATCGCCGCGCACCGTTACCACAGGCAAGCGATTCATGCGCCAGATGATGCCGTCCTCTTCGGCAGCACTGACGTTGGCGATGTCGCCGAGCGCCACAAATGCGCCATTCGGCGTACGAATGTTGAGCTTAGTTAATGCCGCAGGATTGTTGCGGTCAGCCGCATCAGTGCGCGCCACAATCTCGATGCGATGCTCACCTTCGCGCAAATTAGAGACCGATACACCGCTCAGCAAGGCTTGCAAATTACGCGACAGCGATTGCGATGACAGTCCCAGCGCGCGGGCTTTTTCTTGATCAACTTCGACATTCACCACGCGTATTTTTTGATTGGAATCGACGCTGACATTTTTGGTGTGCGGATTCGCTTTGACCAGCTTTTCGACTTCGGCGGCGATGCGGTAAAGCTGCTCGGTGTCTTTGCCTAACACGCGAAATTGCACGGGATAACCCACTGGCGGGCCATTTTCTAAACGCGCGATGCGGATGCCCAGCTCGCTATAGTCCCGCGCCAAAATTTGTCGTACCTCACGCAATACGGCTTCGCGCGCCGCAAGGTCGCTAGGCGTAATCACAATTTGCGCGTAATTGACGGCGGGCAAGGTTAAATCCAGCGGCAAATAAAAACGCGGCGTGCTGCCACCGATGTAACTGGTGACGTTATGGATGTCCTTGATGGCGAGCAACTGTTTTTCCAGTGCGCTGGTCACTCCTTCGGTGGCTGCAAAAGTTGAGCCTTCTGGCAGCCACACATCCATCAACAGTTCAGGGCGTTCCGAGGGCGGGAAAAATTCCTGTTCGACTTCGGCATAGCCCGCCACGGCTAATAAAAATGTCGCGAGGGTGAGTGCCACTACGGTTTTTTTACGCCACAAACACCAGCGCACGACGCGGCGAAAATGTTGGTAAAAGCCTTGCTGATAATGCTCATCGCCCAGCTCGGCTGGACTCTGCCCACGCAGTAAGCGATAGCCCATCAGCGGCGTAAAAATCACCGCCACCAGCCAGGACACTAACAGCGCGATGCTGACCACGGCGCAAATCGCAATCGTATATTCGCCCGCCGATGACTTCGCCAGTCCCACGGGTAAAAACGCGGCGGCGGTAATCAGCGTACCGGTCAACATCGGGAAAGCCGTGCTGCTATAGGCGTAGCTGGCGGCGTGAAATTTGCTGTACCCCTGCGCCAATTTCACTTGCATCATTTCCACCGCAATCATCGCGTCATCGACCAACAGACCTAAAGCAATAATCAGCGCGCCGAGTGAGACGCGATGCAGTTCTATGCCGAGCACGTTCATCACTAAAAATGTACCCGCCAAAACAATCGGAATCGACAAGCCCACCACCAAGCCGGCGCGCAGTCCAAGGCTGATAAAACTCACGGCTAGCACGATGGCTAAGGCTTCGAGCAGGGCGCGCATAAAGTCGCTGATGGCGAGTTTGACCACGTGCGCTTGATCGGCAATTTGCGTAACGGTGACGCTGCTGGGTAACAGCGTTTTGATATGCAACATTTCATGTGCCAAGTCTTTGCCTAGGCGGCTTACATCGCCTTGCTCGGACATCGACACCGCCAGCGCGATAGCGGTTTTGCCTTGTGTGTGGACTTTGAATGCAGCGGGATTGGCATAGCCACGATAGACGTGGCAAATATCGCCTAAGCGGTGAATTTTGCCCGCTGCGTTGATGCCGATGTCCTGAATGCTTTTGAGTGATTTGAAATCGCCACTGACGCGTAAGCGCGTTATGCCTTCATGCGCCACCAGTTCGCCAGCGGGTTCCATGGCATTTTGTGCCTTGAGTGCGGCGGCGAGCAGTAAGGGATCGAGATGTAATGCCGCCATTTTTTGGCTAGAAAATTCGATGTAAATTTTTTCCGCTTGTGCACCTAGGCTGCGCACTTTACTGACATTCGCCACGGTGAGTAAGGCTTCGCGGGCGATATTCACTTGTGTGGCAAGCTCGGCGTTATCGATCGTGTCCGAGCTAAACGCGTAAATCGCGCTGGCGGTATTGCCAAAATCATCATTGATAATCGGCAGCCCCACGCCTTCTGGCAAGGTGTCGCGCAAATCCGCCAAAGTCTTGCGCACGCTGTACCAAGATTTATCCAAAGCGGCGGGCGGCATGGCATCTTTGAGGGTGACAAAAATCACCGCTTCACCCGCTTCCGAATAGCTGCTGACGTTATCTAGCCACGGCGTTTCTTGCAGCTTGCGCTCAATGCGATCGACTACTTGCTGCTCAATTTCTTGTGCCGATGCGCCTGCCCAGCGCAATTTAATCGTCATCACCTTAAAGGTGAAATCAGGATCTTCTTTTTGTCCCAATTGTGCGTAAGCGACGCAGCCCGCCAGCAGCAAGGCGCACAGCGCGTAGAGCATCAAGGCTTGATGTTTGAGAGCCCAAGCGGACAGGTTGTAAGGGGAGATAGGCGCGGGCATTTATTCGAGATTTTGGATTTGTTCGCGCATTTGTTCGATGAGAATTTTCATCTCCATGGCGCAGCGCGAGACTTCGGCATCGACCGATTTTGAGCCTAGTGTGTTGGCTTCGCGATTGAGTTCTTGCATTAAAAAATCTAAGCGTTTACCCACCGCCCCTCCCACCGCCAAAATTCTGCGCATCTCGGACAGGTGGCTGGCTAAGCGCGACAACTCTTCATCCACATCAATTTTGCTGGCGAATAAAGCGATTTCTTGTTTGATACGTTCGTCGTCGAGCTGCGTTAAGGCATCGCGTAAACGGCTGGACAGCTTATGCTCAAAGGCTTTGATGGCGGCTGGGACATGCGGTGCAACGCTGCTGCGCAAGGCTTCGATGGCAGCGACGCGCTGCAATAAAAATTCGCTGAGCTTTTCGCCTTCGCGCGCGCGCGACGCAGCAAACTCGTCTAAGCATGTTTTGACCGCGCTCAATAAATGGCTGCGCAGTTCATCGTCGCGATGATTAAAACTCGCCAACATGCCGCGCCATTGCAGCACTTCATGCACGCTCAAGCTCGCCGCGTTAGGCAAGCTGGCTTGTACTTGCGCGTTCCACTGAGTGAGTTTTTGCAATAAGTTTTGATTGAGTGCGATGCCGTTGGCGACATTGCGCGCCGTATAGCTGATGCGACATTCGACCTTGCCGCGCTGCAATTGCGTGGCGAGTAATTCGCGTAACGCGCCTTCAAAGCCACGTAATTCATCGGGCATACGCAGTTGTATATCGAGGT
>JBJORQ010000036.1:0-24302 GCA_046049345.1 Pseudomonadota bacterium | reverse complement strand
TCGCTACCGCTTTAACTGCAACTGCTTTTTTAGCCATAGGCTTCTTTGCAGCAACTACTTTCTTCGCTACCGCTTTAACTGCAACTGCTTTTTTAGCCACAGGCTTCTTCGCAGCAACTACTTTCTTCACTACCGCTTTAACTGCAACTGCTTTTTTAGCCACAGGCTTCTTCGCAGCAACTACTTTCTTCGCTACCGCTTTAACCGCCACTGCTTTTTTAGCTACAGGCTTCTTCACCGCAGCAACTTTAGTTACTGCTGTTTTTTTCGCGGCGACAACTTTCTTCGCTGCTGGTTTAGCATTCTTTACTGCTGCCATTTCGTTCTCCTTCTGATGAGATTAAAAAAATACAACACCTACGATTACTACCCCCTCAGCTCGCGCCTTACGAAAATCACGACCTAAAAGCCTGCACCTAAAATCGCCCCAACTATAAAGGTGTGACGATACGCATCAGCTACAACGCGGGTTAAATTTTTCAAACAGCACTTAATCCCAAGACAACGCGCCACCTGTTTGATACTCCGTAACGCGGGTCTCAAAGAAGTTTTTCTCTTTTTTCAAATCAATCTGTTCTGACATCCACGGAAAAGGGTTGGTCGCACCTTGATACAAAATATCTACGCCAATTTGTTGGCAACGACGATTCGCGATAAAACGTAAATACTCTTTGAACATCGGCGCATTTAAGCCCAACACGCCGCGCGGCATGGTGTCTTCAGCATAGGCATACTCCAGCTCTACACCCTTTTGGAAAAGGACGCGGATTTCTTCACGGAATTCGGCTGTCCACAAATGTGGATTTTCCATTTTAATTTGGTTAATCACATCGACACCAAAATTGAGGTGCATAGATTCGTCGCGCAAAATATATTGATATTGCTCGGCCGCGCCAGTCATTTTATTCTGACGACCTAATGCCAAAATTTGCACAAAACCCACATAGAAGAACAAGCCTTCCATGATGCACGCGAACACAATCAAGCTGCGCAATAAGTCTTGGTCAGCTTTAGGCGTGCCAGTTTTAAATTCTGGATTAGTGAGTACATCGATAAACGGCAGCAAGAACTCATCCTTGGCGCGGATGCTTTCAACTTCGTGATACATATTGAAAATCTCACCGTCATCCAAGCCCAAACTTTCCACGATATATTGATAAGCGTGGGTATGAATCGCCTCTTCAAAGGCTTGACGCAACAGGTATTGGCGGCACTCTGGATTGCTGATGTGACGGTAAGTACCCAACACAATATTGTTCGCGGCGAGACTATCTGCGGTACTAAAAAAACCTAAATTGCGTTTGATTAAACGACGTTCATCATCGCTGAGCTTGTCGCTTTTCCACAGCGCGATGTCAGCGGTCATATTGACTTCTTGCGGCATCCAATGATTTGCACAAGCGGCCAAATATTTTTCCCACGCCCATTTATATTTGAAAGGGACAAGCTGATTGACATCAGCATTGCAATTGATAATTCGCTTGTCTTCAACGCGAATGCGACCCGTAGGCACTTTATTGGTCAGTGCTGATGAAGATGAAACTGGGGTCGTTTTTACCGCTTGCAAGTGCATTGAAGTTGTGTCGTCCAAGTGAATTGGTCGCATCATACCTAAAGCATTTTCATTGGGTTGTATTTTCTCATCAAATGTCAACATTATTTTCTCCTACTAAATTTACCATTACTGACATGCCTCACATTCAGGGTTGTCTATCGAACAAAATTGCGTTTCGGGTAGTGCGTCCGAACCACTAGAAACTGCGTTTAATGCGCCCGCTTTACCCGTCGATTTTTCTGCGGATGTGGCACCTAAAGTACGCAAATAATAAGTAGTCTTCAAGCCACGCAACCACGCCAACTTATAGGTTTCATCTAGCTTACGTCCCGACACACCCGACATATAAATGTTCAACGATTGCGCTTGGTCGATCCACTTTTGGCGACGCGATGCGGCTTCAATAATCCAGCTAGGCTCAACCTCAAATGCAGTCGAATACAGACTGCGCAATTCAGCAGGAATACGATCAATTTTTGCCAAGCTGCCGTCGAAATATTTCAAATCCGCAATCATCACTTCGTCCCACAACCCTAACGCTTTTAAGTCAGCAACTAAGTGATCATTCATTACCGTGAACTCGCCTGACAAATTCGATTTCACAAAAATGTTTTGGTAGGTTGGTTCGATGCACGCCGACACACCAATGATGTTGGAAATGGTCGCAGTCGGTGCAATCGCCACGCAATTCGAGTTACGCATTCCGTGTTGTTTGATGCGCGCACGCAAACCACTCCAATCCATACTCACTGAAGTATCCACCTCCACATAGCCGCCGCGCTCTTCGCGCAGCATCTCCAAGGTGTCCTGTGGCAACAACCCACGATCCCACAAACTGCCGCGATAGGTCGCATAACGACCACGCTGTTCCGCCAACTCGGTGGATGCCCAATACGCGTAATAACAAACCGCTTCCATTGAACGATCCGCAAACTCCACCGCTGCTTGAGACGCATAAGGGATACGCAAACTATGCAAACAATCTTGGAAACCCATGATGCCCAAACCCACTGGGCGATGCTTCATATTGGAATTGCGCGCCTTATCGACCGCGTAGTAATTAATGTCGATCACATTGTCCAACATACGCATCGCGGTATTGATGGTGCGCTGCAGTTTTCCATGATCGAGCTGACCAAATTTTTCATGTCCGCGCGGATACAAATGCGCCGCCAAATTCACCGAACCTAAGTTACACACCGCGATTTCGCTGTCGTTAGTGTTGAGGGTGATTTCGGTACACAAGTTCGAGCTATGCACCACGCCGACGTGTTGCTGCGGGCTGCGGATGTTGCAAGGATCTTTGAAAGTAATCCACGGATGACCTGTTTCAAACAGCATGGTCAGCATCTTGCGCCACAAGCTCGATGCTTGAACGGTCTTGAAAGTTTTGAGCTTGCCGCTCGCTGCAAGGGCTTCGTAAGCGGTGTAAGCCAGCTCAAATTCGCGACCAAATTTATCGTGCAAATCGACCGTGTCATTCGGTGAAAACAGCGTCCAATCGCCACCTTCCATGACGCGTTTCATAAACAAATCAGGAATCCAGTTAGCGGTATTCATGTCGTGGGTGCGACGGCGATCATCGCCGGTGTTTTTGCGCAAATCCAAAAACTCTTCGATGTCCAAATGCCAGGTTTCCAAATACGCGCACACCGCGCCTTTACGCTTGCCGCCTTGATTCACCGCAACAGCGGTATCGTTAACGACTTTAAGGAATGGCACAACGCCTTGCGACTGACCATTTGTGCCTTTGATGCGTGCGCCCAGTGCGCGTACCGGTGTCCAGTCATTGCCCAAACCGCCTGCGAATTTTGACAACAGCGCATTTTCTTTAATCGCGTCGTAGATGCCTTCTAAATCATCCGAAACCGTCGTCAAATAACAGGAAGATAGTTGCGAACGACGCGTGCCTGCGTTAAACAAAGTCGGCGTCGAGCTCATAAAATCGAAGCTCGACAACAGACGATAAAACTCAATCGCGCGTTCGTTTGGGTTCGCTTCATTGAGCGACAACCCCATCGCCACGCGCATAAAAAAGGCTTGCGGCAACTCAATACGCTTTTCATTGATATGCAAGAAATAGCGGTCAAACAAAGTTTGCAAGCCCAAATAGCCGAACTGCAAATCACGACTTGCATCCAGCTCTTTACCTAAACGCGGCAAGTCGAATTGCGCCATTTTCACATCCAGCAATTCCGCTTCGATCGCTTGTTTGATATAGCCAGGGAAGTAATCGGCGTAACGCGTTGCCATATCGGCTTGCGCAATTTCTTCGCCTAAAACCAAACTGCAAAAATCATTTAACAACAAGCGCGCGGTGACAAAGTTATAAGCAGGATCGGTTTCAATCAAGGCACGCGCCGACAACACCAAACATTTGCTGACTTCATGTTGTGGCACGCCGTCGTACAAATCTTTCAGCGTGGCTTTAATAATCAACTCAGGATTAACCGCATCGCCTAAGCCCACGCAAGCCGACACTACCAAGGCGTTCAGGCGCGTCAAATCCAGCGGATGCAACACGCCGTTCAGCCCCACCACGTTAATCGCCATGACATGCTCAGCCGGCTTAATCGCGGCGCGACTACGCGAACGCTCTTCGCGATACAGCACATACGCGCGCGCCACATCGTGCTCGCCTGAACGCATCAGCCCCAACTCAACTTGATCTTGAATATCTTCGATGTGCAGCGTGCCGCCATGGGGCATACGACGCGTCATCGCGCCGACTAAATTTTGCGTGAGCTGCTCCACCATGTCGCGCACGCGCGCCGATGCGGCAGCTTGTGCGCCACCGACTGCGATAAAAGCTTTGCTTAACGCGATGGCAATTTTGCCTGGCTCAAATGCCACGACTGAACCGTTGCGGCGGATGACTTTGTATTGATCGAAATTGGCTGAATTGGCGGATTGATTAGGCATATTAAATTGGCTAGAAACAGAGGAAACGGCATTGTTGGCAAGTGCTTGCGGCATGAACTTCTCCCTGATAAATGAACAACGAAAGGAATGGGGCGACCACTACATATAGTGTTTTTTTGGTAGTGGACTCACTAATTGTAGTGGCTGACGACCAAAACGCCAAGAAATAAAACGAAAAAAATGGCCTAGCTAATTAGGCCGCTCCGCCATTCCTTGCCACTACAATAAATCAGAGTTCACTAATGCTTGTCAGGTAGCGTAGCCAGTCAAAAAACTCGCCAGGATCGGTTTTACGTTGCGGGGCAATATCGCTATGTCCCGCGATGCCCGCGAAGTGATAGTGCGCGCGCAAGGTCTGCGTGAGCTGTTGCAAAGCTGCATATTGGGCGTCTGTAAACGGCGTGGTGTCCGAGCCTTCTAGCTCCACGCCTAGTGAGTTGTCATTGCAGCGTACCGTCCCCTGCCAGCACGATGCGCCCGCGTGCCAAGCACGATCTAAGCAGGACACAAACTGAATAATTTGCCCATCGCGGCGAATAAAAAAATGCGCCGAGACTTTCAGTTCGGCAATGGTTTGGTAATACGGATGGGCGTTCGCATCCAGCGTGTTAGTAAACAAACGCTGCACGCCATCGCCGCCAAATTCATCGGGCGGCAAGCTGATGTTGTGTATCACCAATAAGTTAATTTGCTCCGTCGGGCGCGCGTCGCAATTAGGCGACGGCAAATGCGTCACGGCAGCCAGCCAGCCTTGCGCATCAATCTTCATCGCCCATCCCTTCTGGTGCTTTGATGCCTAAGCGTTCCATGCGATAGCGGATGGTGCGTAAATTTAAGCCCAATAATTTTGCCGCAGCGGTGCGATTGAAATAAGTTTGCGTCAAGGTGGCGAGCAAAGCGCGTCGCTCCACGTCATCCAAATAATCTTGCAATACATATTTACCGACGGGTAAATCGGTCGCGACATCTAACGGTATCGACTCCGCTACGGCGTGAATTTGTAAATCCTCAGGCGTAATCAGACCGTCACTACACAATGCCAAGGCGCGCTCGATGATGTTCTCCAACTCACGCACGTTGCCAGGGAAATCGTAGCTTTGCAGCACCCGTAAAGCGGCATCCGAAAAGCTCACCTGCGCACCCATTTTCAAGCGAGTCAAGGTGTGCTGCGCGATGTCTGCCACGTCTTCGCGCAACTCACGCAGTGCGGGCATTTGGATCGGAATGACATTCAAACGGTAATACAAATCTTGGCGAAACTTGCCTTGTTTGACGCGCTCAGCAAGATCGTTATGCGTGGCACTGATGATGCGCACGTCGATCGCTTCTTCCGCTGTCGCACCGACTTTACGCACCTTTTTTTCTTGTATCACGCGCAGTAATTTCACTTGCATCGCCAGCGGTAAATCGGCGACTTCGTCTAAAAATAAAGTCCCGCCGTGCGCGGCTTGAAAAAAGCCATCGCGATCTTTTTCCGCGCCAGTGAACGCGCCTTTTTTGTAACCGAAAAATTCGCTTTCCATTAAATTTTCAGGAATCGCGCCGCAGTTCACCGCAATCAGTGGGCAATCGGCGCGCGCGCCTTGCGACACAATCAGCCGCGAAGCAAGCTCTTTACCGCTGCCCGATTCGCCGGTGATATGCACGGGGGCTTGGCTTTTCGCCACGCGCGTAATCAAGTCGCGCACCTTGTGCATAGCGGGCGCATTACCGAGCAAGAGTTGTTCAGCCTGATTGCTGTCGCTAGACAAACGCAGTGCGGATTTCACCAAGCTGCGCAGTTGTTCTAATGAAACGGGCTTGCTCAAATAATCAAACGCACCCGCTTTAAGCACCGTCACAGCGTTGTCCATATTGCCGTGCGCGGTAATCACCGCAACTGGTGTGGCGAGAGCTTTTTGCGTGATGTATTCGACGATTTGCAAGCCTTCACCGTCGGGCATACGCATATCGGTAAGACACAAGTCGTAAGGCTGGCGACTCAGTTTTTGCAAGGCTTGCTCGACATTGCTGGCTTTATCGACTTGCAAGCCCATCTTGAGCAAAGCCATTTCCAGCAGCTCTAAAATATCGGCCTCGTCATCGACCAACAACACGCGCGCGCTGTTACGAGCTGATTTAGTTTCCATCATTGCGCGACTCCCCAAAAATAATACCGAACGATGCACCTTCTTTAGCGGCGCGCGGCGCATACAGCAACTCTGCGCCATTCGCTGCACATAACTCTTTGGCGATGTACAGCCCTAAGCCCGTACCGTGTTCGGCGGTAGTAAAAAATGGTTCAAATAATTTGGCTTGATGTTCAACCGCCACGCCCGCCCCGTCGTCTTCGATCAGCAATCGTCCCCTCAACTCACTGCGCTCGATGCGCAATAGCAAACTGGCGGGCTGCGCATGACCGTGCCGCAAGCCATTACGCATTAAGTTCCACACCACTTGGCGCAACTGACCACGATCGAATTGCACCGACAGCGGCGCATGCATTTCCAGCACCACCACACCCGCATCCAAATGTTCGGCTTGATTAAACTCTTCCACTAAGCGCGCCAAAAAATCCGCCAAAGCAATGTCCTCAGGCTTGGCTCGATCACGCCGATTGAGCTGCATCACCTCGCTAACAATTTGGTTAATGCGCTGGGTGTTATCTAAAACGATTTGCAGCAAACGTTGCTGCGCGGCATTCAATGCATCTTCTTGCAGCAACTCGGTGGCGTAGCTAATCGCCGAAAGCGGATTACGCACTTCATGTGCAATGTTGACGGTGAGCCTGCCCAGTGCCGCCAATTTAATTTGCTGTGCTTGCGCTTGGACGCGCTGCATATCTTCTAAAAAAATCACCACGCCATGTTCCGCATCTTGTTCGACCGCGACTAAGCGCAAACGCGCTTGCATACCCGCCGCCAATTGAAACGTCTCGCAACTCACTTGTCCGCGATATTTCCACAGCGCGTATTGAGCAAACAACACGGGGAAAGTGCTCGACAACAATTCGCCTGCGCCGGCTGCATGTTGCAACATGCGCACCGCATTCGGATTCATCAGCACAATCGCGCCTTGCGCATCAATTACCAACACGCCATCTTGCATATCGCGCATCACCAGCCGACTCGCCTGCGACAAGCTGACCAAATCTAACCCGCGTCGCGTCGCTAACTGCTGACTATCCAGCGCGTATTTCGCCAAACTTTGCGCCATCCACGCCACGGCAAAATACGCCATGCACAACAAGCCCACTTGCACGAATTTGCTTTCATCGGCGTTGCTGTACAACACACCAAAGGTATGCACAAACAAAGTGGCGAGGCTGGCAAGTGCAGCAAACAACAAGGTGATTTTGCCGCGACTGACCAAACCCGCCGCCGCCAAGGAAAGCAACAGCAGCAAGCCGATATTGCTTTGTATCCCACCATGCAAATATGAAAATAAGGACACCGCCAGAATGTCGCCCCCGACTTGCCAACTCAGTTGCCACATGAAACGGTGATTATCTAAACGCAGAAAAATAAACGACAACAATACCGAAGCGAGATAAATCACCGCCGCGCTAAAAAACAGCAGCAGTTGGTCGGGACTGAGCGAGAGTTTACTACCGAAGGCACCGCCCAAACAGTGAACGCCAAAAATCTAAGGGGAGTTTTTCGGGTGGCAGAGGAAGTTTCATCGCCAAAAGTCTGGCTGAAATTTAGGCGCGATACGCATCGCGATGAGCCGCGCAGCAAAAGTTTTCACCGTTCGCCAGCACCGCTTCACTACTTGGCACATGCACACCGCATTGCTTGCAGCGCAACATGGTTTGCGACTCAACTGGGGGCGTTGCAGGTTGATTCAGCGAACTATTACGGTAGCGACGCAGCAGCACATAAATCACGCCGACAATTGCGAGGATAAAAATTAAACGGCTCATGGCAATCTCCTGATTAGAACTCGCGATTCGCGGCGAACTGGGCTAAATCCAACAAGCATTTTTTATATTGGCTGTCAGGCAACACCGCTAATGCCGCGCACGCCGCCGCCGTTTCCACTTGTGCCACGGTACGCGTGTAAGCCAGCGCACCTGTGGCGTGAATAATCGCCAGTACCTCGGCAAACTTTGCTACGTCACCCTCTTCAATTGCTCCACGCACCACAGCGGCTTGTTCGGCTGTGCCGTGCTGCATGGCGTAAATCAACGGCAAAGTTGGTTTGCCTTCCGCCAAATCATCGCCTAAATGTTTGCCTGTTTTCGCTTCTTCAGCCGAATAATCCAACACGTCATCGACCAACTGAAACGCTGTTCCAAGGTGCATTCCATATGCCGCAACCGCCGCTTCTTGCGCCGCGTCAGCCCGTCCTAAAATCGCACCGAGGCGCATCGCGGCTTCAAATAATTTCGCAGTTTTGCAGTGAATCACGCGCATGTAATTGGCGACATCCACATCGGCATCGTGGCAGTTGAGCAGTTGCAACACTTCGCCTTCGGCAATCAAATTGGTCGCGTCCGCCAAGGTTTGCATCACGCGCATCTCGCCGACTTCGACCATCATTTGGAAGGCGCGTGAATATAAAAAATCGCCCACCAACACGCTAGGCGCATTGCCAAACAAAGCACTCGCAGTGGCTTGCCCACGGCGCAAATCTGATTCATCCACTACATCGTCATGCAGCAAAGTCGCAGTATGAATAAATTCCACCACAGCCGCCAAGTCGTGATGCTGCTTGCCTTGATAGCCAAACGCCTGCGCCGACAACACCACTAACGCGGGACGCAAACGCTTGCCGCCGCTCGCCACAATGTAGTCGCCGATTTGATTCACCAGCGCGACTTCAGAATGCAGCCGCGTGCGTATCACCGCGTCCACCGCCGCCATATCGGCTGCGAGTAATTTTTTGAAAGTAGCTAGAAACACGTTTTTCCCTGAATGAATACGCCCTTATCTACAGCTAGGGCTGATTTTTGCGGCGCGCATTGTCGCATAAATATCTAGGTATTTTCCCGCCGCCACAACAGCGCACCGATTCCCACGCCAAGCACACTCAACGCCGCCACATAATGTGCGGGTGCGAGTGGGTCTAGCGGCACAGCAAGGCTGATTAAAATCGGCGTGAGTCCGCCGAAAATTGCATAGGCAACATTGTAGGAAAAAGACAAGCCTGAAAAACGCACCACAGGCGGAAAGGCTTGCACCGCAACGCTGGGCACGATGCCGATTACGCCGACAAAAAATCCGCACAGCGCGTACAGCGGGTAAAGATTTTCGGGCGCGACACACATCTGCTGATACAGCAACAGCGAAGTGAATCCCAACATCACGCAGCCCAGCATCAACACGCGTCCCGCGCCGAAGCGATCGGCTAACGCGCCGAATACCACACAGCCGATGCTCAAAAATACAATCGCCACGCTGTTTGCCTGCAAAGCCGTAGCAGCGGGAATGGCGTACAGTTTTTGCAGCAGCGTCGGGGTCATTAAAATCATCACCACAATCGCCGCAGACAGCAGCCAAGTCAGCAACATGGTCAACACAATCGCGGGGCGATGTGCGCGTATGACTTGCTTTAAGGGCAGCTCGTCGGCGAGTGCCGCTCTGGCTTGCAACTCTTTGAACACGGGCGTTTCGTGCAGATATTGGCGCAACCACACTGACACGAAGCCGAAGATTCCGCCGATGACGAACGGCACGCGCCAACCTTCACTCAACAATTCGGCGGGGCTGTAGCTGCGATTCACCGCCGTTGCCACTAATGAACCCAACAAAATTCCGCCCGTTAATCCCGCCGTCAAAGTGCCACAGGCGAAGCCGACATAACGCGACGGCACATGCTCGGAAACGAACACCCATGCACCTGGTACTTCGCCGCCGATTGCTGCGCCCTGCATCACGCGCAACGCCAATAATAAAATCGGTGCCCAGATGCCAATGACTGCGTAAGTCGGCAACAAACCAATCGCGAAGGTCGGCACGGACATCAGCAAAATGCTCAAGGTGAACATTTTTTTGCGCCCCAATAAATCGCCGAAATGCGCCATCACAATGCCGCCCAATGGGCGCGCTAAATAGCCCGCCGCGAAGATGCCGAAAGTCTGCAATTGGCGTAACCATTCGGGCATGTCGGCGGGGAAAAATAACTTGCCGATGACCAGCGCGAAAAACACAAAAATAATGAAATCGTAAAACTCCAACGCCCCACCTAAAGCAGCAAGGGCGAGGGTGCGAAAGTCGCGGCGGGTTAAGTTAGACATAACGACTTCCTAAACGCGAGTGAAGACTAAGTCCCACACACCATGCCCTAGATTCAAACCACGTTTTTCAAACTTAGTCAGCGGGCGATAGTCGGGACGCGGCGCGTAGTCGGCGACGGTGTTTTTCAGCAACGGCTCATCCGATAAAACTTGCAGCACTTGCTCGGCATAGTTTTGCCAATCGGTGGCGACGTGAATGTAGCCGCCGACTTTTATTTTTTGCACCAAAGCGGCAATAAATGGCGATTGAATCAAGCGACGTTTGTTGTGCCGCGCCTTGTGCCACGGGTCGGGAAAGAAAATATGCACGCCATCTAAGGCACCGTCCGCCAACATGTCGCGCATCACTTCGACTGCGTCGTGTTGGATGATGCGAATGTTCGCAATGGCTTGTGCATCAATCAATTTAAGCAGATTGCCCACGCCCGGCGTATGCACCTCCAAACACAAATAATCGTTAGCGGGATTGTCCAAAGCGATGGTCGCGGTGCTGTCGCCCATGCCAAAGCCAATCTCCAAAATTTTCGGTGCAGTGCGCGCAAAAGCAGTTGTCAAATCGAGCGGCTGCGCGGCGTACTCAATGCCAAAGCGCGGCAACAAAGTATCGACCGCGCGATGTTGCGCCACCGATAAGCGACCTTGGCGACGCACAAAACTGCGGATATGGCGATTAACTTGACCGTCGCGTAGCGATTCGTTTGCTCCCTCGCCCTCTGGGAGAGGGTTGTGGTGAGGGAGTTTCGTGAGTTCATTCATAGCAATTTCCAAAGCTCGTTCAAAAAATAAAAACGGCGGGAAAGCCCGCCGTTGTTGATGTCGCAGATGGGCTAATTTTAACCTGTCTGCGCGCTGGATGCAGCTTGCTTAGAAACGGAAGCCTGTTTGCAAACTAATCGCGGCTTCTTTTTTACTCGCCGCAGCAACCGACAAATCAGCATGTATACCAAATGGCGATAAACCTAAGCCGATTGAAGGCAGACCAGGGTAGTTGCCTTTGATGTCATGGCGATAGCCGATGCGAATTTGCGCCCAACGCCATGCGTCAAACTCCGCGCCCAAACGCACGTACTGCGCGTCTTTGCTAAAGCCCGTCATCAACGCTTTATTGGTTGTTAAATCCACATCAATACCTGAAGTTGTTTTCGGTGTTTCGTAGCTCACGCCCAACGTCGCCAAAGGTTTGGCTTCGATGCGATTACCCAATGCGGTTGTGCCGCGGCTCGGAATCAAATTTTTAATCGCTAAACCTGCTTTGATTTGGGTATCGGCTTCACGCTGAAAAGTCTTCGCCGCGCCCACGTCCATGCTAAACGCGCTGAAATCTTTTTTGCCTTGGTTTAAGGTAATTTTAGTATTGCCTTGCGCACCTTGATTGAAATCGTAGCTGCTGTACTGGGTAAATTTCGGCACGATACCAATATCCAAATCGTAGAAATTATCGAAGTGACGCGCGGCGGCGATACCGATGTCTTTAGCAATCACGCCACGGATTGACATGGTTGAAGCGAGATTATTTACCTTCCCGCCTGCGCCAACTTGCGCATTCGCAGCGTTACAGTTAGCCAATGTAGCGTTACCACAAGCAATAAGATTATTAGCCAGAGCTGTCACCGTAACCTGGTCAGCACTAGCGTAGTTAAATTGCGCACCCAATTCAGCACGACCATCAACATAAAGCGAAAACGCGTAACGATTACTGGGAATAGACAAAACCATACCTAGTAGCGCGTTACCCGACAACGTTTTATTGCTCACACCTATTAAGCTATTGTTAAACGTATTTAAGCGATTGCCAGCCTGCACTGCACTGACTTGTAGTGCCGAAAGCGTACCTACATTTGGGGTGTTGGTATAGGCAGTCTGAGCGTTTTGAAATGCTGTCAATGCATTACTTAAATTAGTTGAGTTTGTACTCAACGTCGTGGTGTCGTTTTGCAAACTTTGTGGGTCGAGCAAACGCACTGCAATAATCGGCGTTTCCAAAGAAAAACTGTCGTCGTGTTTACTCGAAGCCAGCATCGCCGCGTTATGAAATACTGCGTTACTATTGTCCGAGGTGGTCACGCCCGTACCGCCCATCGCCAAAGCGCGCGGATCAAATGTAGCGTCTTGCGCATACGCCGAGGCGCACACCAAAGAGAGTGTTGCGATACTAAGTTTCAACGTGTGTTTCATATTGTTATCCCTTGTTTAAGTAAAAGTTATGTACGGCAACTTGATTGTAACGGCAAAACTAAAAACCCTGCGCACCTTGAATAGCTAGGCACTCAAGGCGCAACGCGATTAGATTTTGGCAATCATGCCAGTGGTCGGTGAACTGGGAATCGCGCTATACAATTTTTTCGGCATCCGTCCTGCAAGGAATGCCTCACGTCCCGCTTCGACTGCTTTTTTCATCGCACTCGCCATCAGCACAGGATTTTTTGCGCCCGCAATCGCGGTGTTCATCAACACACCCGCGCAGCCCAGTTCCATTGCAATCGCCGCGTCCGATGCCGTACCCACACCCGCATCGACGATGACGGGAACGCTCACTCTATCCATGATAAGTTGCAGATTCCAAGGATTCAAAATACCCATGCCCGAACCAATTAACGATGCCAGCGGCATGATGGCGACGCAGCCGATGTCTTCCAATTGTTTGGCGATAATCGGATCGTCCGAGGTATAGACCATCACCTGAAAGCCTTCTGCTACCAGTGTTTTCGCGGCAGCAAGGGTTTCAATCACATTGGGATACAGCGATTGCGGGTCGCCCAATACTTCGAGTTTCACCAGCGAATGACCATCTAATAATTCACGCGCCAAACGCAAAGTGCGCACCGCATCGTCAGCGGTGTAGCAACCTGCCGTGTTGGGCAGATAAGTAAATTTCGACATCGGCACGGCATCGAGCAAATTCGGCTCATTAGCGTTTTGTCCGAGGTTGGTGCGACGGATTGCCACCGTCACAATCTCCGCGCCGCTAGCATCCAACGCCGCGCGGGTCTCAGTGAAATCTTTATATTTTCCCGTACCAACCAACAAGCGAGATTGATACGTTTTGCCCGCGATAACTAAAGTGTCGTTCATATTTTTTTGAAGGAATTAAATTAATAATTGGGCGAGCCCATGAAATGCGTTAGCCGCCGCCCACGGCAACGACCACTTCGAGTTGATCGCCATCAGCTAACGACACATTCGCATACGTGCTGCGCGGCACGATTTCGCCGTTGCGTTCTAAGGCGATGCGCTTGCCCGTATAACCCAATTGCTCTATCAGTTCGGCGAGGTTGAGCGCGCTAGAAAAAGTACGGCTGGTGCCGTTAATGCTGACTGTCATCACGTTAAATGTACTCACATAAAAAGTTGCGGACGGCTACGAACAGGCTGATTAACGCGGCACACGAATATCGCGTTCGTTAAATTTTCCTTGTGCCGCTTGAGTGTGGCACGCGCCACAATTTGAGGCACTTTTCACTTTTGGATTGCGCCAAACGCGCGGTGAAACTTCATCATGCTCACGCTTAAACCAACGCGTTTCGCTGATGCGCAACACGGGTTTGCCCGCTACATTTTCGCTGCGATTGCTCGCCGCATTTTCCAACTCCGCACGCAATTCTTTTTGCGTTGCCGCATCTACACTGGCATCCGTACCGAAGTGTTTATTGAGATTCCCCATCAGCGCGCGCCACGATTCGGCCGATAATAAATTCGGCGGATAAACGATGTGACACGAGCCGCACTCTTCCTTGAGTTTTGAACTAGTCGCCGCACTCGCATGACGATCACTTTCACTTTGGCTATGTTCGCGATGCTCGTGTTTTTGATGACGCTGCTCATGCTCGTTTTCGTCATCGTCGTCGTGTGCATAAACCGCCGCACTCGCAACACACATCGCCAAAAACAATCCACTTACAGTCAGTTTTGCTAATAATTTAGTCATCATTTTTCTCCGATTAAACCCAGTCTTGCGGCACAAGAAATTTGTCGTACAACTCAGCTTCTGCTGTGCCTGCTTCGGGATGCCAGTCGTAACGCCAGGTACACAGCGGCGGCATCGACAACAGAATAGATTCGGTGCGGCCGTTGGATTGCAAACCGAAAATCGTGCCTCTATCTATCACCAGATTAAATTCGACATAACGACCGCGTCTATACAACTGAAAATCGCGCTCGCGCTCGCCATACGGCGTGTCTTTGCGCGCTTCCAAAATCGGCACATAGGCCGATAAAAAATGGTCGCCTACACTTTGCTGAATCGCAAACGCAGTATCAAAATCTGGCGCAGATAAATCATCAAAGAAGATACCGCCCACGCCGCGTGGTTCGTTGCGATGCTTCAAGAAAAAGTATTCGTCGCACCATTTTTTATACTTGGCGTGCAGCTCTTCGCCAAATGGATCTAGCGAGTTTTTGCAAATTTGATGGAAGTGTTTTGCGTCTTCCTCGAAGCCGTAATACGGCGTGAGATCCATGCCGCCGCCAAACCAAAAAACCTTTTCGCCATCAGGCTTGTGTGCCATAAACATGCGCACGTTAGCGTGCACCGTCGGCGCGTAAGGATTGCGCGGATGCATCACCAGCGATACGCCCATCGCTTCCCAAGAACAGCCCGCCAATTCGGGACGATGCGCGGTTGCCGAGGCAGGCATTTTGTCGCCTTGTACATGCGAGAACGCCACGCCGCCACGCTCTAAAACGTTGCCGCCTTCGAGGATGCAACTAATCCCTTCGCCCTTGCCGATACTGGTTTTATTGCTGTTTGCTGGGGCGTTGTTTGCCTCACGCGTCCACGCATCGCGTACAAATTTTTTGCCGTCCACTTGCTCTAGGCGAGTGACGATTAAATCTTGTAATTCGAGTAGATATTCTTTGACGGCCGCGCTATCCATGTGCTCTCCGATGTTACTTTTAGTTAAATAATTAACGGACGATTTTGTCGTCCCGCCATGTCCTAATCGTTGAAGGCTTTTTATTTTTGCCCACTTGCCCGTTCAGCACCCACACCTTATCGCCAAACATTTTTTTGCATTGCGCCGCCGTCTTTGCCGAGCGTAAGCCGCTGCGATTTGCACTGGTCGAAACCAACGCACTGTGCACACCACAACACAAATTTTTGGCAAATTCATGCGCCGTTAAACGCACCGCCAAGCTGTTATGCACGCCACGTAAACTATGCGATGTAGTACGTTTTGTCGGCAACAAATATGTCGTCGCATTTACCCCCGCCGCTTGCAAATGTTGCTGCTCTGCCAAGTTCAGCGGCAACACATAAGGCGATACTTGCGCGTAGTTCGCGGCAATCAAAATCAAGCCTTTGCGCTGCGGACGCTGCTTCAACTTCAACAGCTTTTTAACCGCGCGAAAATTCTGCGGATCACACCCCAAGCCGTAACAAGATTCAGTCGGATAAGCGATTAAACCACCGCGTTTTAGGTGGATGGCAAGAGCGCGATAGGATGGCGGATGTCTAAGCACTTATTAAAAATTTCTGGTGCATGGAAAGCGACCTCCCTCATCCCTGCCCTTCTCCCGGTGGGAGAAGGATTCTAACTTCCCTCCCCTTCCGGGGGAGGGACTGAGGGTGAGGGAAGTCACGTGATAAGTACACGAAATCAACACTTGTAACGCACTATTTTTTTCTATTGATCGCACGGTAGCCAATATCGTGCCGCATCTGCGCGCCATTGAAATGAATCTGTTCCGCCACTTCGTAGGCGCGTTTTTGCGCCAACTTGACCATGTCACCGAGAGCCACCACGCACAAAACGCGTCCGCCGCTGGTCACAACTTTGCCGTCTTTATTCGTCGTGCCCGCGTGGAACACATGGGTGTCCTCGCTGGCTTTCGGCAAACCCGTAATCGCATCGCCTGCGCGTGGCGTATCAGGATAATTCGCCGCTGCCATCACCACGCCCAGCGCGGTGCGTCTGTCCCACTCCGCCTCAACTTTATCCAGCGTGCCAGCAATCGCGTGTTCGACAATGACCGCGTAATCGCTCTTCAAACGCATCATAATCGGCTGCGTTTCCGGATCACCCATGCGGCAATTAAATTCCAAAACTTTGATGCCACCGTCGGGCGAAATCATCAATCCCGCATACAGAAATCCGGTGTAAGTAATGCCATCCGCTTCCATACCTTGCACCGTCGGCATGATGACTTCGCGCAGCGCACGAGCGTGTACGTCGGGCGTGACCACAGGCGCAGGTGAGTACGCGCCCATTCCGCCCGTGTTCGGCCCCATGTCCGCATCCAGCAAGCGTTTATGGTCTTGACTGGTCGCCATCGCCAACACATTTTTGCCATCCACCATAACGATGAAACTGGCTTCTTCGCCCGCCAAAAATTCTTCGACAACAACTCTTGCACCCGCATCGCCAAGCTTGTTATCAGACAACATCATGTCGATGGCATCGAACGCTTCCTGCTTGCTCATCGCCACCACCACGCCCTTGCCCGCTGCCAGTCCGTCAGCTTTAACCACGATAGGCGCGCCGTGTTTTTCCACATAGGCTTTGGCGGGCGCAATCTCGCTAAAGGTCTCGAAAAACGCGGTTGGGATGTTGTGCCGCGTCATAAAACGCTTGGCGAAATCTTTAGAAGATTCCAGTTGCGCCGCCGCTTTGGTTGGACCAAAAATCTTCAGCCCCGCCGCGCGGAACGCATCCACCACCCCCGCCGCCAGCGGTGCTTCCGGGCCGACCACGGTCATGTAAATATCTTCGCGCTTAACGAAATCTATCAGCTCCGGAATCGCGCTAATCGCGACATTTTCCAAGCCGTCTTCCAACGCCGTCCCCGCGTTGCCCGGTGCGACAAAAACTTTCTGCACCTTCGCGCCCTGCGCCAACCGCCAAGCCAAAGCGTGCTCGCGACCACCGTTACCAATCACCAAAATCTTCATAACAACCTCATGTAGGGTGGGCAGATGCCCACCGTTTTTCATCTCCGCGTGGGCAACAAAAACTTGCCCACCCTAATGCACTTAATGACGGAAATGACGGAAGCCAGTCAGCACCATCGCAATACCATGCTCATCCGCCGCTGCAATTACTTCTTCATCGCGCATCGAGCCGCCCGGTTGCACCACGGCTTTCGCACCAGCGGCGGCGAGCACATCTAAGCCGTCGCGGAAGGGGAAGAAGGCATCGGAGGCAACGACTGAACCGACCAAACTCAGGCCTGCGTTTTGCGCTTTGATGGCGGCGATTTTGGTGCTGTCCACGCGGCTCATTTGTCCCGCGCCCACGCCTAAAGTTTGCCCGCCTTTGCAGAACACAATCGCGTTGGATTTCACATATTTCGCCACGCGCCAAGCGAACAATAAATCTTGCAATTGTTCCGCCGTCGGTTGCGTTTTGGTCACGACTTTGAATTGCGACGCTTGCACATTCAGCACGTCTGGCGTTTGCACCAGCAAGCCACCGCCGACACGTTTCATGTCGTATTGATTATGCGCATTCGATAAAGGCACGGTCAGCACGCGCACGTTTTGTTTGGCGGCGGTGACTTTCAGTGCGGCTTCGGTGGCACTCGGCGCGATGATGAGTTCGACGAATTGATTCGCGGTGATTTGCGTTGCGGTCGCCTCATCCAACTCGCGGTTGAAGGCGATGATGCCGCCAAATGCGGATGTCGTGTCGGTCGCATACGCCAGTTTGTAAGCGTTCAACGGCGTATCAGCAATCGCTACGCCGCACGGGTTGGCGTGCTTGACGATAACGCACGCGGGTTGATCGAAAGTCTTGACCAATTCCCATGTCGCATCGGCATCGCCGACGTTGTTGTAAGAAAGTTCTTTGCCCTGCACTTGCGTGTAATTCGCAATCGAACCCGCCAGCGGATTCAGGTCGCGATAGAACGCCGCTTTTTGATGCGGATTTTCGCCGTAGCGCATGTCTTGCACTTTGGCAAAGTTGAAATTGATTTGCGCGGGGAACTCGCTACGTGTGCCGTCACTGCTGATGGTAGTCAGGTAGTTGCTAATCGCAGCATCATATGCGGCGGTGTGCGAAAACGCTTTTTTCATCAAATCAAAACGGGTCGCATCGGAGACCGCGCAAGCGTTAGTTTGCATCTCCGCCAACACATCGGCGTAATCAATCGGGTCAGTCACAATTGCAACGTGACCGTGATTTTTTGCCGCCGCGCGCACCATGGTTGGCCCGCCGATGTCGATGTTTTCAATCGCATCTTCTAGCGAACAATTTGGCTTGGCGATGGTTGCCGCGAAGGGGTACAAATTCACCACCACCAAGTCGATAGTCGGGATGTCGTGCTTCGCCAAAGTGGCGACGTGTTCAGGCAAATCGCGACGCGCCAAAATGCCCGCGTGTACTTTAGGTTGCAGGGTTTTTACGCGACCGTCCAGCATCTCAGGAAAGCCTGTGTAATCGGCAACTTCCATACACGGCACGCCGTTGTCGGAGAGCAATTTTGCCGTGCCGCCCGTGGACAAAATTTTCACACCGAGTTGATGTAAACCCTGTGCAAATTCGAGTACGCCGGATTTGTCTGAAACGCTGATGAGTGCTTGTTTGATCGCCATGATATTTCCTAAAATATAAAAACTTTTTTCCGCAGATTACGCATCGATGATTGCAAGAGCCTAGCTCTTAGCAAGAATTGAATAGCTCCAGCAGATTTTCACAGATTAAAAACATCCTCACTGGCAAGAAAAAATCTGCGTGAATCTGCTCAATCTGCGGACTAAATAGTTGTTGGGTTTACTCGATGCCGTGTTGCAGCATTTTTTTGCGCAAGGTATTGCGGTTGATGCCCAGCATTTGCGAGGCCTGCGTTTGATTGCCGGCGACTTGTTGCAGCACCATTTCCACCAGCGGTTTTTCCACACAGTTCATCACCATGTCGTACAAATCGCAGCTGGGTTGCTCGCCCTCTAAATGCTGAAAATATTCTGTGAGCGCGGTGCGCACATAGCGCGCCATATCGTTCTCGTTAATCACTGCGCATCCGTTCATGTTGCCTGCCCCTCACCATAATGCAGGTGCTGACCACGCTGCGCTTGTTCTGCAAAAAATTCGTCCACCGCCGCCATTTGCGTATCGACGGTTTCCAATTGGTTCATCTGATGGCGAAAAGTCGCCGAGCCGACTAGCCCTTTGGTGTACCAAGAAATATGTTTACGCGCTACGCGTAAGCCGCTGTACTCACCGTAAAAATCATACAAATCGTGCACGTGTTCGACTAACACACGATGGATTTCGCCGACTTCAGGCGGTGGCAAATGCTCGCCTGTTTTGAGGAAATATTCGATTTCGCGAAACAACCAAGGGCGACCTTGCGCGGCGCGTCCTATCATCACCGCGTCCGCGCCGGAATACTGCAAAACGTCGCGCGCTTTTTCTGGCGTAGTGATGTCACCGTTAGCAATAATCGGAATGCTGACCGCATCTTTAACAGCGCGTATGGTGTCGTATTCCGCATCACCGGTATAAGCGCAAGCGCGTGTGCGACCATGAATCGCCAAGGCTTGAATGCCTGCCGCCTCGGCGATTTTCGCGATGGTTACCGCGTTGCGATTGGTCTTATCCCAGCCGGTACGGATTTTCAAAGTCACGGGCACATTCACAGCATTGACCACCGCTTCGAGCAGCGTTTTCACCAATGGCTCGTTTTGCAACAACGCCGAACCCGCCATCACATTGCAGATTTTTTTCGCGGGACACCCCATATTGATGTCGATAATTTGCGCGCCATGTTCGACGTTATGTTTCGCCGCCAACGCTAACATTTTTGGATCTGCGCCGACAATTTGCACCGAAATAGGATCGACTTCGCCTTCATGATTGGCGCGGCGCAAAGTCTTTTCTGAACCGTACAGCAAGGAGTTAGAGGCAACCATCTCGCTCACCGCCATGCCCGCACCCATGCGCTTGCACAACATCCGAAAAGGTCGATCCGTCACGCCCGCCATAGGCGCGACGATGAGATTATTTTTGAGTTCGTAAGGGCCGATGCGCATGTCAGTATTTTTGTCGCGTAAAGAGCTACGGGGTTTTGAAGGGCGCGGATTATAAATGAAGCAGGGCAAATCTGCTTTAGCAAAGGACACTGAATCTCGCTATGATGCGCATCCATTAAAAATGGGAAGTGGGGAGTGGAGCAGCCTGTGTGCCTCATGCCGCAGGGGCGTTCCCACAAAACGACGGAGCTAAAGCTCCTGTTTCTGAATGAAGTGTTAAGTGGGAAACCCGCCGCGCTTCACTCCACTTACCACTTAGGCACAACGCGCCGTCCCACTCACCACTGCCCTATGAAAAATCACTTTGACCTCATCATCATCGGCGGCGGCTTGGTTGGCGCCAGTCTGGCGGCATCATTGGCCGAAAGCGGTTTATCGCTGGCGTTAATCGAAGCCGCACCGCTGCCCGCACCCAGTGCAACGTGGGACAGCCGCATTTTTGCGATTAGCCCAGGCAGCCGTAAATTTCTCGAAGCGTGTGGCGCGTGGGCTTTGCTGGATACGCAACGCATCGCCGCCGTCGAACACATGCACGTGTTCGGCGACACCGATGCGGAACTGAATTTTTCTGCGTATCAAATGGGCGTGCCTGAACTGGCGTGTATTTTAGAAAACCGCGCGCTACATATCGCGCTCTGGCAGATTCTCCAGCAACAAGAAAATCTCACGCTGCTGCAAGGCACGCGCTGTCAGGCTTTGCAGGTGGCAACCGATAAAGCGTGCCTCACGCTAGACGATGGCACGCAACTGAGCGCGAACTTCATCGTCGGTGCAGATGGGCGCGATTCTTGGCTGCGCCAGCACGCGGGACTGTCCGCCACGCCGACTGACTACGCGCAACACGGCGTGGTCGCCAATTTCAAATGCACCTTGCCGCATCGAGGCATTGCCCATCAATGGTTTCAAAACGATAGCATTTTGGCGTTGTTGCCGCTGCCCGATAATCAAGTGTCGATGGTCTGGTCAGTCAGTCCCGCGCGCGCGGCAGAACTATTGGCGTTACCGCCCGAGGCGTTGTGCGCACAGGTTGCCAGTGCCGCAAAACACACCTTAGGCGAACTCAGCGTCATCACGCCCGCCGCCGCATTCCCTTTGCGTAAATTGACGCTAGACCACATCAGCGCACCGCGCATCGCGCTGATTGGCGATGCCGCGCACAACATGCACCCGCTGGCAGGACAAGGCGTGAACACGGGCTTTCGCGATGCGCAACAACTAGCAGATTTATTGCTGGCACGCGGCGCACTTAACGACGTGGGCGATGCACAACTCTTGCGTCGTTTTGATCGCAAACGCCGCGAAGATATTCTCACCATGCAGGCGACTACTTACGGGCTGAAACACTTATTCAATAACGACAATCCGCTGCTACGCACCCTGCGCAACAGCGGATTAAATTTGCTCAATCAAGTCACGCCAGTGAAAAAATTATTGATGCGCCACGCGCTGAATTAAAACGGTAATCAACCAGCTTGGCGCGGCAGTCAAAGATGGAAATGAGCGCTCATAAATGCATATCAAATACAGCTAGCTCTGGCGCAGAACCGATGCGCAAAGGCAAGACCGTTGTACCGATACCGCGCGAGACATAGAGCTTGCCATATTTCGTTTCATACCAACCACGGTTGAACTCGCCACTCCCGGGAGGAGTGTCCATAGGCTGCCCAAAAATCAAAATTTGTCCGCCGTGAGTATGGCCAGACAAACCCAACAAATAGGGCGCATGTTCGACTGGCTGATCTAACGGTTTGCCGAAAAATCCCGGCGAGTGCTCAATCAATATTTTGCTATCTACATCGACACAGCTTCTTTCGGCTTTGCGCAGATTCGGCTTGCCTGCCAAAGCATCATCCAAGCCGATAAAAGCAAGCTGCTGATTGCCAAACTGAAAGACTAAACAGGAATTGACTAGCAAGGTGGTGTGATGCCGCCCATACAATTCACGCAGCGATTGAAAATCAATTTCGCTCCAATACTCCCAATTGCCGAGCACAGCGACTTTAGGTATGTCGCCCAGCTCACTCAAAAATATTTCCAACGCGGGCAGACTGGCTTTGCTATCAACAATATCACCAGAAAAAACAATTACATCGGGCTTGGATAACACCGTGCGCTGCGCTACCAAATGGCGGATGTCATCCATTGCCTGCAAATGCAAATCGGAAATTTGCGCGACACGAATAAGCGGCGATGCAGAGGCGATGCCAAGTGTGTGCTGGGTAACATCAAGGCGATTAGGCTCAACAAATGCACCGTATCCGACGATGCCAACGAGTAGCAAAAACAGTAGTAAATATGCGCTGATTTTTAACACAACCTGCTCCCGTTCAATTCAATCTGCGCCATCTTTGCCATCCTAGGCAATACAATTGCCTCACAACACGCTGGAAATATATAACGCTTCCACTTTCTCGCGCGCCCAAGGCGTGCGACGCAAAAATTTCAAGCTCGATTTCACACTGGGATCAAAAGTAAAGCAGCGCACCGGAATCGCTACACCCATTGCCGCCCAGCCGATTTTTTCTGCCAGTTGCGTGACCATCATCTCTAGTGTGATGCCGTCTAAATTTTTTGCATTACTCATCTTCAGCCTCATTGTTTAACTTTGCTAAAGTTTGCGCAATCTCGGCAAACACAGGACGCGTCGCGACCTTTTCAGCGACGCAGCGGCGTTGTAACGCCCACAAATTTTCCAGCAAAGTGCTGTCGCAGCGTTGCAATAATTCTTCTAACAAACAGCCGAAGGCGCGCACTTCAAGTTGCTGCAAAGCGTGTGCGTCGTACGCCATAAAACTCGCCGCACCAAAGTCTCCTAACAACGCATCGCCTTGCGCGTTATACAAAATGTTATGCGCATACAAATCGCCATGCAGAATGCCGCGCGCGTGCAAATGCGCGACGGCGGCGGCGATGCCGTGCGCGAGATTCAACAACACCGAACGCGCGAATTTTTGTCCATCGGCATACACGTCACGCGTGCACGTTTGCAAACTGGGCGGCGCGGCTAGCGTCTGAAAATCGCTGCTAATCAGTGGCATCACCAACCCCGCTGTGCCTTGTGGATGCTGGGCTAACTTGCCTCGCGCCCCAATCACGTTGGGGTGATTTCCTGCCGCCAGACACGCGGCTTTTTCGCTTGCGGGCAAGCCGTCGCTAGTCAACGTGCCTTTGAATAATTTCACCGCGACATTTTTTTCATCCTGCCAAATCGCTTGATGAATCACGCCCGATGCGCCTTCGCCTAATTGCTGTTGCAACGCTAAATCATGCCAATTGATGCACGCAATTTCTTGCTCCGCGAGCACAGCATCTTGTTGCGCGTCACTAAATGGATTGCCCGCACACGCCAGCCAAGCCAAGCGCGGCATGGACAACAGCCATTCTGGGAGTTGCTCAAAACGATTCGCCGCGATGCGCAGCAGCTCTAAATTTGTGCAAGCTGCCAATTCGCTAGGCAACGTTTGCAAACGATTACCCGCCAACATCAGCTTCTGCAAATTCGCACATTGCCCTAACTCGCGCGGCACCGTTTCAAGCTGATTGTCAGTGAGAATTAACCAACGCAATTGCGGCGGAATCGCCGCAGGCGAAAAGTGCTGAATACGGTTCGCCTTAAATCCCACCATGCTCAAATT
>JBJORQ010000035.1:0-21181 GCA_046049345.1 Pseudomonadota bacterium | reverse complement strand
CTTTAAATTTAAGCTCGCCAGTATTTCCCACACATTATTTTTTATCTCATTAGCGGCTAGGCTGCGCATCGTTTAGAATCCGCGCCTTATTTTGGAGAGTCATATCATGCCCGTTTACCGTTCAAAAACTTCTACACATGGTCGCAATATGGCCGGGGCGCGTGCTTTATGGCGTGCAACTGGCATGAAAGAAGGCGATTTCGGCAAGCCGATTATTGCGGTTGCTAACTCGTTCACTCAGTTCGTGCCAGGTCATGTGCATCTCAAGGACATGGGGCAATTGGTGGCGCGCGAGATTGAAAAAGCGGGCGGCATTGCCAAAGAATTTAACACCATTGCGGTGGATGACGGTATCGCGATGGGACACGCGGGAATGTTGTATTCGCTGCCTTCGCGCGAGCTGATTGCGGATGCTGTGGAATATATGGTGAACGCGCATTGCGCCGACGCGCTGGTGTGTATTTCCAATTGCGACAAAATTACGCCGGGTATGTTGATGGCGGCGATGCGCTTGAATATTCCGGTGGTTTTTGTGTCGGGCGGCCCGATGGAAGCGGGCAAAGTAACGTGGGGCGGCAAGACTAAAGGCTTGGATTTAGTCGATGCGATGGTGGCAGGTGCGGACGATAAAGTGAGCGATGCGGAGAGCGATGCGATTGAGCGTTCCGCGTGTCCAACTTGCGGCTCGTGTTCAGGAATGTTCACCGCGAATTCGATGAATTGTTTGACCGAGGCTCTTGGTTTGTCCTTGCCGGGCAACGGCTCATTGGTGGCGACACACGCCGAACGCAAACAATTATTTTTGCGCGCGGGACGCACCATCGTTGAGTTGTGCAAACGCTATTACGAACAAGATGACGTGACCGTTTTGCCGCGCAGCATCGCGAGTTTTAACGCCTTTGAAAACGCTATGACGCTGGACATCGCGATGGGCGGCTCGACTAATACAGTGCTGCATTTACTGGCGATTGCGCACGAGGCGGGCGTGGATTTCACCATGAAAGATATGGACCGTTTATCGCGTCATGTACCGACTTTATGCAAAGTCGCACCGTCCTCCGAATATCATATGGAAGACGTGCACAGAGCGGGCGGCACGACGGCAATTTTGGGCGAATTATTGCGCGCAAAATTGCTGCATGGCGAGGCGCACACCGTGCATGGCGCGACCATGGCGGAAGTGTTGCAGCAATGGGACATCACACAAAATAAAGACGAAGCAGTGCAAAAGTTTTTCCGCGCCGCACCGGGCGGCATCGCCACCACCATCGCATTTTCGCAATCCATGCTGTATCCAACCGTTGATGACGATCGCAGCACTGGTTGCATCCGCGACGCGGCACACGCTTATTCCAAAGACGGCGGACTGGCGGTGTTGCATGGCAACATCGCGGTCGATGGTTGTATCGTTAAGACTGCTGGTGTGGATGAAAGCATTTTGAAATTCACCGGACGGGCGCGCGTATTTGAAAGTCAAGATGATGCGGTCGCGTCGATTTTGGCGGATGAAGTCGTCGCCGGTGATGTGGTGGTGATTCGCTACGAAGGACCGAAAGGCGGACCGGGTATGCAAGAAATGTTGTACCCGACCACTTACTTAAAATCCAAAGGCTTGGGCAAACTTTGCGCATTGCTTACTGACGGACGTTTTTCGGGTGGCACATCGGGTTTGTCCATTGGGCACGTTTCGCCTGAAGCCGCACGTGGCGGCGCAATCGCGCTGATTGAAGAAGGTGACACCATCGCCATCGATATTCCGCATCGCAGCATTACCTTGCAGATTAGTGAGAGCGAAATGGCGGTGCGCCGTAGCGTGATGATGGCGCGGGGTAAAAAAGCGTGGCATCCCGCAACGCGTGTCCGCCATGTTTCCGTTGCCTTGCGCGCTTACGCCGCGATGACTACCAGTGCAGACAAAGGCGCGGTGCGTGACGTGTCCCAAATCGAACACCGATAAAAAACAGGCCAGTTAATTCGTTAGTGTCGAGTCCTGCGACAGGCTCAGCACCAACGGTTGATATTTACCCGCTATAACTCAGGAGCTAATAATGAAAAACGCCGCACAACTTAATAAACAATTTGGTATCGCGGGTCAGCTTACCTTTCGTGACGACGCGAGCGGCTTAGTCGTCGCAGATTTTAGCAATGCGCAAGCGACGGCCGCGCTGTGTTTGCAAGGCGCGCATTTGATGAGTTGGCAGCCAACCAGCCAAACGCAGCCGGTGGTGTGGTTGTCGCGTGACGCGAAAATCGCAGCGGGAAAATCGATACGCGGCGGTGCGCCAGTGTGTTGGCCATGGTTTGGCGCACACGCGACGGACGCTACGTTTCCTGGGCATGGCTATGCGCGAACTGTGCCTTGGCAAGTGATGGAGTCTGGTGTTGAGCCAAATGGTGCGACGCGTTTGACTTTGCGCTTAGTTGAGAGCGACAAGACGCGTGCGCAGTGGGAGCATTCATGCAATGTCGAGTTGAGTGTTGTTGTCGGTGAGACTTTGCGTATGTCGTTGACCACGGAAAATACCAGTACGCAAGATTTCTTGATTGGCGAAGCTTTGCATACTTATTTGCAAATTAGCGACATCGGCGCGGTGCGGGTGACAGGTTTGGAAGGCTGTGAATACTGGGACAAAGTGGGCGGCTCGGTGTTGAAAAGACAAGATGGCGCGGTGACCTTTGCCGGCGAAGTCGATCGCGTTTATATCAACACGGCTCAGACATGCGTGATCCACGACGACAAACTAAAACGCCGTATCTATATCAAAAAATCAGGCAGTCAATCTACGGTGGTGTGGACACCGTGGGTCGAAAAAGCCACCAAAATGGGCGATATGGGGCAACCTGATGGTTGGCGTGAAATGCTTTGCGTTGAATCGGTGAATGCGATTGAAAATGTAGTCACTGTGGCGGCGGGGACTAAACACGCTTTAGTAGTCGAATACACCGCTTCATCTTTATAACTTTTAGGAGTCTCGCTATGAAAATTGCAAACTATATTGCTACCTTGATGCTACTGGGTATGGGCATTGCGCATGCGGCGGAGTCTGTTGCAGATAAACCCGCTGAGCCGAAAAAAACTCATGCACATAAAAAATGTGTAGAAAAAAATGGCAAGCCGTGTCATTTACATAAAGAGGCGGCGAGCGTGGTGCCAGCGGCATCAAGCGTCCCAGTCGCTGCCGTAGCAGCCGTTGTCGCACCAGTTGTTCTAGCAGCTCCAGTGGAAAAAAAGCCCGAAGTTGTTAAAATCGATGCCGCTTTGTCGGATGCGGACGGACGCAAGTTAGCAGCTAAGAGTGGCTGTTTTGTTTGCCATGCAGTCGAGAAAAAAGTGGTGGGTCCCGCCTGGCGTGATGTAGCCGCAAAGTATCGCAATGACGCAAGTGCCGAAGTGATGTTGGTGGCAAAAGTGAGCAAAGGTGGCAAAGGTGCCTGGGGTGGTACACCGATGCCAGCGAACTCACCGCGCGTGAATGATGCAGACATCAAGGCTTTAGTTAAGTTTGTGTTGAGTTTGAAATAGCCTGTCAACCAAGTTGAGGAGGGCGGCGTTATTTGCCAGCCGTCGCAAACACGCAACATCAGCGTCAGGTAATTGCAGACCCTCATTGGGCTGTATAACAGTAGTAAAACTCAACGGAGATATTATGAAATCAATGATCGTAAGCATTATGATTGCAGCAGGTTTGATGGTTGCAGGTTCAGCTTTGGCTACAGATATGCCCGCAATTGCTAAGAAAAACAATTGCACGGCTTGCCACGCAATTGACAAAAAAGTAGTCGGTCCAGCTTGGGCTGACGTGGCTAAAAAATACAAAGGCCAAGACATGGAAGCGAAGTTAATCACTAAAGTTTCTAAAGGTGGTTCGGGCGTGTGGGGTTCTATGCCTATGCCTGCTAACGATCCAGCGGGTACGAAACAAGCTGACATCAAAGAACTGGTTAAATTTATCTTAGCTCTGTAATTTAGACGAATTTTTTGGACTTAAAAGCCTGCGTAAGCAGGCTTTTTTATTACCGAATAAATTTGCGCAAGCAGGGTATTGTATGGATAATGCGCGCCTTCGTGTAACCCCAAAAGTGCGTACCCCCGCCGCACTCAACTTAGCTAGGAAAAGAAAATGAAAGAAAATATTCACCCAAATTATCAAGAAATCACCGTAACTTGCAGTTGTGGCAACAGCTTCAAGACTAAATCAGTGATGACTAAACCGACACTCGGTGTCGAAGTGTGTTCTGAATGTCACCCGTTCTACACAGGCACGCAAAAAATTATGGATACGGCTGGTCGTATTGATAAGTTCCGTCAAAAATACGGTACTAAAGCAGCTGCGTAATTTCAGGTTTGACCTGATTACTAACTTTGCAAGTTAGTAACTGCGCATCAAAAAAGGCGGCTTAGGCTGCCTTTTTTATTGCCAATGCTGATGAGGATTTAAGCTGATGTGGATTTTGCTCAAGCGTTATGGATTGCTCTGGCTGCTATTAAGCCTATTGGCTGGAGAATCCTGTCACGGGCGGGGCTGACTTCGTGATGATGTCTGAGAATCAAGAGCTGGCTGCGGGGCGCGCTGCTGATGTCGAAGTGCGTAAGCAATATCTGGTGTATGCCGATGAGGCGTTGCAAAGTTATGTGAATCGCGTGGGACAAAAACTCGCGGCGCATAGTCATCGACCTAATTTGAGTTATCACTTTACGGTGTTGGACTCGACCGAGATTAACGCCTTTGCTTTGCCTGGTGGCTACGTCTATATCACGCGCGGCATTTTGGCTTATTTGAATTCTGAGGCGGAGTTGGCGGCGGTGTTGGGGCATGAGATTGGCCATGTCACCGCGCGGCATGGGGTGCGTCAGCAAAGTGCTGCGCAAGCCGCTAATATCAGCCTTACCATTGCGTCGATTTTTGTGCCGCAACTGCGCAATCAAAATGGCCAAAATCTCGGCAATGTTTTGAATGGCGCGCTGCTGTCAGGCTACGGACGCGATCAGGAATTACAGGCGGATGCTTTGGGTGCGGGCTATTTGGCGGCGACTGGTTACGACCCGCAAGCGATTATTCAAGTAATAGCCGTGTTAAAAAATCAAGAAACGCAAGACGCGATTTTGGCCAAGCAAGAGGGACGCGAAGCGCGTCGTTATCACGGCGTGTTCGCCACTCATCCCGACAACGATACGCGCTTAAAACAAGCGGTTGCCGAGGCGGGTAAGCAAACTGTGGCGCAGGCTTTTTTAGGACATGACGAATTTTTACACGCGCTAGATGGACTGACTTTTAAGGAAGCAAGTGAGCAGGGGGTGTTGCGCAACAATGTGTTTTATCAAGCGGATATGAACATTGCCGTCGCCTTTCCACCTGCATGGCAAGTGCACAATTTACCCAATGCTTTGTATGCGTTAAGCGACGCGGCGGAGGTCAAAATCAATTTTAAGTTTGACGATAAACCCGTCGGTTCGGCGTTGGCGTATGCGCAACGTGTGGGCGGCGCGGGTGCGCTAATCGAGCAACTCAAGAGCCACGATTTAGACGCGGTGTTGTATAGCCAGCCTACGCGTAGCGGTGCAGTGATTTATGTTGGCACGCGTGCCTATGTCATCGAGGCCGAAGCCAAAACGGCTGCGTTATTAACCAAATATCAAAGCGAGATACGCGCTACCTTGCTGAGTTTTCATAGCCTAGGCAAAGCGGAATTACCCCTCGCTAGCGCGCTCAAACTGCATGTTGTACAAGTTGCGAATGGCGAAACTTTTAGCGCATTGGCGCAGCAATCGCCGCTGGGGAAATCGGCGGAAAATTATCTGCGTTTATTGAATGGAAGCTATCCCGCAGGCGAGCCGCAAGTGGGGCAACTTATTAAAGTGGTGCGATAAATGTATTTCATTAAACCGACTGACCCTAATCCCGTCACCACAGGCAAAGCCGTGATGTTGTTCATGTTATGCGCGATTTGGGTGGGCACAGGCTTGATTGGGCATGACCCGTGGAAGCCTGACGAGGCATATAGCTTTGGCATTATTTATTGGTTTATTCAACACGGTGATTGGTTGGTGCCAAGCTTGGCGGGCGAGCCGTTTATGGATAAGCCGCCGTTGTTTTATTGGACCGCAGCGGGCTGCGCAAAATTGTTCGCGGCGGTGTTGCCGTTGCACGACGGCGCACGCTTGGCGAGTGGCTTGTATAGCGGGCTGAGCTTGTTGTTTATTGGTTTGGCAGGGCGCAAGTTGTACGGCGAAAATCGCGGTTGGGCGGCGGCGATTATCACCATCGGCTGTTTGGGCATGTTGGTTCATGCGCACCAGATGATGACCGATTTAGCCTTGCTGGCGGGCATCGCGATGATGCTTTACGGGTTTTCACACAGTCAAGAAAAGTCGTGGCGCGCAGGCTTGTTTATTGGACTCGGTATCGCGATGGGCTTTATGGCGAAAGGCTTTATCGCACCGATTTTGTTTGTGCTGATTGCCACAGCACTACCGATTTTCTTTGCCGTTTGGCGCAGCCATACTTACTGGCGCAGCGTGGCACTAGCGAGCGTGTTGGCACTGCCGCTCATGGCGATTTGGCCGGCATTGTTGTATCAAAAATCGCCTAAACTATTTAACGACTGGGCGTGGACGCACAACCTTGGTCGTTGGTTTGATTACGCGCAACACCTGCCAGGCAGAGAGTCGTTTTACTACTTGCAGAACTTGCCCTGGATGGCATGGCCAGCTTGGCCGTTAGCGGTTTGGGTGGTGTGGAAATCGCGGCAGCGTTTGGCGATGCGCGACGACTTGCAACTACCGTTGGTGAGTTTTGTGGTGATGTTGCTGACCTTAAGTTTTGTGCCCAACATTCAAGAGGCTTTTGTACTGCCAATTTTGTTGCCGATTGCGCTGTTGGCAACCGCCTCGCTGTCTATGCTCAAACGCGGTGCGGCGAACGCCTTAGACTGGTTCGGTTTGATGGTGTTTGCGCTGTTGGCGATTGCGCTGTGGTGGGGCTGGCTGGGCTTGTTAGATCACAACGGCGCAAAAATTACCCAAGTGTTGCAAGCCTATCAACCGAGCTTCAAGCCAGAGCTGAATCTGACAGCGTTCGCGGTGGCATTATTTGCCACGCTGCTGTGGCTGGTGTTGGTGTGGCGCGTGGGGCGTTCGATGCGCCGCGCGGTGGTGAATTGGGCGGCGGGCATTACGCTGATTTGGACGCTAGCGATGACCTTGTGGCTGCCTTGGCTCGATAGCGGCAAGAGTTATCGCAATATGGCGACCGCTTTGGAACAGGCTTTGCCTGATCATTACACTTGCATCCGCCGCGAAAATCTAGGCGATGGACAACGCGCCATGCTGCATTATTTTGGCAATGTTTTGACCGAAGTCGATGCGAAAAAACGCTGTAATTTACGCTTGGTGCAAGGACATAAATTATCCAAGCCCTTGCAGGATGAAGCGCGCTGGCAAAAAATTTGGGAAGGCTCGCGGATGGATGATAAGAGCGAGCAATATCGGCTTTATAAGAAAGTAGCGGGTAGCTAAGTAGTTAGTCGCTAGTAGGACGGCACTGACGTGCCTCAGTGGAGCGGCGCGTTGCGCCTTAGTGGGAGGTGGTCAGTCAGAGCAAGCTGGTTTTCCCACTTAGGCACGCAGTGCAGTTCCACTCTCCACTCCCTTACCCGCTAAACACCTTTGTGTAACCGCAGTTGCGCGGCTTTTAGCGGGTCGGGTAATCCCAGCAGTACCAATACATCACCAGCCATCAGTTGTGTCTCGGCTATCGGTTCTGCGCCGCGTATGCCGTGACGACGCACGGCGTTGACTTCGACTTTTAATTCAGCCAATGCCATCTCCGCCAACGACTTGCCAACGGCGGCGTGTTCTTTTTTGAGATACACGCTTAAAAAGCGCGGCTGCAAATGGTCGCTGCCTTCGTCGTTGTTGGCATGATTGAAATAGCCACTGAACACTGCGTAACGATGCGCGCGACTGGCTTGAATTTGGCGGATGACGCGATTGAGTGGCACGCCCGCCATCAGTAAGGCTTGTGAGGCGAGCATCACGCTGCCCTCGACGACTTCCGCGACGACTTCCGCTGCGCCGGCTTGCTTGAGCACTTCGACATCGCTTTCGTCATTGGTGCGCACGATGACGGGCAGGTCGGGGCGTAGCGATTTGGCGTGATGCAGAATCGCCAACGCCGATTGACGATCTTTATAGGTAATCACCATCGCACTCGCGCGCATCAGGCCTGCGGCAATGAGCACTTCGCGCTTTGCCGCATCACCATAGACGACATTTTTTTTGCTGGCTAAGGCCTCGCGTACGCAGCGCGAATCTAAATCCAGCGCAATGAACCCTAAGTTTTCTTGTTCTAAAAAATTCGCCAAGGTATGGCCGCTGCGACCATAGCCACAAATAATCACATGCGCTTTGCGTCCCATGCTTTGGATAGCAATTTGGTGCATTTGCATGGCGCGATTCGTCCATTCGGAAGCGGAAAAAAGCCGCGCAATGGCCTCGCCGTGTTGGATTAAAAATGGCGCGCACAACATCGACAGCAGCATTGCCGCCAAGCTGATTTGTAAAGTGTCCGATTCGAGTAAGTTGGCTTGATTGCTTAAGGTCAGCAGCACAAAACCAAATTCGCCTGCTTGTGCTAACCCTATCCCGCTGCGTAAGGCGATGCCCCAGTCTTTTTCGACTAAGCGCGCCAACAGCGTGACGATGATGGCTTTGCTGAGAATTAACACCAGCACCGCAACGACGACCCACACTAAATTTTGCAGCACCAAAGCTAGATTGAGCTTCATGCCGATGGTGACAAAAAACAATCCGAGCAACACATCGCGGAATGGTTTGATGTCCTCTTCCACTTGGTAACGATATTCCGTTTCCGAAATCAACATGCCCGCGACAAATGCACCTAAGGCGAGCGACAGTCCTGCCAGTTCGGTGAGATACGCCAAGCCTAGTGTGATGAACAACACGTTGAGCATGAAAAGTTCTGACGACTTTTGTCGCGCTACCAGATGAAACCAATGGCGCATTAAGCGCGGTCCAAATACCAGTAGCAAAATCAATACCACGGTGGCTTTGAGCGTGGCGAACAATAAAATTGAGCCTAAATGGGGAGAGTTTTGACCGAGCGCGGGAATGATGATGAGCAGCGGTACCACGGCTAAATCTTGGAACAACAACACGCCCATCATTTGTCGGCCATAAGGCAAATTTAGCTCGGCGCGTTCGACCAACATTTTGCTCACAATTGCGGTGGACGACATCGCCAACGCGCCGCCTAATGCCAAACCCGTTTGCCAATTCATGTCGAATAAAGTTGCTGCGCCGAGTACCAGTAATAAGGTCACTAATACCTGCGCACCGCCTAAGCCAAATACGGTGCGCTTCATGGCGCGCAAACGACTTAAGCTAAATTCCAAGCCGATGCTAAACATTAAAAACACCACGCCGAACTCGGCTAAATGTTGCGTGCCGACGGAGTTCGGCAGCCACGCCAGCGCGTGTGGGCCGATGACGATGCCCACGCTGATATAGCCCAGCATGGCGGGTAGTTTTAGCAAGCGACACAGCACCACCACGAACACGGCGGAGGCTAATAAAATTAAAACTAAGGATAGGGAGTTGTCCATCAAGCAGAAAAAAGTGGCTGAAAAGTAAAGCTCGATGATGCCGAAAAGCGTGTACTCACGCTAGTCTTTCGAGACGCGGATGTCGTTGATAAGCATCTCGCCTAACACCCCGCCATCGCGATCAAATTGCGTGATTTTGACAGGTAATAGGCGGTATTCGAGACCTAGCCAAACTTCTAGACCTTCTTCGTGTAGGGCATGAACTTTGCGAAACGGTAGGGCGCGAATTTTGCCGATCGGCGTGTCGATGTCCTGTTCGTCGCCAATGGCAAGCTCATAGCGTTCTAGTTTTTTACCGTTGCTAATAAAAATCGGCAGGCTGCTTTGCTCAAGCGATAGTTGCGAGAGTTGATATAAAAAGCTGACAAAATCTTGGCTTTGTGAGGGTAAAGGCACACTCAGTCCAGATGAAAAATTCAGTGTTTCAGTCGCCCAAGAAAAATCCGCCTGTATGACTTCCGTGCCACTGGAGGTTGTTTTAGCTTCGCTGAATTTTTCAGGTTGTAACCCAATGGCGTGGTAACGCCCTGAGCTGGTTTGCGTTAAGTTAAATTTTTTGAGCATCCCCACTAGCCCCGTGGTGTTGACGTTAACGCTTAAAACGTAATGCTGATCATCGCTGACTTCCAAGCGGTGTACCGCCTCGCCAATAACAAACCCTGTGCCCTTGTAAATCGTGAATTTGAGTTGCGCATGTTTAGGCAACGGATGGGCGGGCGGTGCAGGTGGCTCGGCTACGGGTGGTACATCCGATACAGCCGCCGAATTGCCTGCATCGGCAAGTTCATCGGAGCTAGGCATAACCGCTGGGTCGGCTGCGGGCGGCTCGCTAGGTTCGGGTGCGGCAATCGGAGCGGCGACAGGTGCAGGGCGCCGCTTAGGACGTGGTTTTACGGGCGAAGTTTTGGCCGTTGCGATGCGAGTCGGCAAGGGTTCGAGTTTTGCCATCAGTGGCGGCAAAGGCGGGGCGATAGGCGCAGGCATGTCCAGCGGAATGGAGACGAAGAGCAAGCCGTGTAGCAGCAAGGACACGGCAATGGCGAGGCTGATGCGCGCTAACGATGAGGTCGGAATAAGGCTCACGGCGTGACGCTAAGGCTTTGCAAAACTTGTTTGAGCTGGTCACCATCACCGTCAGTTACGATGACTTTGCAAGGCAAAAAATGCTGCTCTTTTGCCAGCCAAATTTGCGTGCGTGATTCTCCCGCTTTGGCTTGGCTATCTAAATACAAAGTGTTGAATTGCCCTGCCGCACTCACCATCCGCTCACCTGTTTCAACGCGGTAATGATAGTCGTCGAGCTTGTTGCCATTGGTCATGGCGAAATCCAAATTGCTCTGCGCATTCAAGTGTAAAAACATAAATTGGTACATCGCGCTCAAGCGATCTTGCGTGCCGAGTGGCAAGGTTTCCTCGCGTTTTTGCGTGGCATTGCTGAGCGTTAATGCAGGCTTCGCCCAATCGAATTCAGCACGCGAATTTTTGGCGGCATCGGCATCGCGCAGGTCTTCAAATAGCAATGGTTGTAATCCTTGTTCGCTAATCAGGCCGTGGCTTTTAATATGCACTTTGCCCGGTCGAAAAAACGCTAATAATCCCAGCGGTTTGACGGTACTCGTGAGTTGGTAATGATCGTTATCGCGGCTAAAAACTTCGTCGATTTGTGCAATCGACAGACTGCCTTTGTAAACCAAATAGCTGGCTTGAATACGGCTCGGTGGCGTGGAGGCATCACTCGCGTAGGCAAGGCTGGCAATCGTGCACAGCAAGAACCAAAGCAGCGGGCGCATGATTATTCCAAGCCGGGTGAAAACAGGGCGTGACCGATTTGTTTTATGGAACAAAAATCGACTTTGTGTTGTGCGTTGAGCGTGACTTGTTCTAGACATAACCACCGTACCGCTTGCGCATAGATGCGATGCTCTTCGGCAAGCAAACGCTGACTGAGCGTCACTGCGGTGTCATCTTGCAAAACGGGTATCGCCGCCTGAATAATAATCGGACCGTGATCCAAATTGGCACTGACAAAATGCACCGTGCAACCATGAATTTTCACGCCATCGTCCAAGGCGCGTTGATGCGTGTGCATCCCCGCGTAGGCAGGCAACAACGAGGGATGAATGTTGATGAGCTTGCCGTAAAAACGCTGCACAAAGCCCGCGCTCAAGATGCGCATAAAGCCCGCCAAAATAATAAAGTCGGGCTGATAGCTAGCTATGGTTTGTGCCAATGCGGCATCAAATAATTCACGCGTAGCAAACGCTTTGTGCTCCACCACGGCGGTAGCGATGCCTTGTGCTTGCGCGACGTTTAAGCCTGCTGCATCGGCGCGATTACTAATCACCGCAGCAATCGTGCAAGGCAAATTCGCAGCCAACAAAGCCTGCATATTGCTGCCGCGACCAGAGATGAGAATGACGATTTTTTTCATAGATATTGAAGCTGGGGAGTGGGACGGCTGCGCCTGAGTGGAAAGTTGAAAGCGCGTTGCGCCTAAGTGGTGAGACCGCAAGGGTCTTCCCTCGAAACCACGGAGCTGAAGCTTCTGTTTCTGAATGAAGTGGGAAAAACGCTCGCACTGAGGTGTAGCCGTTCCACTAAGGCACGCAGTGCCAGACCATTTACCACTTAGGTGCCGCCGCCCCACTCACCGTTTTTAGCCGACCTGAGTTTGATGTTCGTCGCCGATACGCGCGCGAATTACGCCGATGACTTTGGCGTTTTCACCTGCTGCATTGAGTTGCGCAATCGCGGCATCTGCATCAGCTTTCGCAACGATAACGACCATGCCGATACCGCAGTTAAAGGTGCGATACATCTCTTGTTGAGCGACGTTGCCTTGCTCTTGCAACCAATAAAACAGCTTAGGCATAGACCAAGATTTTGCGTCGATTTGCGCCACTACATTGGCGGGCAACACACGCGGCACATTTTCAGTAATCCCGCCGCCAGTGATATGCGCCATACCTTTGATGGTGAGAGCCTGCATCAATGCCAGCAAGGGTTTCACATAGATGCGCGTGGGAGTCATGATGACCTCACGCAAAGTGCGTTCGCCGTCAAACTTCGCGTTCAAATCGGGATTGCTGCGCGCGATGATTTTGCGTACCAGCGAGTAACCGTTGGAATGCGCACCGTTGGAGGCCAGCCCCAGCACCACATCGCCCGCCACAATATGTTCGCCGGTGATGATGTTGGCTTTTTCGACTACGCCTACCGCGAAGCCCGCCAAATCATATTCGCCGACTGGATACATGCCCGGCATCTCGGCAGTTTCGCCGCCGATCAGCGCGCAACCTGCTTGTTCGCAGCCGCCTGCAATGCCTTTAATCACTTCAGTTGCAGCGGCGACATCGAGTTTGCCGCAAGCAAAATAATCGAGGAAAAATAATGGTTCAGCCCCTTGCACCAAAATGTCGTTGACGCTCATGCCGACTAAGTCGATGCCGACGGTGTCGTGGATATTGAGTTCAAAAGCGAGTTTTAATTTTGTGCCCACGCCGTCCGTGCCTGACACCAAAACGGGTTCTTTATATTTTTTAGAAATTTCGACTAAGCCACCGAAACCGCCAATTCCGCTGAGTACTTCAGGACGCATGGTGCGTTTGGCATAAGGCTTAATGTTTTCGACTAATTGGTCGCCGGCATCCATATCAACCCCCGCATCGCGGTAGGAAAGGCTAGTGTTGGTGGTATTCAAGTTGAGTTCTCGCTTTCTAAAAGGTAAAGTGCGGCACATTTTTTTCAGCCGCGGATTTTACCCGAAATGACCACTCCTCGCTTTGCTGCCTTGCAATGGCTGTTGTTTATTGTCTTGCTAGGCGGCGCTTTTTATTTGCTCAGCCCGATTTCGCTGCCCTTTATCGCCGCCGCTATCGCCGCTTACATCTGCAATCCATTGGTGGGTCGCTTGGTGCGTATCAAAGTGCCGCGCAGTGTGGCTGTGCTGTTGGTGATGCTGAGTTTGCTCATCGCGCTGGGGTTATTGCTGCTGATTTTGTTGCCGCTGCTGCAAAAAGAATTGGCGACTATGAGCATCCGTTTACCGATTTTTATTGACACCTTGCGCACTAAAATTTTGCCGCATTTACAACAAATTTTTGGCCGCGATTTGCAATGGGATAGTAATTTATTGAAAGCCTTTGCGCTTGAGCATTGGCAAAGTGCGGGCGGCATCGCGGAAAAGATTTTGCCCTGGCTGTCGAGCAGCGGCGGGGCGATTGCAGGGGGGGTGATGAATTTATTATTGATACCGATTGCGATGTTTTATTTGCTGCGCGATTGGCCAGACTTGATGGCGAAATTAGACGCACTAATTCCGCGTCGCAGCCATGCAAAATTTAGCCAAATTGCCAGCGAAATTGACACCGTATTAGCCGAGTTCTTACGCGGACAAATCGCCGTGATGATGTTGATGAGTGCCTTTTACAGTATGGCTTTGTGGGCGGTCGGTTTGGAGTTTGCACTCCCCATCGGCATCGTCGCGGGCATGTTGGTATTTGTGCCCTATCTCGGCATGGTACTGGGCTTGTCGCTCGCCACCTTCGCCGCCACGATGCAGTTCAGCGCGGTTGCTGATGTGGTGTGGGTGTGGGCGGTTTTCGGCGCAGGGCAATTACTTGAAGGCATGGTGGTTACGCCGCGCTTAGTTGGCGAACGTGTGGGCTTGCATCCACTCGCGGTGATTTTTGCTTTGCTCGCTTTCGGCCAATTATTAGGCTTTGTCGGCGTGTTGCTGGCGCTGCCTTTATCTGCCATTTTATTAGTGGCGCTGCGCCACTTAAAAGCCTGGTATGTCACTAGCGAGTTATACCTATGAGCCAACTGCTGTTAGACATCACACCTGACTGGTGGCCGACTCTGGACAATTTTGTTGCGGGTAATAATCAAGAGTTGCTGGCAGGCTTGCGCGACGCATTGAAAAACAAATCGGGTGAGCGACTTTTTTATGTGTGGGGCGAACACGGCTGTGGCAAAAGTCATTTGCTGCAAGCGATTATTGGTGCGGCGCAAGCGGTCGAGCTGCCCGCCGTGTATGCCAAGCGCAGCGTGCCTGATGTGTGTACCGTGGTGGCGGTAGATGACGTAGATAAGTTAGGTGAATACGCGCAAATCGACTTGTTTAATTTATATAACCAAGTACGCGAAAGCGGCGGTATGTTGCTCGTTAGCGGCAAAAATGCGCCGCAAAATTTGGCCCTGCGTAAAGATTTGACCACGCGTTTGGGCTGGGGCTTGGTGTATCAGTTACATACTTTGAGTGACGAAGAAAAAGCCGTTGCCTTAGCGCAACACGGCATCAGCAAAGGCTACAAATTAAGCGACGAAGTGATTCAGTATTTGCTGCGCCACGGTCGTCGCGATTTGCCGAGTTTGATGGCATCGTTGGACGAACTCGATGCTTATTCTTTAAGCCTGCATCGTGCGCCGTCGGTACCCCTGCTTAAGCAAATTATGCAAACCGAATTGGAACTGAAATGAATTTAGCTTTATTCGATTTAGACAATACCTTGCTAAACGGCGACAGTGATTTTGAATGGTCGCAATTTTTAATTCGCATCGGTGTGTTAGACGGCGAATTATTTGCCGCGCAAAATCTAAAATTTTACGAACAATACCAAGCGGGCACGCTGGATATTTTTGAATTTTTGGATTTTCAGTTAAAGCCTTTATCACGCCATCCGCGCAGCACGCTGGACACTTGGCATCAACAATTTATGACAGAGTCCATCATGCCTATGGTCACGCAAGCCTCGCGTGACTTGGTCGCCCAACATCAGGCGGCAGGCGACGTGTGTCTCATCATCACCGCGACCAATAGCTTCGTCACCGCACCTATTGCCAAAGTTTTTGGCATTGAACATTTAATCGCCACCGAACCCGAACAAAAGTCTGGCGAATTCACTGGTGCAGTAGCAGGTGTGCCGAGTTTCAAAGCAGGAAAAATCATCCGCTTAAATGACTGGCTCAGTGAACGCGGTTGGACATTGGATAGTTTTACCGACACGATTTTTTATAGTGATTCGCACAACGATTTACCGTTAATGAAGTTGGTGCGCCATCCCATCGCCGCTAACCCTGACGAGACTTTGCAGGCGTACGCCGTGCAGCACGGTTGGCCAATTGTGAGCTTGCGCTAGGGTGAAGTCTGTGCTTCTTTTAAGTCGTGCTCACTGGGCTAAACACCGTAGCAAGGTGCTGCTGAATCAGTGTTCTGCTGTGCTATCTTGCGCGACATTTTTTATTTTCCCTCTCTCTTCGCGATGACCTTGTTTGCCTTGCTTGCAGCTTTGTTGTTAGCGCATTTTCAGCCTTGGATTTGGTCGGAAAAATTGCGCGTGCGCGGCGGGCGTTATGGTCATTTTTTTCAGCATCATTTCAATGCGGGCGCGCATCAGCATGGTCGCTTGGCGTGGTGGGTGGCAACACTGCCCGTGTTGATTTTGTTGGCGGTGTTGAGTGCTTATTTGGCGCATCACGCCGCCGCGTTATTGGTATTACTGAATATCGCGGTGCTGTATACCTGCATGGGATTTCGCGTGTTTGGTGTGGATTTCGCTGCGCTGCAAAACGCGCTGCGTGCAGACAAGTTAGAGGTGGCGCGCGCGCTGTTGGCGAAGCATGGCGACGTGAGCGCGCCGTCTTTAAGTGCCGCTGAACTGGCCAATCTCGCCATTCAATACGCGCTAGCAATGGCGCAGCGCAAGGTGTTTGGCGTGATGCTGTGGTTCGTCGTGTTTAGTCTGTTGGGCTTAGGCGGCGCGACCGGTGCGGTGCTGTATCGCTTGAGTAATTTTTTGCGCAGTCATTGGACGGACGCGGCGGAATACGGTGAATTTGCTGCCTTCGCACAGCAAGTTTGGCAAGGTTTGAATTGGTTGCCGCAGCGTTTGATGGCGATTATTTTTGCCATCGTCGGCGATTTTGAAGACGCGTTGGAAGGCTGGCGCAGTCAGGCTTTGAACTGGCCTGACGCGCTACACAACATTGTCTTGGCGAGTGCGGCGGGCGCAGTTGGCACACGTTTGAGCTTGCAGCAAAATAATGAACGGATAGAAGTCGGTGTGGGCGAGGCGGCCGATGCCGATGCGATGCAAAGCATCACCGGTTTGCTGTGGCGCGCCACCATGTTTTGGCTGGGATTTTTACTGCTATTGAGTTTAGCGAAGGTGCTGCATTAATGAGCGACACTCACAATTTTGCTAACCTTACGCCTGACGCAGTATTGAGCGCGCTGGAGAGTTTGGGTTTGCCCTGCGACGGACGTTTGCAGGCTTTAAACAGCTATGAAAATCGCGTTTATCAAGTGGGACAAGACGACGCGCCGCCAGTGATTGCCAAGTTTTATCGCGCCGCGCGTTGGTCGGATGCGGCGATTCTAGAAGAGCATGAATTCGTGGCTCAATTAGTCGCAGCCGAGCTACCTATCGTCCCCGCAACAAGGATTCAAACCCATACGCTGCATCACTTTAACGAGTTTCGTTTTGCGGTGTTTACCAAGCAAGGCGGACGCGCGCCAGAGCTGGATCGCCCTGAAACGTTGCAATGGCTGGGGCGTTTTTTAGGACGTATTCATGCCATAGGCGCGCTACAAAACTACACGCAACGTCCCACGCTTGATGTGCAAAATTTTGGGGTTGAGCCGAGCGAATTTCTACTCGCACATGACTTTATTCCGCATGATTTGCGCGAGGTGTATCGCGGCTTGGTGGCACATGCGCTAGACAGCGTGCGACGTAACTTTGATCGTGCAGGCGAGGTGAAAAATTTGCGTCTGCACGGCGATTGCCACGCGGGCAATGTGTTGTGGACGGATGACGGCCCGCATTTTGTCGATTTCGATGACAGTCGCATGGGTCCGGCTATTCAAGATTTATGGATGCTGTTGTCGGGCGACCGAGCCGAACAAACGCGCCAATTTGCCGATTTGTTGGTCGGTTACGAAGATTTTTACGACTTCAATCCGCGTGAGATGCACCTGCTGGAAGCCTTGCGCACCCTGCGCTTGATTCACTACGCCGCCTGGCTGGCCAAGCGTTGGGACGATGCCGCTTTCCCCGTCGCTTTTCCTTGGTTTAACACGCCACGCTATTGGCAAGATCGCATTTTAGAATTGCGCGAACAGATTGCTTTGATGGATGAGGCGCCACTTAGCTGTTAGTCGCTAGCCTTTAGTTAATCGTTAAACCTTTGTCCCAGCACGCTGACCCTCAGCAATTAATCACTAACCTCCACCCACTCGCGACTAACTCCTATGACTAACGAAACCATCATCTCTGCTACGCAACACTGGCTAGAAGCCGCTGTGATAGGGCTGAATCTGTGTCCTTTTGCCAAAGCGGTGCACGTTAAAAAACAAATTCGCTATGTGGTCAGCGAGGCGACTACGCCGGAACAATTAGTCGAAGAATTATTGAGCGAGCTGCGTTTATTGCAAGACACGGATGCGGAAAAAATCGACACCACGTTGCTGATTCATCCGTATGTGCTGCAAGATTTTTTAGATTACAACGATTTTTTAGATACGGTCGATGTAGTTTGCGCCGAGCCAGAATTTAACGACGAATTTCAAATTGCCACCTTGCATCCGCACTATCAATTTGCGGGCACAAAACTCGACGACATCGAAAATTACAGTAACCGCTCACCCTATCCGATGCTGCATTTGCTGCGCGAAACCAGTGTGGACAAGGCGGTTGAAGCATTCCCCGATGCGGATTTAATTCCCGAACGCAACATCGCCACGCTGGAAAAATTGGGACATGCAGGGTGGGAAAAGCTGGGGATTAAATAGTATTGCGTAGGGTGGGTAAGTTGTATCTGCCCACCATTATTCAATTACGCCTTATTCGCCGCAATCTGCAAAAACAATTCCAATCGTCTTGCATTTATCTCGCCTTTTTTCACCGCATTTTGTAGCGCGCAATCGGGTTCTTTTAGGTGGCGACAATCGCGGAATCGGCATTGTCCTAAATATGGCGCGAACTCGATGAAGCCTTGTTCAATTGCGCCGAAACTTAGGTGATGCAGCCCAAACGCTTGCACGCCAGGGCAATCAATCACGCTGCTTTTTTCATTCAAACGATACAGTTTGGCGTGCGTAGTAGTGTGTTTTCCTGAGTCTAATACGGTAGAAATTTCGCGCGTGGCGGCTTGTGCGTCGGGCAGCAAACCATTGATGAGCGTGGATTTCCCCATGCCCGATTGCCCGACCAAGACGCTGATATGTCCGTCCAAGCGTTCGCGCAATAACGTGACATCTTCTAGTGCTGACAACTCCAACACGGTGTAGCCGATGGCGCGATAGGGCGCTAGTTGTGCGCGTGCGGCTGCGGCGGGCAAGTCGCATTTATTTAACACGATTAGCACTTGTAGATTTTGGTCGTAGGCGGCGACTAAACAGCGGGATATGAGTTCGTCGCTGACCGACGGTTCGGTCGCCACTACGATGACGATTTGCGTGACATTGGCAGCGATGAGTTTTTGTTTGAAGGCATCGCTGCGAAACAACAAAGAGGTGCGTTCCGCGACCTTGTCTATCACTGCTTGTCCAATGTGGAGTTGGCTTGCCGAGGCATCGCCAGTGCGTTGCAACTCAACGTAATCGCCGCACACTACGTCGCTACGTTTGCCGCGCGTGAGGCAGGTGAGCAGTTCGCCATCGGGGAGTTTAGCTAAGTATTGGCGACCAAATGCGGCAACGATTTGCCCGTTAAGTGCGGTGCTCAAGCGAGGTACAGCGCGTCAATTTTCGCCGCGCAAATAAAGTCATTTTCAGACAAGCCGTGGATGGCGTGGGTGGTGTATTCGACGCGGCATTGGTTGAAGCTCACGCCTAATTCTGGGTGGTGATCTTCGCGGTGCGACAGCCAAGCAATCGCATTTACAAAGGCGATGGTTTGATAATAATTTTTGAAGTGATAAGTGCGCGAAATCAGATGGTCGTATTGCTGCCAGCCTGATAGTTGCAGCATCAGCGGGTCAATGGCGGCTTGCAACAGCGCGGGCATCGCACCGTTGCAAGGTTGGCATTTTTGCTGGCTAAGGTTAGAAGTAGTCATGTTGCCCCCTCATTTAAGTTGGTAATAACGATTCAAATATGCGGCAATATTTTGCGTTTCTTGCGCACTAAATTCACGCTCGACATTGCCGCCGCAACGGGTGATTTGCTCACTTAATTGTGCTGCGTTATGCACGCGGGAATTCGGTCGGGTAAAAATCGCGCTGCCATCGCCGCCCATCATATTGATATGGCAACTATTGCATTTCAACTCCTTAAATAATTTTTCGCCTGCCGCCGCATTGCCCGTGGCAAACGGCGTGGCAGTAGCGAAATTAGCGCAGCCTAACAACAGTAATACCGTAATGATTTTCTGCATGGCGAGTCTCCTAATGAGTTTGTAATTGAGCGATACGCACCGCTGCGGGCGGATGCGAGTCGTAAAATTTTGAGTAGAGCGGATCGGGCGTGAGCGTCGCGGCATTGTCCTGATACAACTTCACCAGCGCGTTGACTAAATCTTGCCCGTTGGTCTGTTGCGCGGCATACGCATCGGCTTCAAATTCATGTTTGCGCGAATACGCCGACATGATGGGGCTGAGTAAAAAACTGAACACGGGTAGCACCATAAAAAACAGCAACAGCGCGATAGCGGTGGATGGGGAAGTCACGCCCAAACCCTGATAGAACCAAGCGTTTTGCATCAGTACAGCGAGCAGCCATAAAAATGCCAAGCTCATCGCGAAGGTTGCCACGATGCGTTTGACCACATGGCGATGTTTGAAATGTCCCAGCTCGTGCGCTAACACGGCTTCGATTTCGTTGATGCTTAAACGCGCCAACAAGGTGTCGAAAAATACGATGCGTTTGGTTTTGCCAAAGCCGCTGAAATACGCGTTGCCGTGCGCGCTGCGTTTGCTGCCGTCCATCACGAATAAGCCGCTGGAAGTGAAGCCGCAACGCGCTAGTAATGCGTTAATGCGTTGCTTCATGGTGTCGTCTTGCAAAGGCGAAAACTTGTTGAATAGGGGCGCGATAAAGGTCGGGTAAATAAATAAAATCAGCATATTAAAACTCACCCACACGCCCCACACATATAGCCACCATAACGCGCCCATGCTTTGCATCAGCCACAACACGCCCGCCAGCAAAGGCAAGCCTAGCAACGCGCCGATGAGTAAACCTTTTGCGGCATCAAGCAGATAAAGTTTCAGCGTCATTTTGTTAAAGCCAAAACGCGCCTCGATAACAAAGGTGCGATACCAGCTAAATGGGGCTTCTAAAACGGAGCTCAGTAGCAATACGACTAGCATCGTTGCGATGCCTTGCGCGAGCGGCGAAGTGAAGTTGGCGTTGCAAAACTGGGCGATAAACTGTATGCCTCCGCCTAGCGTAAAAGCCAATATCAACAAGGCATCGAAGCCTAGTGCAATCAGTGAAAAACGCGTTTTTGTTGAAGTGTAGTCGGCAGCTTTTTGATGCGCGTCTAAGTTGATTTTTTCACGGAATGCGGCGGGTACGGCGGCGCGGTTTAGGGCGATATGTGCCAGATGGCGG
>JBJORQ010000034.1:0-17044 GCA_046049345.1 Pseudomonadota bacterium | reverse complement strand
ATTTAGCAGCGACCAGCGGCTTGCCGCTTATGCAAAGTTATCGAGCGATTATGTTGAACAATCGCTCGATAAATCGAGCTCCCACATCCCTGTTTTTAGCCAAAGGGTGAGAATGAAAACCTTAGCCACGGCGACGTTTCCACCACAGCCATCCGCCCCAGCCCGCCAGCAGCAGCGGTAACACCAGCAAGAAGCTGATGCCGATTGCGCCCATCTGGTTCTTGCTCAAATTCAAATTGCTATCTTTGCCGCTGCGCGGTTGCACGGTGATGAGGTGTTCTTCGCCCGCCAGCCAGTTGAGCATGTTCACGCCCATGTCCACGTTGCCGCCGTTGCCCGCGAAACTATTGGCGAGAAACGCGCCGTTGCCGACCACCACGATGCGTTGGTCGCGGTCGTTGATGTGGCGTTGCAAGGCACTCGCCAACGTCACGGGGCCGGGGGTGTCGTGCGCCTTGTCAAAATTACCTTTGCCGCTACGACTGAGCCAAGCGCGTGAGCTGGTTTCAATCAGCGTGTGGCGTTGCCAATCGCTGCTTTCGTTCCACGTTAGCGCACGCGCTTTGGGGAAGGCGGTGATGAGATTGAAATTTTGCGTGATGGCGTGCGGGGTATAAGCGGCGGCAATCGCCCATGTGGCGGGTGCGCGTAACTCGGCGGCGGTGGGGTCTATGACGCTGCCAGGCGGCAAGACTAAATCGAGTTGTTCGGCGAGACGCTCCAAGCCGTGCAGCGGCTCTGCGTCGATGAGCCAAAGCAGGTTGCCACCTTGTGCGATATAGCTTTGCAGCTTATCGACTTCACCTGGCAGTAAATCGACTTGAGGCTGAGTGATCACCAAGGTGCTGATGTTGCTCGGCACGGCTTGGGCGAGGGCGAGATTGAGCGGGCTCAAGCTGTAACCGTTTTGTTTGAGCTTCGCGCCGAACGGTGCGCCCAAATCAAAATTCGCGATGCCGTCGAGTTGACGCTCGCCGTGTCCGCTTAAAAACATCACGGCTTGTGACTGCGTGTGTGCCAAGCGCAGCAAGGTACTGGTGATAACTTGCTCGTTGATTTGGCTTAAATGCTCGCTGCGTCCTTGATACTCAATCACCATTTCGCCATTCAGCTGAATGTTGGCATCACGGGTTTTTTCAGGCTCTTGTTCGGGGTCGATAAAGACTAAATTCACATCGCTTTTGTAGCGTTGATACAGCGACACAATGCCGCCGATAATTTTGCGAATATCGCCTAAGCGTGCGTCTTGTAAGGTCGCATACACGGTGATATTGACGGGCTGATTGAGCTTCGCCAACACGTCCACACTGGCGGGCGACAAGCTGTTGCTGGCGGTAAACGTGACATCGCGTTGCAGGTGATAACGCGTCGCAAAAAATCCTGCTGTCGCCGTGCACGCTAACAGCAGAAAGGTGAAGAGGCTGCGACGTAATAATGGATTATTAAGCAATTTATTGAACATGTGAGAGTCTCTAGAAATTGAAATATCTAAGCAAGGCTAGGCGCGAGCAAAAAATTGCGACGACGCATATAAGGCATATGTTAGGAGTAATTTTTTTGTGAGCAACGCCGCATTGCGACGAGATTTTGATTTATAGAGGCTCTCACCTTATTTATGCAGCCGATGAGAGGAGAGGCGAGACATGGTCAAAACCAAACACACGCCGCTGACCAACACAAAAAAACTGGCATCGCCCGTGTCGAGCAAGCCGTTACTAAAATTTTGAAAATGGTAGAGCGGCGAGACTTGATGCCAATGCGAATCGAGTGCGCTGCTGCTCATGTCCGCCAGCCAGCTGCCTAGCAAAACGCCTAAGGTGGTGATGGCGGCGATGATGGGTTGCGCGGTGACTGAAGAGACATAAAGACCGACGGCGGTGTAGCAACTCGCCAATAAAATCAGCCCGAATAGATTGCTGCACAACAAGCCAAAATCGAGCGTCGTGCCGAGTTGCAAACTCAGCAACATCAGCGGCGTGGTGCTAATCAGCAGCAGCAAAAAGCCCATCAGCCCGACGAATTTTCCCAGCACAATTTGCGTGGATGAAACGGGCGACGAGAGCAGCAATGCGAGGGTTTGATTGCGGCGTTCTTCGGCGATGAGGCGCATGGTGAACATTGGGGTCAGCATCATCAGCAGCAGCGCGGCGACATTGCACACGTCGCGCGCGATGCTCGCCGTCACGCCGGGTGCGTTGGCGACTTGCGCGAGTTGCGGCTGAATTTCTAAGAACGCATCCAAGCGCGTGAGGAAAATCCACGCCAACATAAATTGCAATCCCGCCAACACCCACCAAGTGGACGGCATAGATAACAGCGAGCGCAGTTCGCGTGCGGCGATGAGACGAATCATAGTTTTTCTCCTGCATCGGTAATGCTGACAAAGACATCTTCTAAGCGTGCTTGCAGCGGCGTGAGTTGTTCGAGTTGCCAATCGTGCGCGGCGGCTAAGGTGAGCAATTCCGCACTGGGATTGTGTGTGTTGCTATGCAAGATGCGAAATTGATTTTCGGATACGGCTTCGACGCGTGTTACGCCTGCAATGCCTTGCAACATAGGCAGTTGCGGCGGATTGCGCAGCGTGACGGTAAAGCCCGCCACTTGACCGTATTGCTGCATCCGCGCGCTAGTGTCGCCGTAGATGAGTTTGCCCTTTTGCATGATTTCCACGCGGTCGCAAATGCTCTCCACTTCACTCAATAAATGCGTCGATAAAATCACGCTGTGTGCATTACCCAGCTCGCGTATCAGCGTGCGAATTTCGCGGATTTGCGTCGGATCTAAGCCGACCGTGGGCTCGTCCAAAATAATCACAGCCGGCTGATGAATAATGGCTTGCGCGATGCCGACGCGCTGCTGATAACCCTTAGAAAGCGTGCCGATGAGCGTGTTGCGTTGGTCCGTCAGTCCGCAGCGTTGCAAGGCTAAATCGAGCGCGGCGTTCACCTCATTCGATTTAATGCCCCGCAGTTTCGCGGCAAAGATTAAATAATCCTGCACGCTGAATTCTTTATATAAGGGCGGCGTTTCGGGCAGATAGCCGAGCTGCGCTTTGGCAAGCGTGGGCTGGCGTTGCAAATCAAAGCCGCAAATTTTTATCGTGCCGCTATCGGGCGCGAGACAGCCCGTCAGCATTTGCATGGTGGTGCTTTTCCCCGCCCCGTTATGTCCCAATAGTCCGAGCACTTCGCCGCGTTTAAGTTGTAAAGAAATATCGTGGATGACGGTATTTTTGCCAAAGCGGCGCGTGAGTTGCGAGGCTTCGAGGGTGAGGGCGGGCGTGAGATTAGACACAGGAAAACTCGCGAAAAAAAATGAGCGCGGAATATAACCGAATATCGCGGCGTGCATCAAAGCAACTGACGACGTACTTACCCCCGTGCCTTTTTGCTAAGATGCGCGCCCGTTTGAAATCCTGACTCCTTATGAATGCTGCTAAATATATTTTGCTGTTGTCGCTGACTGCTTGCGCGCACGCGCCTGTTGCGTCGCCCAGCGTGGCGGCTCAACCGTCTGCGCAAGAGGAGACGAGCGTGGAAAAGTTGCCTGCCAATTTGCCTAAGCAGGCGTTGACGGGGGAGTTGTTGTACGAATATCTGGTGTCGGAAATTGGTAATCAGCGCGGCTACAAAATGCTGGCGGTGAATGGCAGCAGCGATTTGGCGCGCAAGACGCGTGATCCGCGTGTGGCGAAGCGTGCGGCACAGTTGGCGTTTGAATCTGGCGATATGGACAAGTCGATTAGTGCGTTGAAATTGTGGCAAGAGTTAGAGCCTGACGCGCCTATGACTTCGCGCTTGTTGGCGAGCATTTTGTTGCGTGGCGGCAAGCTGGAGCAGGCGCAAGCCGAGTTTGCTAAAGTGTTGCAAAGCGACCCCGCGCACGCTAGCGATAATTTTTTGCAAATCGCGCAAGCCTTGGCGGCGTATCCCGATAAAACAGCGGCGTTGCAGATGATGAGCGCGCTGGCGCAGCCTTATCCAAAAGTGGCGGAAGCGCATTGGGCGGTAGCTGAATTGGCGCGTTTGGCGAACCAAACAGCGCAGGCGTTGAGCGAAGTTAAGCAGGCGCGCAGCTTGCGTCCTGAGTGGGATATGGCGGCGAGCTTGGAGGCGGAGTTGTTGCAAAAATCCGCGCCGCTGCAAGGCTTGGCGGTGTTGCATGATTATTTGGCGAAGTATCCGAATGCCTATGAAATTCGCTCGCAATATGCGCGCGCTTTGTTGGAGCAAAAGCACTATGCCGCGTCGCGCGATGAGTTTAATTTGCTGGCCGAACACAGCCCCGACAATCCTGATTTGGCGTTTGCCATCGCCTTAATTTCTTTGCAGATGAATGATTTTGTGGGGGCGGAAACGCAGCTCAAAGCCGCTTTGAATAAGGGTAAAAAAGATCAGGACACGGTGCAGTATTACTTGGGGCAATTGAGCGAAGCGAAGAAAAATCCGCGCGAAGCGATTGCCTATTACCAAGCGGTAAAAGGCGGTGAGCAGTTTTTTGTGGCGCAGTTGCGCATCGCGGCGTTGCTGGCAGAGCAAGGCAAGTTGAGCGAGGCGCGGCAAGTGTTGCAGCAACAAAAATCCGCTAATAATCAGCAGCGCGCGCAGTTGGTTTTGGTTGAAGCGCAGTTGTTGCGCGAGGCAAGAAATTACCCAGCCGCGTTGCAGGTGTTAGAGCAGGGATTGGAAAAGCTGCCTAACCATAATGTGTTGTTGTATGAAGCCGCGATGATGGCGGACAAGGTCGGTAAGTTTGATTTGGCGGAGCAACAGTTACGCAAATTGATGCAAATGAATCCGCAAGATGCCAATGCGTATAACGCGCTCGGCTATAGTTTTTTAGAGCGCAATGTGCGCGTCAACGAGGGCGTAGCCTTAGTGGAAAAAGCCTTGCAGCTTGCGCCCGATGACGTGTCGATTATGGATAGCGTGGGCTTTGGCTATTACCGCAGCGGCAAGTGGGATGACAGCGTTGCCTTGTTGCGCCGTGCTTATGCGGGTAATCCCGACCCTGAAATCGCCACGCATTTGGTGCAAGCTTTGTGGGCGCGCGGCGATAAAGTTGAGGCGCAGCAGTTGCTGCAAGACAGCCTAAAAGCTCATCCTGACAACCAACAGTTACTATCCGTGCAGCGCACCCTCACGCCATAAATGCGCGGGATTATTTGCCTCGCGGTGTTATTGCTCAGTGCCTGTGCGCATTCCCCTGTCCCATTGCAAGCCTTGCCGAATCAGGTGCGCGAGGCTACTCCGTTTAATTTGAATGGACGTATCGCGGTCAAACATCAGGCGGCGCGACATAGCGGCGGAGTGCGTTGGCAGCATCAGATTTCGCGCGATGAGGTGTTGCTGCAAGGGCCGTTAGGCATCACGGGCGCACGCATTGTCAGCGATGCGCAAACGGCGAGCTTGGAGCAGGACGGCAAGTTTTATCAGGCGAGCAATGTTGAAATCTTGATGCAAAACGTACTGGGCTGGAGCTTGCCGTTGCCCGTGTTGCAACACTGGTTGCAGGGGCGGGCCGATGCGGCAAGTCCCGCCGAGATTGAGCGCGATACGCAAGGTCGCATCACGTTGCTGCAACAAGCAGGCTGGGAGGTGCGCTATTTGCGTTATGCGGATGAGCGCACAGACAGTTTGCCGTCGCGCATCACGCTCACGCATGACGATTTATTCATACAGTTATTTATAGATGAATGGGAATTTAATCCGCAATGACGAAATCCCTCGCTTCATTCTAAAAACTAAATTTTGAGAAATTTTTATGAGCCTCACCCATTTAAGCTGCCCCGCTCCCGCTAAACTCAATTTATTTTTGCATGTCACGGGTCGCCGCGCGGACGGTTATCACTTGTTGCAAACGCTGTTTCGTTTTATTGATTTGCACGACACGCTGCATTTTGAATTGCGCAGCGATGGCGTGGTGAAACGCAGCAATGCGGTGGCGGGTGTGAGTGAGGATGATGATTTATGTGTGCGCGCGGCGCGTTTGTTACAGCGCGAAACAGGCTGCTCTTTGGGCGCGAATATAACTTTAGAAAAACGCATCCCGATGGGCGGTGGTTTGGGCGGTGGCAGCTCGGATGCGGCGACCACTTTGTTGGCGTTAAATCGTTTGTGGGGCTTAAATTTATCGCGTGAAAAGCTGATGGCATTGGGCTTGAGCTTAGGTGCGGATGTACCTGTTTTTGTATTTGGTGAGAGCGCGTTTGCCGAAGGCGTGGGCGAAAAATTACAAGCATTTCCATTGCCTGCGACGTGGTATGTGCTGCTATTTCCGGACGTGCATGTGCCCACTGCAAAAATTTTTACGCATTTGGAATTGACACGCGATTCTGTTTCTATCACAATGCGCGCCCTCTCGAACTGGGACTGCGCGAAACACGCTGCAAACCCCGATTCGACAGGCTTGCAACTGCGCAATGATTTACAGGCTGTGGTGTGCAAACTCTACCCAGAAGTGCAGCGTTATTTGGATTTGTTAGGTGGCTATGCAGCGCCGCTGATGACAGGTTCAGGAGCATGTGTGTTTGCAGAATTCGCGAATCGCGATGCCGCACAGCAAGTGTTGAGCGAGTTGCAAGAAAAGTATCAAATGCGGGGAGTAGTCACGCAAGGTTTAGTTAAACATCCGTTGCGACATTGGGTGTGAAGTAAAAGTTTTTGGGGAGTCGCCAAGTGGTAAGGCAACGGGTTTTGATCCCGTCATTCGTAGGTTCGATCCCTACCTCCTCAGCCAAATTCGTAGTATCACTTAGGTCGCATAACAGCGCGATATAAGTTCATTCTTGGGCGTGTGCCCGCAATGTCTTGAAAGGAAGCACACGTGTCCAACGACAGCTTGATGGTATTCACTGGTAATGCCAATCCTAAGCTCGCTGAAGCCGTCGCGCAGCATCTCAACATTCCTCTAGGTCGTGCTTCTGTCGGACGTTTTTCCGATGGCGAAGTGATGATTGAGTTGTTGGAAAATGTGCGCGGTAAAGATGTGTTTGTTTTGCAATCTACCTGCGCACCGACTAACGATAGTTTGATGGAAGTGATGGTCATGGTGGACGCGCTCAAACGCGCCTCGGCTGGTCGTATCACGGCTGCGATGCCGTACTTTGGCTACGCCCGTCAAGACCGTCGTCCGCGTTCTGCGCGGGTTGCGATTACTGCCAAAGTGGTGGCCGATATGTTGACGGGGGCTGGCGTGGATCGCTTGCTGACCATGGATTTACACTCCGATCAAATTCAAGGTTTCTTTGATATTCCCGTTGATAACATTTACGCCAGCCCGATTTTATTGGCGGACTTGGTAACACACAATTATCCAAATTTAATTGTGGTTTCACCGGATGTCGGCGGTGTGGTGAGGGCGCGTGCTTTGGCAAAAAAATTGGATGCGGACTTGGCGATTATCGACAAGCGTCGTCCTAAGCCGAACGTCGCAAAAGTGATGAACATCATTGGTGAAGTGTCAGGTCGTACTTGCATCATCATGGATGACATGGTCGATACCGCGAACACTTTGTGCGAAGCGGCGCGCGCCTTGAAAGAGCGCGGCGCGGCTAAGGTTTTGGCGTATTGCACGCATCCCGTTTTGTCGGGCCCTGCGATTGAACGCATCACCGCTTCGGAGTTGGATGAGTTGGTCGTCACTGACACCATTCCTTTGAGTGCGGCATCGCGTGAATGCAAAAAAATTCGTCAGTTGAGCACGGCTGCTTTGTTGGCTGAAACCATACGTCGCATTAGTGATGAAGAATCGGTTAGCTCCTTATTCGCTGAATAAGTTAACGTAAAAGTTTTCGCGGCAACCGTTTTGGTTGTCGCTTTTTTGTGGCTGCTGGTCGCGGTGGCTACTATTTTTGGAGAAGCACATGACTATCGAAATCAACGCAACAATTCGTAATACGCAAGGTACGGGTGCGAGCCGCCGTCTGCGTCACGCCGGCCGTGTGCCAGGTGTGGTGTATGGCTTAGGTGATGTCGTACAAATCGAAATGGAACACAACACTTTGTGGCATCAATTGCGTTCAGAAAAATTCCACGCATCGGTGTTGGATTTGGTGATTGACGGCAAAAAAGAACCTGTGATGTTGCGCGCGTTTAACATTCACCCGTTCCGCCAACAAGTCATGCACATTGACTTGCTGCGCATTGATTTGGCTAAACCGATGCACATCAACGTGCCTTTGCATTTCATCAATGCTGACGTGGCTCCTGGCGTTAAAGCCGGCGGCAAAATCAGCCATGTTAAAAATGAATTGGACATCATCTGTTTGCCTAAAGACTTACCTATCGCAATTGAAGTTGATTTGGCTCACATGACTTTAGGTCACTCGATTCATATTGCTGATTTGGTCTTGCCTAAAGGCGTAACTGTTGCAGCGCACGGCACGCACACGGCTGAAGCGGTTGTGGCAACGGTACAAGTGCCACGCGGTTCAGTTGAAGCCGCAGCAGAAGCTGAAGCAGCGGCCGCCGCGCCAGCAGGAGCAAAACCTGCAGCAGCTAAGCCAGCCGCTAAGAAGTAATTTTTACGTAGCGAAAAACCCGCCGAGCTGTGAAGCTAGGCGGGTTTTTTTATGTAGGTATCTCGCAAATCTCAAATCATCATCGCGATGATGGTTCGTTAAAAACTATGACTGCAATCCGTTTAATTGTTGGGCTGGGCAACCCCGGCCGTGAATATGAAACCACCCGCCACAACGTAGGCTTTGTCTGGGTGGATGAGTGGGCGCGCGAGCAAAAAATGCACTTCAACATCGAAAGTAAATTTCATGGTTTTAGTGCACGCGGCAAAGTCGGCGACGATGAGTTGTGGCTGCTCAAGCCGCAGACCTTTATGAATTTGAGCGGTCGTGCCGTGGCCGCGTTAGCGCAGTTTTACAAAATTACGCCCGCCGAAATTTTGGTGGTGCATGACGAACTCGATTTAGCACCAGGCGTGGCGCGCTTGAAGATGGGCGGCGGACATGGTGGACACAATGGCTTGAAAGACATCATCGCCCAGCTCGGCACTAAAGATTTTTGGCGGCTGCGCATCGGCATCGGTCATCCGGGTGATCGCGCCGAAGTCAGCAATTATGTGTTGGGCACGGCGCGCCGCGAGGATCGCGACTTAATTGACGAGGCAACGCAGCGTTCGCTCACCGTTGCCCCGCTCATCATCGCAGGCAAGTTAGAAGCGGCGATGTTGAAGCTGCATAGCGCGTAGTTTCCCTGATGCGCTTAATTCTCGCCCCAATGGAAGGCTTGGCCGACCAAAGCCTGCGCGACATTTTGACGCGCATCGGCGGTATAGATTTATGCGTCGCGGAATTTGTGCGCGTCACCCATCACCTGCTCACCGAAAAGTTTTTGCTGCGCACCGTGCCAGAGTTGGCAACGGGCGGCTGCACGCGGTCAGGTGTGCCAGTGCGCGTGCAATTGCTCGGCAGTGACCCCGTCTGTCTCGCGGAAAATGCCGCCTTCATTGCCAGCTTGGGCGCGCCGGGTATCGACATCAATTTTGGTTGCCCCGCTCCGACGGTTAATAAGCATGGCGGCGGCGCGTCACTGCTGGAATTCCCCGAACAAATGCACAGCATCGTAGCTAGCGTGCGCCGCGCAGTGCCGCGCCATATTCCGGTTACCGCCAAGATGCGCTTAGGCTTGAGCGACACCTCGCAAGCACTCGCTTGTGCGCAAGCAATCGCGGCGGGTGGCGCGGATGAAATGACCGTTCATGCGCGCACCAAAGCCGACCAATATCGTCCGCCTGCTCGCTGGGAATGGCTGGCGTTGATACGCGAAACTGTGTCTATCAATGTTATCGCGAATGGCGAAGTGTGGACGGTTGAGGACTGCACAAACCTACGCGCAGTAAGCGGTTGTGAAGATGTGATGATAGGTCGCGGTGCGATTCTGCGACCTGATTTAATGCACCGTATCAAAACGGGAAATGACGCGCTGCAATGGCAGGAGTTACAGCCGTGGGTGGCAGATTTCTTTCAGCAACTGCGCGACCGCATGGAGCCAGAACACGCGCCCAAACGCCTCAAACAATGGTTAGGAATGTTGCGTACCGCTTACCCCGAAGCCGAAATTTTGTACCAACAATTGCGCACCGAACGCGACCCTGTGGCGGTGGCAAAAATACTCGCGATGCAGGGTTTTGAATGATGTCTGCAACGACGCAGAATCCAATTAAAATTATTCTAAGCAATCGTCTTTTGAGTATTTTATTTCGATACTTTCCTCCCAGCAAAGCCTTACGCCTCAACGGTGATACAATCCGCGCCTTTTGAAATTTAGCAAATTAAGGAATCTCCATGAGTTTGAAATGCGGAATCGTCGGCCTGCCTAACGTGGGCAAATCCACTATGTTTAATGCGCTGACTAAGGCGGGCATCGCGGCGGAAAATTATCCGTTTTGCACCATTGAACCTAACGTTGGCATTGTCGAAGTGCCCGATGCGCGCATGGACGCGCTGGCGAAGATTGTGAAGCCGATTCGTATGCAGCCTGCCATCGTTGAGTTTGTGGACATCGCGGGCTTGGTGGCGGGTGCGTCTAAAGGTGAAGGCTTGGGCAATCAATTTCTCGCCAACATCCGCGAGACCGATGCGATTGTGAACGTGGTGCGCTGCTTTGATGATGAAAACGTCATCCACGTTGCCAACAAAATTGATCCGATTGCCGACATCGAAACCATCATCACCGAGCTGGCTTTGGCGGATATGGCGGTGGTGGAACGCACCTTGCATCGCGACACGAAAAAATCGCGTTCAGGAGATAAAGATGCCATCAAATTAGTGGCGATTCTGGAAAAATTATTGCCGCATTTGAACGAAGGAAAACCAGCGCGCACTTTGGCGTTGAACGAGGAAGAAATTTTCTTGCTCAAGCCGTTGTGCCTGCTCACCATCAAGCCCGCGATGTATGTTGGCAACGTGATGGAAGACGGTTTTGAAAATAATCCATACCTTGATCGCTTGCGTGAACATGCGGCAAAAGAAGGCGCGCCGGTGGTGGCATTGTGCGCAAAAATCGAAGCGGAATTAGCCGACTTGGATGACGCGGACAAGATGGAATTTTTGGCAGATTTAGGGCTGGAAGAACCTGGCTTGAATCGCTTAATTCGCACCGGTTACGAGCTGCTCGGTTTGCAAACTTATTTCACTGCGGGTGTGAAAGAAGTGCGCGCTTGGACGATTCATAAAGGCGACACCGCACCTCAAGCGGCGGGCGTCATTCACACCGATTTTGAGCGCGGTTTTATTCGCGCGCAAACCATCGCGTTTGATGACTACATCGCGTGTGGCGGCGAAGCGGGCGCGAAAGAAAAAGGCAAGTTGCGCGTCGAAGGCAAAGAATATGTGGTGAAAGACGGCGACGTGCTGAACTTCTTATTCAACGTATAAAAATCTCCCTTACATGAACGCGCAATTTTTAGCCGCCTTAGCCGGTGGCATTCTGATTGGCAGCGCGGCGGTGTTGCTGTTGTGGTTGAACGGGCGCATCGCGGGCGTGAGCAGCATGCTCAGCAATGTGCTGTTTTCTTCTGAGCGGTTGCGCCCCGCTTTATTTCTGTTGGGCATCGTTGACGGCGCGGCTTTGTATTATTTATTGGGCGGCGCGGTGCCTGTTGCGCGTGACGGATTCCCTGTGTGGTTGCTTGCGGTGGCGGGTGTGTTAGTCGGCATCGGCACAGGCTTGGCGCGCGGTTGTACCAGCGGTCACGGCGTGTGTGGCTTGGGGAGGTTGTCGTTGCGCTCTTTGGTGGCGACGCTGATATTTTTAAGCGTCGCGATACTCACCACCTATCTTGTCCGCCATGTTTTGGGAGTGCCTAGATGAATAACGTTGTGACACTTTTAGCGGGGATTATTTTCGGTTTTGGCTTGGCTTTAGCGGGCATGACGCAGCCACAAATCGTGTTGGGTTTTTTGGATGTGGCGGGTGAGTGGAATCCCAGTTTGCTATTCGTATTAGGCGGCGCAGTGAGTGTGACGGTGCTGGCGTTTCGCTTGATTCTGAAGCTCTCTAAGCCTGTATTCGCCAGTGAATTTCGTCTCAGTGAAATGCGGCGCATCGACGCGCCACTCATCATCGGCTCAACTTTATTTGGCATCGGTTGGGGCATTAGCGGCTACTGTCCCGGCCCGGCGGTGGCGTTGTTTGCTGCACCGAATAACGAGCTGTGGATTTTTATTCCCGCCTTAATTCTCGGCTACGCTATCCATCACTTTTTGTTGCGTCCGCGCATTAGCAAAGACTCTGAGCAAGATTCTATGTGCGGCTAATCAGCTGCATTTAATTGCGGCACAGTTGCGGGCGCAAATAAGCAATCTGGCTGACGCTGTAGTTATCATCGGGTCGATTTGATGCCGCAAGCGCAAGGCGTGCGCGGCTGAGCGTGGCGCAATCGAGCTGCGGGTTTTGCAGCACGCTTTGCAACACCTGAATATCGTGGCTGTCGCTGAGCGTCTGTAAAATATCTAAGGGCGTAGCGGGGTTCTCCGCTAGCCACACATCTAGCCCACCGATAGCACGCGGCGATTGCTGAAAAATCTCACGAAAAATGTCGGGCGGCGTATGCGCATGTGCCGCTAAAGTCTGCAAAAAATAATTCGGATAACTATGCGTGTGATAGATGCGCGCAAGCGTTGCCGCCTTGCAATTTTTATTGCGCAAGGCGGTGAGCGTCAGTCCGAAATCGTCTTTGCGGGCATAACTATCGAGCGTCTCGGCGGAGACAAATGGCGACGCAAGCGCGCTAAACAAGGCTTCTTCATCGTCGTGATGTTCCACAATAAAACGCTCTACCGTGGCTGTCTCTGCGCCGATATTTTGGGCGAGCAAGTCTTTTAATAAAATGCGCTGTTGTTCGATGCGTTGCGTGCGTGCGTGCTGTGCGGCATCGCGCGTTTTATTCAGTTGGATGGTCTGCCAGCCGCCATTTACTTCCCAAGCGAAAATCCCTAACAGCGCGACTAAACACAGCCCAGCCAAAATGCGCAACGGTAACTTTTGGGCGTGCCGTAAATTGGCAAATCCCCACGCCAGCGCGCCCGCCGCCACGCCGATGAAAGGCAAAAATAGTATGCCGATTCCTGCCGTCGAAGAACGCGATTGAAAAATTGCCCACGCGCCTAAGCCAATGGCGCAGAGGAAAGCAAGCAAACTAAGCAAAAGTCCTGTGCGGCGGCGTTTGATAAACAGCGTAACTAAAGTGACTAAATAAGCGCATGGCAGCACCAGCAGACCGAGGATGAAGGGAGACATAAACATAGTGATACCTTGCGAAATCAGTGGGTAAAAATAGCGCGTTTAATTGTAGCGGCGACGCAAATAAAAGCTGCTGGCATCGACTAGCGCGATGAGCAGCAGCATCGCGAGGATGACGCTAGCGGCTTGCTGCATTTGGAATAAGGCTAGGTGGTATTTGAGCATTTGCCCTAAGCCGCCCGCGCCGACCACGCCCAAAATCGCGGCGGCGCGGATGTTGTTCTCCCAGCGATACAGCGTGTAGGACAGCAGTTGCGGCAAAATTTGCGGCAACGCGGCGTAGCAAAAAGCCGCGAGTGGCGACGCGCCATTGATGCGCAGCGTGGCTTCGTTGGCGGCTGGGACATTTTCCAGTGCATCGGCAAATAATCGACCGAGTACGCCCGTGGTGTGGATCGCCAATGCCAGCGTGCCCGCGAACGGCCCTAGCCCTGCGGCGATAAGCAAGATAACTGCCCAGACTAATTCGGGAACGGCGCGCAAGGCGTTGAGCCATAAGCGCGTCGCGGCGCGTGCCGCCGTGCCTAGCCGCCCGCTGCCGGGCAGGGCGAAGGTCAGTCCTAATACGCAGGCGATGAGCGTGCCGAGTGCTGACATGGCGAGGGTTTCTAAGGTTGCGTTGGCTATTTTTATCAGGAACGGCGTGGATACATCGGGTGGCGCGAAGCCTTGTAAAAACGCGCTGCTGCTGCGTAACGCATCGCTGCTAAACAGTTCGCGCCAGTTGAGATTGAGGCTGTAAAAACTGGCGCACACCAGCGCGCAGAGTCCTAGCAACAGCGCGAGATTGCTGCGACTGATAAAGGGTGGCGGAGCAGGATATTTGCTCATGTTAGCTAAATCGCTTGCGTAATTCGCTGCTCAATTTGTCCGCGCCTGCCACCAGTGCCATCAATACCAGCAACATGCTGCACACCTCGTCGCCTGCCAACATTTTCATCGCTTCGTCCATGCTTTGACCGATGCCGCCCGCGCCGACAAAGCCCATCACCACCGAGCCGCGCAACGCGCATTCCCAACGAAACGCCGTGTACGAAATCAGCTCGGCAGCGGCGTTGGGCAGCGTGCCATAGACGAATGCGGCAAGTCGGCTCGCGCCATTTTTGAGTAGCGATTGCGCCGCATGTGAGTCGGAGGCTTCGAGAATTTCTGCATAGACTTTGCCCAACATGCCGCTGTAAGTGAGGGCGATGGCGAGTACGCCCGCCGTCGCGCCTAAGCCGACGATGCGCACCAGCAGCAATGCCCAAACCAATTCGGGCACGCTGCGCAGCACGATTAACAACCAGCGCGTGAGTTGGCGTAACAGGCGCGCACTGAACCGCGTGCGTCCTGATTCTAAAAGTGAGATGGACAAGGCATCGCTGGCGAGCAGCGTGAGCGGAATCGCGGCGAGTAAGGCGAGGCTGAGTCCCGCTGTCGCGATGGCGATGGTTTGCCAAGTGGCGCGAAGCAGCAGCCACAAAAAATCGGCACTGTGCGCAGGTGGAAAAAAGCTGCTCAGGAAGTGTCCTGTGGCGGCGAGGCTTTGGCTATCCAACAACTCCCATGGCTTAAATTCACTGGCGACTAACAGCGGCCAGAGCAGCACCAACAGCAGCAATGCCGTGGTGATGCGAGCGCGCAGCGCGGGGTCGGGATGCCGTTGGCGCGTCAGCAAAATGTGTCGCTCGTGTTGACCTTGGATGTGGCAGATGCGCCGCGATATAGCGCGTCTAGCATGGCGGGCGTGACCTCGGCGCGTGCGGCATCAAACATGATGCGTCCGTCGCGCAAGCCGATGAGCCGTGGAAAATGCGCCAGTGCCACCTCGACTTGATGCAGGCTGCATATCAAGCTGGCATTGCGTTTGCGCGCTTCGTCTTGCAACACTGCCAGCGTTTGCAGCGACAAAGCAGGGTCGAGTGCGGACAACGGTTCGTCCACCAACAACAGCGTTGCGTCCGATAACAACAAGCGTGCCAAGCCGCATCGCTGCCGTTCGCCGCCCGACAATCTATCCACGCGTGCGTACAACTTGTCTTGCAAATTAAAGCGCGCCAACGCCGCGTAAGCCTGTGCTGCATGGCGCGGATAGAGTAGCGAAGCGAGTGCTTGCCACAGCGACCAACGCGGCAAACAGCCCGCCAATACCGCCGTGACCACGCGCTGACGCGGCGGTAACGGCGGGGTTTGCGGAGCTAAAAATAATGCTGCGCGGAGTTGATGACGGGCGGCGGCGGACAGTTGCCAAGGTGCGCGATTGCGCCATAAAAACTCGCCAGCGGCGGGCGGATGCGCACACGCCAAGGTGTGCAGCAAGGTGGTTTTGCCCGCCCCCGATGGACCGATTAACGCGATTTGTTCGCCTGCCGCGATGCTGACGCTAATGTCCTGCAATGCCCACGCAGCATGGAGCAGCGCACTATCGTGATGACGCACATAGAGCTTGCTTAAACGCAACGACATGGTTATTTCAACAAGCCCGCGCTCTTTGCTGCAACCTCAATCGCCAGATAGTTCGCCGCCTTGGTGGGGATGAAACGCGCGGTGCGTTGCAAGGCTAAAATTTCTTGATCGCGCGGCACATTTTTGTCTAACGCCAAAAACGCTTTGCTTAATTTTTCGCGCAAAGCGGCGGGCATATCGTTGCGCACACTCCAGTTGTAATCGTAAAAACCGGGTGTGGTGTAAAACACATGCACTTGTTTGGTATCGACTTTGCCCAACGCGATAAGTTTTTCCCACACCGAGACATTCAATGCGCCCGCATCGACTTTACCGCCCGCCACCGCTGCCACGGTTGCGTCATGCGCACCCGAAAAAGCAATGCGTTTCAGGTCGGTGTCTGGATTGATGTTGGCGGCCAACAAGAACGAGCGCGGCATCAAATGTCCTGAAGTGGAAGACTCTGAACCGAAGCTAAAGGTCTTGCCTTTGAGGTCAGATAATTGCTTGATGTCGTCGCGCGTGGTGATGAAAACCGATTTGAATTTTTCGTCTTCTTCGCGTTGTACCAAGGGTGTGACTTGATTGTCGCTGCGCACTTTAGCTTGCACAAAAGTAAAGCCGCCGAACCACACCAAATCCAGTTTGTGATTGACTAAACCTTCCACCGCCGCCGCGTAATCGCTGACCGGCGTGAACTCAACTTTCATGCCCAACTGCTGCTCTAAATAGTCGCCCAGCGGTTTGAATTTACGCTGCAATTCGGTCGGTGATTCGTCAGGAATAGCGGAGACACGCAACACCGTTTCGGCTTGGCTGAGTGTGGCGGTGAGTAACAACAACGCGGTGAAAAATAGTTTGAAAATGTTCATGGCAGCCCTTAGATAAAAAGTGGGCGCGACCTACAAAATCATCGCGCAAAAAAAAGATTGCGCCGTCCAGCGCGATGAAAGCTAGGCGGCGTAACGGTATGTTTTTTTGAGCGGCGGTGAGTTTGTCTGTGAGTCGCGCGTAGATGTTGCGTACTCGCAGCCCCCAGTTTTTCAGCTACACACAGACCGTCAGACCCTGTCTAAGCACAGGCGTTACGGTGAGCCAAAATAAGGGGGGATGTAAGCGGCGCGCAGTTTAGCAGAAGCGCGCTGATAAAAAGTTATGCGGGTGAATGCCCGCAAGTTTCGGTTGCGGTGTTATTTTTTGAAGAGAGAGCCCAGTACGCCGCGTATGATTTCGCGCCCGACCGCCGAGCCGATTGAGCGCATCGCGCTTTTGGCGAAGGCTTCGCCCAAGCCCGCGCGATTGCTGCGCGATGAATTGCCCAGCGGGCTACCGCCACCAAAAATCCCGCCCAACATGCC
>JBJORQ010000033.1:0-18062 GCA_046049345.1 Pseudomonadota bacterium | reverse complement strand
AAATGGAAGCGCGTTTTGCTGGACATGAATTGGCTCTCGATCCGACCAGCAGCGAGGACGAAGATAGCTATTCACCCATCAACTATTTGGCGGCAAACACCGCTCACGAACCCGCGCAACTATTAGAAGCCAAACAGCTAGAAACGCAGCAAACATTAGGTTTGAGCAACGCGCTGGCAAGCCTAGATGAGCGCAGCCGCCGCATCATCGAGGCACGTTGGTTAAGCGAAGATCAAAGCCTCACGCTGCATGACTTGGCGGCTGAGTTCCACGTTTCCGCAGAACGTATTCGCCAAATTGAGCAGAAGGCGTTAAGCAAAATGCACGCATCTTTACGGGTATCTCTATAAATCGAAATCTCGTCGCCATAGGGCGTTGCTCATAAAGCAAGAAGCGTAAGCGACTATGTTTCATGGGGAAGCCCCTTGGAGGCTTGTGTGGCTTAGATATTTCAATTTCTAGAAACACCCGTTTCGTCAGTAAACACATTGTAATAGACGTAAAAAAGCCGCATGGTTATGCGGCTTTTTTATTGCGACTACAGCTTACTTTACGATTGTCAAAGTCGGTTTTTTCGCAACGGGTTGGGTCGGCGTTTGATCAGAAGCCAGACCGCTTTGTGGCTCTTCAGCTTGAAACACTAAGCCTTGTCCCGTCTCTTTAGCAAAAATTCCGATAACGGCATTCACTGGCACTATCAAACGAAATGGCGTGCCAGAAAAACGACCTTCACAGGTGATGTAGTCATTTTCCATCGCCAAATGACGTACTGCCCCGATACCTAGATTCAACACAATCTCGCCATCTTTCACAAATGCCATCGGAACTTGCGTATTGGCATCCACTTTAACGGCGAGATAGGGGGTGAAACCACTGTCCTCGCACCAATGATGCAGGGCACGAATTAAATAGGGGCGCGTGGAAAGATCACTCACTTGCGCATCGCTCTTTCAGCTGAAGTCAGTGCGTCGATGAAGCCTTGGCGGGAGAACATGCGTTCCGCGTATTACGATGCCGTACTTGTCTAAACGCCATAACAACGGAGCCATCGCCACATCTAACATCGACAAATCTTCACCTAACAAAAACTTTTGCTTGGTCAAAATTTGCGATAACTGCGTCAAATTGTCACGAATGGCTGCGCGTGATTTGTCCAATGTTTTGGCCGTGCCTAGCTCCAACACGTCCACATGGCGATACAACTCTTGTTCAAAACGATGCAAGAACAAGCGGGTACGACCACGCAACACAGGATCAGGCGGCATCAATTGTGGGTGCGGGAAACGCTCATCAATGTATTCATTTATGATGTTGGCTTCATACAAAATCAAATCACGCTCAACTAACACGGGAACTTTACCGTAAGGATTGATAGCAGCAATGTCTTCTGCTTTAGAAGCCAAATCGACATCAATCACTTCAAAATCCATGCCTTTTTCAAACAATACAATGCGACAGCGATGGCTGTAAGGGCAAGTCGTTCCAGAGTACAACGTCATCATTTAGTACTTACCTCGAATAATTTGTGTGCGCAGCATCATGACACGCACAGAGAAGAAACCAATCGTGCCAACGACACCTGTTACCAACAAGGCAGCAACAATTGGATATGTGCCTTGAGTATCAATACCCGCAATCCAAACAAAGCGTTCCAAAACTGTACCGAGAATGATGCTCATAGCAACGCCATTAATGGCTGCTTCACTGTGGCGCGGGGCGGGGAAACAGAACGTAACGAATGGAATAACAAATTTCATCACTAAAATTGCCCACCAAATAACGGCGTAACTACCATTTTGCATACCAAATATGCGACCTGTTTCTTCTGGCAAGTTACCGTACCAAATCGTCAAGTACTGTGCATAGAAGGTATAAATCCACAACAAGGTAAACGCCAACATTAACTGCGCTAAATAGTTGTAAATTTTATCTGCCACAGGACGCAACAAACGTTGACGGTTGTTCAGCACATAAATCCATACCACTAAAAATGCCAAGAACATGCCAAAGTTACTAACGAACTGCTGCATCCCGTAAATAGCACTATGCCAATGCGGCACCAGGGTCATTTCAAAATCCCACGCCATCATGGTGCTGTAGATGACGAAAGCGAACGGAATCCAAGTCGCGACTGCATGAAAACGTTCGGCATCTTGCGGACTGCGTTCACTGACAGCTTGGCGTTGAATAAACACCCAATACAAAGCCATCATAAACAACATACCCAATACCTGACGGATTACCAGCAGCGTTGGGGTGTACCAACCTGGCATAGCATGTTCACCATGTTCAGCATTCCACCAAGGGAAGGTGTGTTCACCGCCGAGCAATAAAGCGATCAGCAACACAAATGCGAGCGGGAACAAAGCAAACAAAGATGAAGCCAAATGACGTACTTCAAAACGCCATTTCGCATTCACTAAATGCAGCACCGAACACAGTGCCACACCGCTCAACGCCAGTGATAACACCACCATGAAACTGACTGACAACACAGCCCAATTGCTATATTCAAACATTTTCGTTGTCTCCTATTTCGCTTGAGCAGCGGCAACAGCCGGGGCTTTTTGCAATACTTTACGAACGTAATTGACCACATGCCAGCGTTCTTCTGCACTCAAATCATTAGCGTAGCTAGGCATCACCGCACCACCTAAGCTCATATAGCCGAAGATATGACCATCGGGATAATCTTTCGCATTCCATGAGTGCATCTCGTTACTGTTGGTCAAGTTCCATGGCTGCATCACTAGCTTTGCGCCCACCAAACCATCGCCTGTGCCCGACTGACCATGACACGCCACGCAATAAATCTCAAACAAACGTCCACCCATTGCCACTGATTTTTCGTCAGCCGCGATAGGATTCTTCATGTTGCGAGCAGCTTCTTGATCTTTCACAAACGTCGTCGTGCCTTTAACAGGCACAGAACGTTTAGGGAAAGGCGTCATACCTGGCGCATCAGGATTAACGCTTTCTTGCGGCTTGATACTGACTTGATTCGCCATGTCTTGCGACCACGGCCAAGCTTGCGCAACCGCTGGTACAACAAACAACGCCACTGCTAAGGATAATTTTTTCATTTCCCTGCCTCTTCTTGAATTTCTAATGCTTCATGCTTAGTGAAAATGCCTTTCAAGGTACTGATCGCACCGTCATTGGCTTTAACTAAAATCCCAATTTGATCTTCGGAGACTTTTGCGCTGTACAAAGGTGAACGACGTGCAGGCAGACCTGCACACACCAAAAAGCCCAAAATGGTAATAAACACGCCACCCAAAATGAACATTTCATAAGTCAGCACGAAGTTAGGCGGGAACGGTACGATTGGTTTTCCGCCTTTGATTTGCGCGTAGAAGTTAGCCTGAGCGCCAGAGATCAAAAAGAACCCTAACAAGCCACCCATCAACGCACCAAACAAGGTGAACCACTGCACATACACAGGCTTATCACCCAGCATCTCTTCAACTTCAGGATGCTCAATCGGTGACTTAACAATCAGGTCATGGTTGACATCAAAGCCGCTGATAGATGCACTGCGCAATTCTTTAATAACAGCCTCAGCCTGATCAAAATTGCTGAACAAGGCGAGTAAATGACGTTGGCTCATTAGTGCGCTCCCTTCGCTTGCAGACCCGATTCTTCCAATTTCTTGGTCGCACGGCTGCGGTGATAAACCATTTCTTTAACTTCGTACATCGACACCGATGGGAACACTTTACAGAACACCATAAACAGTAAGGTAAACCAGCCAAAACTACCGAATACGATGCCCCACTGCACCCATGAAGGCCACTGATTGTGATCCCATGTCCACGGGTAGTAACCATGAGAGAAGGTCGGTGCAACAATCATCCAACGCTCTAACCACATACCTAAGTTGAGCAACAATGAAGTCACTAACAGCACGGGGATGTTGGTTTGGAAACGCTTGAAAGCCAAAATCAAAGGCACAACCGAACCGCAGAAAATCATGCCCCACCAGAATGGTGCGTAAGGACCAGTCGCTTTTTGAATTAACACATCTTTCGATGGTTGATCGTGACCGTACCAAACCGACGCAAACTCAATCGCGTTCAAGTAAGTCCAAATCATCGCAATAGCGAAGGTCAAACGTACCGTTTTCTTCAGAATCGACAGCGTCATGTACTCTTCAAACTTGAAGGTGTAACGCAAAATAATGAATAACGTGATAATCGCCGCACAGCCTGAATACAAGGCACCTGCCACAAAGTAAGGCGGGAACGAAGTCACATGCCAACCAGGTTGTTGCGACATGGCAAAGTCAGACGCCACAATCGAGTGCACCGAAACCGCTAACGGAATCAAGAAACACGCGATGGTCAAGTAAGTGATACGGAAGTTACGCCATTGGCGATCTGTACCTTCCCAACCTAATGACAACCAGGTGTACAACTTCTTGCGCCAGCCGTCGTGCATGTTGTCACGGCAAATTGCCAAATCAGGAATCATCCCCACGAACAAGAACAAAATAGATGAGCTCAAGTAAGTGAAAATCGCCATTGCATCCCACAACAACGGGGACTGGAAGTTCGGCCACAAACCGCGATCATTTGGGTAAGGCAGCGAGTAGTAAAACTGCCACAAGCGACCCAAATGCACCATCACGAACAAGCCAGCAGTCATCAGTGAGAACGTCGTCATCGCTTCGGCGAAGCGGTAAATCGGCTTACGCCAGTCAGCGTGCATCAGATGCAAAATTGCTGACAGCAACGTACCCGAATGGCTCATACCAATCCAGAAGATGAAGGTGGCGATGTAAAGCCCCCACACATGCGGATTGTTCAAATTAGAAACACCCATACCCATGTTGTACTGATAAACCTCGCAACCCACTGCGACGCTAATCATGGCAATCGCAACCGCCAAAATCACCCAATACAACTTACGCGGTGACTCCAAACTCTTGAGCACGTCTTTGTTAATCTTTGCCCAAGCAATGTCTTCGTTAATATCTTTCATCGTTATTCCCTAAACGTTGTAGCGAATTAAATCGCGCTTTCGCGCACGCGTTCCATGTACATCACCGATGGATAAGCCCGCAGCTCTTCCAAAATGCGATAACCACGCAACTCACTGTCACCTTCTTTATCTTTTTCCTGCTCATCAGCAGTCAGCTCAACACGTTGAGCCTTCCATTGCTGATGCACTTTAGATTCAGTATCAATCAGGTTACCGAAAGTAATCGCGCCTGTCGGACAAACTTGCTGACAAGCGGTTTGCACTTCGCCATCTTTCAACACGCGACCTTCGTTCTTGACGCTACGCTCACCCGCACGAATACGTTGTACGCAGAAAGTACATTTCTCCATCACGCCTTTGCTACGCAAAGTAATATCTGGATTGAGCTGTTGAGTCATCTCCGCAGGCCAAACGTTTTCAGTGGTTGGGTAGTCGTACCAGTTGAAGTAACGCACTTTGAATGGGCAGTTAGCCGAGCAATAACGCGAACCCACGCAACGGTTGTACGCCTGTGAATTCAAGCCATCTGGCGTGTGGTTGGTCGCGCCCACTGGGCACACCGTTTCGCACGGAGCGGCTTCACATTGCTGACACATCATCGGCAAGAATTGCGCGCCTTGATCGGGGAATTCACGCGTCGCAGGCTCAAGCGAAGTCGTGTCATCGACTGGCCAGTAACGCTCAATACGCATCCAGTGCATCGAGTGCCCCGCTGCATATTTTTCTTTACCCACTACTGGTAAATTGTTTTCGGCATAACACGCCACGCTGCACGCGTTACAACCCGTACAAGCATCGAGGTCGATGCTCATTGCCCATTTATAAGGGTCGTGAGGCACGTCGCCAACTGGATGCGCGTGACGGAACTCCGACCAATTTTCTAATAAGTTAGTTACCGACATGCTTTAAGCCTCCCCAGAAAGTTCAACTTGATCACTGGCGATATTCACGGCGATTTTCTTGCCGTGTTGATTGCCGCCCGCCGCACCTTCATCTTTAACAATAATGACGCGCTTGCCTGTTTTGGTAATTTTCACTTGCGTTTCGTGCATCGCCAATTCGCCTGTTTCGTCATCAAAAACACGATCTAAAATAGCAAAAGGATTCACACCGAAACCTTTGGCATAACGTCCCATCGCATCATGACCACGACCTAATGGAATCGACACGGCATCAGGATGAATACCGTTAAACAGATAGGCTTGCGCTTTAACAGAACCATTCTTTGATTCCACTTCGACGATATCACCTTCCACAATGCCCAGCTCAGCGGCTTTCTTAGGATGGATCTCGACCCATGAATCCCACACAATCGTCGTCAAAGGATCTGGGGATTCTTGCAACCAAGGTTGGTTAGCATGACGACCATCGCGTAAATTTGCGGTGACACTTGGGATCAAACGTAACGGGAACTTTGCATCATTCGCCACAGCGGCAGGCAAACGAATATCGCTTGCCAACTTCGCCACCAGCTTATTGCTCGTACCAGCTACATTCACCAGCCCTGCACTTAACAAATCATTCCAGAACACATCATCATCTACGCCTGCATCGGCAAACTCACGTTTGTTTTTCAACATTGCGGTACGCAAATAACTGTAATAGTCTTCAAATGCTGCGTACTCTTCAGCACGATTTTTCTTAATCAATGCCAATAAAACATCGCCCATACCTCGCGTATTAGCATGCAACTTTTCCATTAAGGGCTGTTGAATACTGATTTGCACGCCATCAGGTTGATATTCCGCAATTTGCGTACCCCAATCTTCCAACGCAGAATCCAGTGGCAACACCAAATCGGCCTGCAAAGCGGTCTCGTCTAAATAATGCGCGAAGGCAACCTTGAAGCCCGCTTTCGCCATATTGGCGGCGAAATTAGCTTCTTTAGGCGCTGTAAACACAGGATTCACACCATAAGTGAACAACACTTTAGTCTGGCCATCCGCTAAGCGATTGTTTACCATGCGCAGCGCCGCAGAGTTACCCAAGGAAGGCGCAACCTGAGGGAAAGGCACACTGGCAGCGGCTTCGATGGTTTTACCCACGTTACCCAACACTTGATTGAGCAAGTTAATCGCAGCCGCATTTTGTGAACCGTGCGCATACCCTTCCGCAGCGGAACCCAACAACACCAAGCTAGGCGAACGTTCTTTCAAAATTGCCGCCAACTTGACCAGGTGTTCGGTGCTCACGCCAGTTTCTTGGCTAACGCGCTCCTTGTCGTAAGGCTTAACCATCGCAGCGATGCTAGCGGGCAAACTCAAGCCTGCCACGCCCAGCGCGTTAATCACACCCAACGCCAACACACCTTCTGTGCCTGGCTTAACAACCAACCAACGATCGGCATTCGCACCTGTCAAGGTCATCTTAGACTCGACTTGCACCAATACGCCGCGCTGACCATTCACACCTTTACGGAACTGCGCGTATTGCTGTGAAAAATGCACAGGAGAAACCCATGCACCTAAAAAGTCGGCACCAAAGGACACGACAACCTTTGCCTTATTGATATGAAAACGCGGCATTTCTACGCCATACGATTTCAAGTTAGCGGCACGCTGTACCGCCGGCGAAATCGCTTCGTAAACAAAATGATTTTTGCTCGCCAAACTATCCATGTAGTTGCTCAACAAAACCTTGAGATGACCGCTAATCGTGCCTGTCATAAAGTCGATGTTGTCGCCACTCACGCCATTTAATTTCTGGGCAATCAGCTCATAAGCCTTTTCCCATGTAATCGTTTCACCCTTGTCGCCATTACGCAACAACGGTTCGCGTACGCGGTCAGGATTGTAATGATGCTGTACACCCGCTTGACCCAAGCCGCACATCTTGCCGCGATTGATGACTGAATCAGCATTACCTTCCAGCTTCAACACACGACCTTCACGCACTCGCCCACTAACACTGCAACCCGCATCGCATTGCGCACAGGTCGAGTTGAAATAAGTCGAAATACCTGGGGCAACATACGCCGCCGCTTCCACATAAGACACTACTGTCTCTTTACCGTCTTGCACTGAGGTGTTACCACAGCCAGTCAGCGCAACAGCCGCGCCACCCCAACCGAGCACCTTCAGAAAATCACGTCGATCAAAATTGTTGCCTATCATCACAACCTCACTGAAAAATTCTTGAAATTCGTACACATTATTTTAGTAATGACACGATGAGCAATCGTTAGGGCCTTTGGCAACGACAGTACCATCCGCTTTAACAGCGGGCTTTTTCATCGCATACCAATACGCTGCTGTGCCGATAGGCGCACCCCCTGCAGCCACGACAACATGCTCTTTTTCATGACAGCTCATGCACCAGCCCATCGCCAATGATTTTTGACGGCGTGCCACAGTCATCTCTTTCACGTCGCCATGACAGGCTCCGCAAACCTCTTGAACGGGACGATTTTGCTGGAACACAAAACGCTTGATGTGACGCTCGTGGTTAAAACGCACGAAGTCAGGCAAGTCGTGAACCTTTTTCCAAGGAATGGCTTTTTTAGCGTCCCAGTATTCAAAGAGCTTTTTGATACGCGGTGTTTCGCGCACTGACTCAATGTTCTGATGACAACCGATACATTTCTGCATCGGGGGTATCCCTGCCACATTGCCGCGCCGTGAATACGTGTGGCAATAAATACAGTTGATACCCATGTCTTTAGCATGACGGTTATGAGGAAATTCAATAGGCTGCTCAACAACAGGACCTAAATCATCGGCGGTAGTTAATGGCTCTAGCTGCGCATCAGCGGCGAAACCACTGCTGGCAGAAAGCAAACCCATTAAAAGAATGGCAAAGCGAATAAAGCGATACATCGTATGTGGCTCCCCCAACAAACAATTTAACGCACGCTAAAATGGATTTTTAGCGTGGTAGGTAAATGAAACGGATTATTTTGCTGCGGCGTGTCGCTTAATATGGATTTCTTGATTTATATTAGCGTGGTGGAACTTGCTATTACGACAACGGACGAATAATGTCTATATCGAAAAACAATGTCAACACCCGCATCAATAATATCTTTTTATCACCCCTAAAAAATAAATGCAGTCATGTAATTACAGCATGTGCTTATATTTATTTCCACCCAGAATAGTTGACTAAACCTATGTCCGAAGAACGCGCCGTATTAGATTTTTTTGCTAAAACCGAGAACTTATCCCTCGCTTTATCGGTCGCCGACCAAACCGATAGCTTACGCGAGCAACTGAACACCCGCTTTTGGTCGCAACTCATTAGCAAATTAGCAGACACACTCGCCCCGCACTGGCGCATTTCCGCTACCGAAGACCGCAACGCCGCCGACAGCTTGGTCGGCTTTTATTGCACACCGTTAAACGACCAGCCGATTTGCTTGCGCCCGATGATGGAGCAACAAAATCTCGGCAAAGGCTTACAAATTTACTTAGGGTTGATTTGGAGCAGCGCGCCGACTCCCGAACACTTAGCCTTACCTGCTGTAAAAGCCTTGGCTGAGTTGATGAGCGCGCAAGGACTAAAAGGCAATGCCAATTTCTTAGCCTGGCAATGGACACAACTCTATCCGCGTCGCAAAGATTTTTTGTTGCGCTACAACGCCCATGCTGAAGTCGTTATCAACGAGGCTGAGGCCTTGCTACAAAAACTGATTTTTAGCCAACAAACTGCGATTGCCGCCGCCAATCTGCAACTCGCCGCCGCCCCGCGCAGCATGACGATTTCGCTAGATAAGTTGCGCAGTAAGAAGTGAGTGGAACGGTGCTGCGCACCTTAAATGGTAAGCGGGGAGTGATGGAACCTGCGCATCGCTTTTTCCACTTACACATCAGGCGCAACGCGCCGTTCCACTGACCACTTGCCGGCTTAGATGGGATTGTCTTGATTGAAAAACCGCAGCTCTAAATTAAATTTTTCGGCAAGATGCGCACCCAGTGCTTGGATGCCGAATTGCTCGGTGGCGTGGTGACCTGCGGCGATAAACGCTACGCCGCTCTCTTGTGCTAAGTGGAAGTTTTGCTCGGAAATTTCGCCCGTAATGTAAGCGTCCACACCGTGCGCGATGGCTTGTTCAAAATAGCCTTGCGCCCCGCCCGTACACCACGCCACACGGCGAATTTCGCGGCCATCACCAGCAATAACTTGTGGCACACGGTGCAATTTTTCACTGAGCTGTACGACCAAATTTGCCAAATTTCTAGTCGTTTCTAGCTCACCCACATTGAGCAAATTATTCTCACCATGACGCGCGACTAATTGCCATTCCATCAGTCTCGCCAACTCAGCGTTATTGCCTAATTGTTCATGCGCATCTAAGGGCAAGTGATACGCCAACAAACTCATCTCATGCGCCAATAGTTTGCCGATACGATTTTTTTTAATGCCCACAATCTCAGCGGCTTCGTTGCGCCAAAAAAAACCGTGATGCACCAACAACGCGTCCGCACCCCACGCCGCCGCCGCATCAATGACGGCTTGCGACGCACTGACCGCAGTGGCAATACGCTGCACCTGCACGCGCCCTTCCACTTGCAAACCATTGGGGCAATAGTCTTTATACAAATTAGTTTGCAAAAGCTGTGCGGTATAATCTCGCAGTTCAAAAAGCAGCATCAATCCCCCTTAAAATTTTTATACAATTTATCTTACCATGCGTAAACATTGGCTCTTATTTACCCAATCCGTCACGGTTATACTCGCGCTGCTATTTATTGTCAGTACGCTAAAACCCGAACTTTTACCCAGCCATCAAAGCGTAGTGACGTTGTATCAAAACACACCCGCCAATAACGAAATCACACCGACGGGACTCAGTATGAGCAGCGCGGCACAGAAAGCGATGCCCGCCGTCGTCAACATCTTCACGCATAGCATCATTAAGACCCCGAATCGCCCTTTGCAAAACGACCCACGCTTCAAATTTTTCTTTGACGAACAAGAAGAGGTGTCCGCACCGAGCAATGCCAGTCTAGGCTCTGGCGTAATCGTCAGTGCGGACGGCTATATCCTCACCAACCATCACGTCATTGAAGCCGCCGATCAAATCGAAGTCGCTTTAGCGGATGGGCGCAAAGCTCGCGCACACGTTATTGGCTCCGACCCCGACACTGATTTAGCTGTGATTAAAATTGATTTAGGCAAGCCGCTCGCCGCGATTACTTTTGCGCAAAGTGAAGCCGTACGGGTGGGCGATATGGTGCTGGCGATTGGCAATCCATTTGGCGTGGGCGAAACAGTCACCATGGGCATCGTCAGCGCGCTCAAGCGCGACCACTTAGGGCTGAATACGTTTGAAAGCTATATCCAAACCGATGCCGCGATTAACCCTGGCAATTCGGGCGGCGCATTGATAGATGTGAACGGTAATTTAATCGGCATCAACAGCGCGATTTACTCCCCCAATGGTGGCTCGCTTGGCATTGGTTTCGCCATTCCTGTTAGCACCGCGAAAAAAACTATGGAGCAAATTATTCAGCACGGTTCGGTGACGCGCGGCTGGATTGGTGCGGGCGTGCAAGAACTCACGCCTGAGCTAGTCGAATCGTTCAAACTAGGTTCAGCACAAGGCGTATTGATTACCGACGTGATTAAAGGCAGTCCTGCGCAACAAGCGGGCGTTAAAACGGGCGACATTTTATTGTCGGTAGAGACTCAAGCAATTACAACGTGGAGTGTCATGCTAGAAACCATCGCCGCTATTCCACCGGGTAAAAAAATTAGCGTGCAGTTATTACGCGACGGGACAAGGCTGAACCTAAATTTACAAGTTGGCACGCGCCCCAAACCTAGCAACTAATCAGTGTGCAGCAGCACTTTAGGTTGCATCCAACTCGCCACCACGATGCCGGCTTCGTAGAGCAACCATAACGGCATTGCCAGCATGAACTGCGACACCACATCGGGCGGAGTGAAAATTGCGCCGACGATGAACGCGCCGACGATGACGTAGCGACGGATGTCACGCAGCTTGGCGACGGTGACTAAGCCCATGCGCACCAAAATCACCACCGCAACGGGCACTTGGAAGGTCACGCCGAACGCCATAAACATACCCAACACGAAACTCAAATACTTGTCGATGTCAGTCATCACCGCTACGCCTTCGGGCGCGCTGGCGGTGATGAAGCCGAACACAATGGGGAATACCGCAAAGTAAGCGAACGCCATGCCGCAAAAAAACAACAGCGTGCTGGCAAAAATCAGCGGCCACACCAAACGCTTTTCGTGGGCGTACAAACCAGGTGCGACGAATCGCCAGATTTGATAGAGGATGTAAGGCAGCGCGATTAGAAATGCCGCCATCATCGCCACTTTGAGCGGCACAAAAAACGGCGTGGTGACATCGGTGGCAATCATCTGCGCACCTTTGGGCAGCTTGGCTAACAGCGGATGCGCCAGCCAAGTGTAAAGATTTGCCGCCCACGGAAACAAACAGATAAACACCAGCAACAACGCCACCACCGAGTGCAGTAAACGGGTGCGCAATTCCAACAAATGCGCAATAAAACTTTCGGTGGTGGTCATGCGGCAGGTGGCTTAGGTGAGGCAGGCTTTTCGAGTGCGGCGATGCCTTGATTGAGCTGCTGCGCTTGCGCGGTGAGATGGCTATCCAACAAGCGCACGGCTTGTTGCGCCGCATCGGCATCCGCTTGCACTTTAGCTTTGAGTTGTTGGAATTCGGCCACCGCCAAATCGCGCTCGATGTCAGCGCGCACGCCATGTACATAGCGTTGCGCACGTCCCCACAGCAGCCCTAGCGTGCGGGCAACTTTGGGGAGACGTTCAGGCCCGATGACGACTAATGCCACCACCATCACCACCATCAACTCAGAAAAGCTAAATTCAAACATGTTCTAACACGAACTAAATCGTGACTTAACCGTGCGTAGAATTTTTGTCTTTTACTTCGCCTTCGATGGTCGAAGCGTGTTGAGCGTCAACCTGTTTCGCCGCGTCGCCCTCAGACTTCATACCTTCTTTGAAACCCTTTACCGCGCCACCTAAATCGCCACCAATATTGCGCAGTTTTTTCGTACCAAAAATCAGCACAATCACCAACAACACAATCAACCAATGCCAAATACTGAATGAACCCACGATGTTCTCCTTAAAAATTTTGTAACCATTAAAACTCGAAACTTCAACTTTCTAAGCCAGACACGCACAATGCCGCATCGCACCGAAAACTGAACTTTAGCCGCGCTTAACCATAGGTGGAATATTGCCGCCGCCGATGACATGAATATGCAAATGAAACACTTCCTGACCGCCGCCTTTGCCCGTGTTAATCACGGTGCGGAAACCGTTATCCAAACCTTGCTCTAATGCCAACTTGGGCGCTAACGTCAACATTTTTCCCAACAATGCCGCGTGACTTTGTTCCGCGTGCGCCAAAGAATCCAAATGCAATTTCGGAATCAACATAAAGTGCACCGGCGCGACAGGATTGATGTCGTGAAACGCGTAAACGTCCTCGTCTTCATAAACTTTACGGCTCGGAATGTCACCGCGAATAATTTTACAAAACAGACAATCGCTCATGGTTATTCCTTGATTATTCTTTCCGATTGGCTTTTTCGACGATGCCCGACAGACCTTCGCGGCGCGCTAATTCGTTCAACACATCTTGCGCGCTCAAACCGTGATGCGCCAATAAAACCATGCTGTGAAACCATAAATCGGCGACTTCATAAACCAAATGTTGCGCATCGCCATCTTTACTCGCCAGCAATACTTCGCCCGCTTCTTCGATGACTTTTTTCAGGATTGCGTCTTCGCCTTTGCTGAATAATTTCGCCACATACGAGCTCTCCGGCGCGGCAGTTTTGCGCGCTTCTAGCGTGGCGGTTAAACGTTGCAAAGTATCATTCATTTTTTATAAATCTCGTCTGGATTTTTCAACACCGCATCGACCTCAGTCCACACGCCATTTTCTAATTTACTAAAAAAGCAACTTTCACGTCCAGTATGACAAGCGATGCCGCCTTGCTGTTCGATTTGCAACAAAATCACATCGGCATCGCAGTCCATACGGATTTCTTTCACGACTTGAAAATGCCCCGACTCTTCGCCTTTGTGCCACAGCTTTTTACGCGAGCGCGACCAATACACGGCTTGATTTTTCTCATAGGTTAAACGCAACGCATCGCGGTTCATCCACGCCACCATCAACACCCGCCCCGTCGCCGCATCTTGCGCAATTGCTGGCACTAACCCATCGTCCGACCAGTTGATTTTATTCAGCCAAATTTCGCTCACAGCCGCACCTCAATACCCTGTTCTGCCATAAAACGCTTGGCTTCTGGCACGGTGTATTCACCGAAGTGAAAAATGCTCGCCGCCAACACCGCGTCCGCACCACCCAAGTTCACGCCATCGGCGAGGTGCTGCAAATTGCCTACACCACCACTCGCAATGACGGGAATTTCCAGTGCGTCGGTAACGGCGCGTGTGAGCGCCAAATCAAAGCCTTTTTTCTGTCCGTCGCAATCCATGCTGGTGAGCAAAATTTCACCCGCGCCCAAGGTCTGCATATTTTTTGCCCACGCCACCACGTCTAAACCCGTCGCTTTACGACCGCCGTGAGTGAACACTTCCCAGCGATTCGGCGCGACTTGTTTCGCATCAATCGCGACCACGATGCACTGCGAACCATAACGCGCCGCTGCATCGGCAACCAGTTGCGGATTGACCACCGCTTGCGTGTTCATGCTGACTTTATCCGCGCCCGCGTTGAGCAAATTGCGCACGTCATTCACTTCGCGCACGCCGCCGCCAACGGTCAGCGGAATAAACACTTGCGAAGCGACTTGTTCGATGATGCGAAAAATAATGCCTCGGTCATCCGAGCTGGCGGTGATGTCCAAAAAAGTCAGCTCATCCGCGCCTTGCGCGTCATAGCGTTTAGCGATTTCGACCGGATCGCCCGCGTCGCGCAGCGAGACAAAACTCACGCCTTTCACCACGCGTCCAGCGGTCACGTCCAAACAGGGAATGATACGTTTAGCGAGCATGGGAAATTAACGCAGAGTAGAAAGTTTGATCGGCGTGAGTTCGTCCGCCAAGGCTTGCGCGGCGCGTAAATCCAGCGTGCCTTCGTAAATCGCGCGGCCGGTAATCACACCCGTGATACCTTCTTGATACACCGCTGCAAGGGCGCGCACGTCGTCCAAATTAGTCACGCCGCCGCTGGCAATCACCGGCACGCGCAAGGGACGCGCCAGCTCAACCGTAGCAGGAATGTTCACGCCGCCCATCATGCCGTCGCGGCCGATGTCGGTATAAATAATCGCTTCCACGCCGTAGTCTTCAAAGCGTTTCGCCAAATCGCCCACGTCATGCCCAGTCAGTTTTGACCAACCATCCACCGCGACTTTGCCGTCTTTGGCATCCAAGCCGACCATGATGTGCCCCGGAAACGCGTCGCAGGCTTCATGCAAAAAGCCCGGCACTTTAACCGCTGCCGTGCCGACAATAATGTAAGTAATGCCCAAATCGAGGTAACGCTCGATGGTCGCGAGATCGCGTATGCCGCCACCGAGTTGCACGGGCACATCTTGCCCGACCGCTTCGATAATGCTGCGCACCGCCGCTTCATTTTTGGGTTTGCCCGCAAATGCGCCATTCAAGTCAACCAAATGCAAACGTCGCGCACCTTGCGCTAACCAATGTTTCGCCATCGCGGCGGGGTCGTCTGAAAATACTGTCGCGCCTTCCATCTCGCCTTGTTTGAGGCGCACACAGTTACCGTCTTTTAAGTCAATCGCAGGAATAATTAGCATGATATGAAGTTAAATAATTAAGGATTCCATTTTGTAAAATTGTGTAACAACTGCAAGCCAGCGGTATGGCTTTTTTCAGGATGAAACTGCACCGCAAATAAGTTTTCTTGCGCCACCGCACACACAAAAGGCTGCGGATAATCGCTGGTCGCTTGTATCAAGCTCGCATCGTCGGGCTGCACAAAATAACTGTGTACATAATAAAAACGTGCGTCTTGTGCAATGCCATTCCACAGTGCGTGTTCAACGTGAGTTTGATGGACTTGATTCCAACCCATATGTGGCACTTTGAGACGATTACCTTGTGCATCTTGCAAGCCATGCGCAAAACGCGAAACCTTACCGCCCAACAGCCCCAAGCCCGCCACATCGCCTTCTGCGCTATGCTCAAACAGCATTTGCAGCCCGATACAAATACCGAGAAAAGGCTTGCTGCGTGCGGCTTGCAACACTGCCTCGCGCAAATTGCGGCTATCCAGCTCACGCATACAATCGGGCATAGCACCCTGCCCTGGGAACACCACGCGCGCGGCGTTAGCAATCACACTTGCATCGTCGGTTACAACGACATTGGCATCGGGCGAGACATGGCGCAAGGCTTGTTCCACCGAGCGCAAATTACCCATGCCGTAATCAACAACTGCAATCATTTTTATAACGAACCCTTAGTTGAAGGCATCATGCCCGCCATACGCGGATCGTGTTCCAACGCCATACGCAGCGCGCGACCGAAGGCTTTGAAAATTGTTTCGGCTTGGTGATGCGCATTTTTGCCAGCGAGGTTGTCGATGTGCAAAGTCACCAGCGCGTGATTGGTGAAACCTTGGAAAAACTCGTGGAATAAATCCACGTCAAAGTTGCCGATACTGCCGCGCACAAACGCGCAGTTAAATTCCAAACCCGGACGACCTGATAGGTCCAACACCACGCGCGACAAAGCTTCATCAAGCGGCACATAAGCATGACCGTAACGACGTAAACCTTTTTTGTCGCCGACTGCCTGATTAAACGCTTGCCCCAGCGTGATACCGATGTCTTCAACGGTGTGATGCGCATCGATATGCAAATCGCCTTTTGCCACGATGTCAAAATCGAGCAAGCCGTGGCGCGCAATTTGATCCAGCATATGATCGAGAAACGGCAGGCCCGTATCAAATTTAGCTTTGCCTGTGCCATCCAAATTCAGCGTGACACTGATTTGAGTTTCTAAAGTATTTCGTGTGACGGTTGCGCTGCGCATAATTTTCTCCTGTGTGTAGGAGCTCGATTTATCGAGCGATAATTTTTAACATCGCTCGATAAATCGAGCTCCCACATGACTGACCAACCATCTAGCCTTGCTGAATACATTCTTTGAAAGCCACCAAAAACCACTCATTTTCTTCTGACGTACCAACGGTCACCCGCAAACAGTTCTCTAACATCGCATGACCACCGTGCAGGTTTTTAATCAACACGCCGCGCTGCTTTAATCCTTCAAAAATTTCCTTGGCGCGCGCCACGCGCAGCAATAAAAAATTCGCCGAGCTAGCAAACACTTGCACGCCCGTGATGGCACTTAACTGCTGCGCCAAAATAGTACGGTCTTGTTTGATTTGTGCCGCTTGAGTGAGCAACACGTCGTGATGTTCCAACAGTTTGGTCGCGACCAGTTGCGGCAAAGCGCCGACATTATACGGTAAGCGCAGCTTATCGAGCTGTTCCAACCAACGCTTATCACCGACCAAAAAGCCTAAGCGCAAGCCCGCCATACCGAGCTTAGAAAACGTGCGCATCACTAGCAAATTCGGATACTCAGCCAGATGCGCCACAAAGCTGTCTTCGGCAAACGCGTAATAGGCTTCATCAACTACCACCAAGCCTTGCGCGGCACGCAAAACTTGCTGAATGTCGGCGGCGGAAAAAGCATTGCCGGTCGGATTATTGGGGTACGCCAAGAAAATCAAAGCAGGTTGTTCGCGTTCGATCGTCGCCAGCATCGCGCTCATGTCGAGCGAAAAATCTGCGGCAAGTGGCACGCCGACGTAGCGCATGCCCAAAAACGTGGCTATCATTTTGTACATCACAAACGATGGTTCGACGCTGAGTAACGTGGCATTTGGCTTGTTTACCGCCATCGCCAACAACTGGATTAACTCGTCCGAACCATTGCCCAACAACACGTCCATGTCGTCGTTTAATTGCAGCAAGTCGCGAATTTTTTGGCGCAACGCTTGCGCACTCGGATCGGGATAACGATTGATCGCGGCGACACTCACCGCTGCCGCGATTTCGGCGCGCAACGCGGCTGGCACGAGATAGGGATTCTCCATCGCATCGAGC
>JBJORQ010000032.1:0-17218 GCA_046049345.1 Pseudomonadota bacterium | reverse complement strand
CTAGCTCGACCTTTCGGTCGATACATCGGGCGCAAGCCTGAGCTAGCATGGAAAAAAGCCGAGTTCGCTCGGCTTTTTTGCGTCTAGGGGTTGGGCATAGCAGAGGAGGTTAAGTAGCTGTGCCGCACACGGCGCAGCTCGTATCTTGCTTGAAGTGGGTGGTGCGGATTTGCAGGGTGAGCGCGTCTAGCGTGAGCAGGCGGGCGTGTAAGCCTGTTTCGATACCGATGATGAGCTTGAGAGCTTCATTGGCTTGCAGGCTGCCGATGATGCCGACCAGTGGGGCGAATACGCCGGTGGTGGCGCAGCGCAGCGTTTCGGCTTCGCTGTCTTCGGGATACAAACAGTTGTAGCAGGGTGTGTGTGCGCGGCGGAAATCAAACACGCTGGCTTGCCCAGAAAACTGTATCGCCGCACCTGACACCAAAGGTTTGCGTAACTGATGGCACAGGCGATTGATGGCGTAGCGGGTGGTGAAATTATCCGAACAGTCCAGCACCACATCGTGCTCGGCAATGAGCGTCGCCAGTTGTTCCACATCAGCGCGAATCGCTAATGGCTGATACAACACGTCGGGATTGATGCCGTGCAAAGTGTTGACGGCGGAACTGACTTTGCGCTGTCCAATCGCCTCGGTTTGATGCGCGATTTGACGTTGCAAATTGCTCAGCTCCACGGTGTCGTCGTCGCATAAAGTGAGTTGCCCGACCCCGCTGGCCGCCAGATACAGCGCGGCAGGCGAGCCTAAGCCGCCTACGCCGATGAGCAATACTTTGGCGGATGAAATGCGCGTTTGACCTTCGATGCCGATTTCATCTAACAGGATGTGGCGGCTGTAGCGCAGTAGTTGCGAGTCGTTCATGTTCTTGATTTTTGAGCTTGGACTCTTTTCGACTTTCGAGATGCCCGATTATTTGTAGTGACGTAGCTCTGGCGCAGTCGTCTCATCTTTATCGCCATGCAGCCGCGCATCGTAGGCTTGGATAAAAATCTCTTTTTCGCGCTTTTTTGTTACCGGTTCGGGCACGTCCAGATTGTGCAGCTCGGTGTCTTCGCAGTAGTGAATCACTTGGCGCGTGATGCGATGCAGCAGATTGTTGTCGAGCACAAAACCTTGCTCTATCAAGGCGCGTTCCAAGCCTGCTAAGGTGAAGTCGGCCAAGCTGTAATGAATCACCAGCGTGTTTTCATGCGCCGCTGTTTCGACCTGACAGTCCGCTAAACCATTGAGCAAAGCATAGGCGCGGGCGACTTGCCCAGCGGGTTCGGCGGCAAAAATCAGCTCACGTTTTTTGTGCATATCGCAGATGTTTTTCATGGCAACCCCGCTGTTATTTTCCGTGCAAAATTTGCATCCCTTTAAGCAAGTTGATGGCTTGATTTAATTGGTAATCGTTTTTAGAACCAAATTCCGCAGGAGCCACTTTTGCCGCGTCTGGTTTCGCATCGCTAGGTGCAGTTTTTTTGCTGTCAGCACTTTCTTCCGCTTGCGTGGTGTTGCTCAAATGCTTGTCCAAATCAGACTCGCGTAAGCGGAAGGCATTGTCAGCTGCACTGGTTGATGGGTCTTCCACCACGATGTCGGGCACGATGCCTTTGGCTTGAATCGAGCGACCACCTGGCGTGTAGTAACGCGCAGTGGTGAGCTTCACAGCGGTGTTGTTGCCTAACGGTAATATAGTTTGCACCGAGCCTTTGCCGAACGATTGCGTCCCCATAATCACGGCGCGTTTATGGTCTTGCAAAGCACCCGCGACAATTTCCGAAGCGGAAGCCGAGCCGCCATTCATCAACACCACCATAGGCACGCTTTTCACCGCCGCTGGTAAGTCTTTGAGGTAATCATTTTTGCCATTGCCGCGCAGATAATTGTCAGGATTTGCCGTGAGGCGCATCTTGGCATCTTCGGTGCGCCCGTCGGTGTAAACCACCAGCGCGTCTTGTGCCAAGAAGGCGGCTGAAACGCCCACAGCACCAGTCAGCAAACCACCTGGATCGTTACGCAAATCCAGCACCAAGCCTTTCATTTCACCTTTGTTTTCTTTGAACAGTTTGTTCAACGCTGTACCTAAATTTTCGCCGGTGTGCTCTTGGAATTGGGTAATGCGCACGAAGGCGTAGCCAGATTCGAGCAGCTTAGCTTTGACGCTTTGCACTTTAATAATCGCGCGCGTGACGGTAATTAACAGTGGCTTGGTTTCGTTTTTACGGATGATGGTCAGGACAATTTTGCTGCCCGGTTTGCCGCGCATTTTTTTCACGGCATCGTTGAGCGACAAGCCTTTTACCAAGGTGTCGTCGAGCTTCAAAATCAAGTCGCCAGACTTTACGCCCGCTTCATACGCGGGGGTGTCTTCGATAGGCGAGACCACTTTGACCAAGCCGTCGTCCATGCCGACCTCCAAGCCAAGGCCGCCGAATTCGCCTTGCGTAGAAGATTGCAACTCTTTGAACGCGTCGGCATCGAGATACGCGGAGTGCGGGTCGAGACCGCTGACCATGCCGTTGATGGCTTGGTTAATTAGGGTTTTGTCGGCAACGGGTTCGACGTAATCGCTTTTGATACGACCAAAAACTTCGGAGAAGGCGCGTAATTCTTCAATTGGCAACGGGGTTGCCACCGAGTCTTTTTCCGCCACTGCGGTGTAATGAATAGTCAGCGCGACACCCGCGAACAAACCTAATCCGATCAATCCGACTTTTTCTAAACGACGCATGTGTTGCTCCTTAGTACCGACAATTAAACCGCGCTCATGTGAACTTGAGCGCGGCAGTTATTTTTTTGCAAACCATTTAAGTGGGTCGAGCGGTTTGCTCTCTAAACGTAGCTCAAAGTATAAGCCAGAATCTTCATTGCCGCCGCTGTTACCCACGCTGGCGATGGTTTCGCCGCCTTGTAATTCATCGCCGACTTGCTTGAATAAGGTTTCGTTATTGCCATACAAACTCATATAGCCCGTGCCGTGATCGACAATCAGCAAGTTGCCGAAACCGCGCAGCCAATCAGCAAATACCACGCGTCCCGAAGCAATCGCTTTGACTAATTGCCCATTCGCCGCCTTGATTTGGATGCCTTTCCACAACACCGTGCTGTCGGGGCGCATGCTGCCAAAGCTGTTAACGATGTCGCCTTTGACAGGGAAGATTAATCGTCCTTTTAGTTCAGTAAAGGCTTTGCCCGCAAAGCGATTGTCGGGCAATTTGTCATTGCGAAAAATGGATTTGCCGCTGGGCTTTGCCAGCATTTGGGTAATTTTTTCGACCAATTGCGCGAGGCGATTTTCATTGGCTTGCAAATGCTTAATTTCGCTGCGTTGGCTGCGCAGTTTTTGCGAAACCTTAAGCAGCATTTGCTGGCGTGCTTGTTGCTGTTTTTGCAAATCGCGTTGCTGGGCTTTTTGCTCACTTTGCAAATCGCTCAACTCGGTACGCGCCGCACTGGTTTGGCTGCGCACGGTTTGTACTTGTTGCAAATTCTTACGCAAAGTTGCCAGCCAAGCCGCACGGTTACGCGCGATATAACCGTAATACTGAATTTCACGCGCGACTTGATTGGGGTTTTGATTGTTGAGTACCAGCTTGCTGTAAGTCTGTGTGCCGCCCAAATACTGCTGATATAGCAATCGCCCCAGCAAGGCTTGTTGCCCCGCCATACTGCGGTCGAGCTGTTGTTGTTGGGTTTGTAACTGGTTCAACTTGTGGTCGGCAATGCGTTGTTGCGTGGCGAGCGCGGCGAGTTGGCGATTGCCATCACTAATCGCCCGCTCCGATTCGCGTAAGGCATCGGCGGCTTCATCGCGTGATTCACTGGTGTGTTCGACATCGCGCTGCATGGTGCTGATGCGTTTGCGCAAATTTTCCAGCTCTTCTTGTTGCGTGGCGTGGGCGGTGTTGAGCAGTGCCAGCAAGCCAAGGAAAACAGCAAAATCGCGTGTGCGCATCGCGAGGATTAAGCGAATTGAATCAGGCTCTGCCCAGTCATCTCGGCAGGCTTGGGCAAGCCCATCATGTACAGCAAGCTCGGTGCTAAATCACGCAACGCGCCTTCTGTGTTGGTGGTGTGAGCCGTGCGACCGATATACACGAACGGCACGCGGTTCAGGGTGTGCGCGGTGTGGGCTTGATGGGTTTCGTGGTCGATCATTTGCTCGGCGTTGCCGTGGTCGGCGGTGAGAATGACCTCGCCGCCTATGCTCTGCATGGCTTTGACGACGCGACCGATGCATACGTCCAGCGTTTCAATCGCTTTAGTTGCCGCAGCCATATCGCCGCTGTGCCCAACCATGTCGCCATTCGCGTAGTTGCAAATAATCGCTTGATATTGCTTGGATAGAATCGCCGCTTCGAGTTTGTCGGTTAATTCATACGCGCTCATTTCGGGCTGTAAATCGTAAGTCGCAACCTTGGGCGAGGGCACGAGAATACGGTCTTCACCCGCGAATGGTTGCTCTTTGCCGCCATTCATAAAGTAAGTGACGTGCGCGTATTTTTCGGTTTCGGCGATGCGTAATTGCTTCAGCCCTAAGCCCGAAATATATTCGCCAAAGGTATTTTGCGGCGCATCGGCGCGATATGCGCACGGCTGTTTAAAATCTTCGCCGTAGCTGCTCAATGTGGTGATATTGGCGAGCTTGGGAAAATAGCTGCGCGCAAAACCGTCAAAGTCGGTATCGCTTAAAGCGCGGGTAATTTCGCGGGCGCGGTCAGCGCGGAAATTCATAAACACCAGTGCGTCGCCGTCCTGCATTTTGATGGCAGGTGCGCCTGGCGCATGAATGCTGGTGGCTTGCACAAATTCGTCGGTCTCATTGCGCGCATAACCCGCAGCCAAAGCCTCCACCGCTGTCGTCGCACTAAATGCGCTGTGTCCCGCGCTGATAACGTCATAAGCGGCTTGCACGCGTTCCCAACGATTGTCTCTATCCATAGCGAAAAAACGTCCCACGATTGATGCAATCTGTCCCACGCCGAGCTTGTCGCACAAGGTTTGCAAGGCGCGCAACGACGGCTCGGCACTTTTTGGTGGGCTGTCGCGACCATCTAAAAACGGATGTAAATAAACTTTTTTCAAGCCCTTGCGCGCCGCCATTTCGAGCATCGCGAGAATATGACTTTCGTGGCTGTGTACGCCGCCAGAGGAGAGCAGACCGAGAATATGCAGCGCGGAATTATTTTGAATCGCGGTTTGAATCGCAGCGTTGAGCGCGACGTTATCGAAAAATTGTCCTTCTTCGATTTCGACATCAATGCGGCTGATGTCTTGATACACCACGCGTCCCGCGCCGATGTTGAGATGACCGACTTCAGAATTGCCCATTTGCTTGCTTGGCAAACCCACCGCTTTTTCCGATGCGGAAATCAGTGTGTGTGGATGATTGCGCCAAAAATTATCCCAGTTGGGTTTATGTGCCGCTGCAATCGCGTTGTAATCAGGGTCTTCGCGATAGCCGAAGCCATCCAAAATAATCAAAAGCACAGGAGTGATGTTCATCGGGTAAGATAGTTGGCTAAAAAACAAGGCGCGCATTTTAGCCGAAGAAATTGAAATAGCGTCGCAATGCGTTGTTGCTCGCAAAAAATAACTCCTTACATAGTGAACTATGCCGCGTCGTCATTTTTTGCTCGCGCCTAGCCTTGCTTAGCTATTTCAATTTCTAGCGTTTCCCGTGAAATTTTAATTTTGAGGTATGTATGCACCATCCTGTTATAGACCGTGATCAAGACATCGAACAAGCCGCACTGGCGATTAAAGCTATGGCGCATCCGCTGCGCTTGAAAATTTTATGCTTGCTGGGCAACCAAGAATTAAGCGTGCAAGACATCGTCGAAAATGTTGGTACGACGCAAAGCAACATTTCGCAGCACTTGGCAATCCTGCGTGACAAAGATGTGTTGGCGACGCGCAAAGAAGCCAATTTTGTTTACTACCGCATTAACGATCCGCGCACTTTGAAGTTGGTGGGCTTGATGCGCGAAGTATTTTGCACGTCTAACTAAGCACAAGCACCGTTTTAAGGTGTTTGTTTTATTTTATACATTAGTATATTCTTATAGATTGAATTGATGATGCGGGTGAGTGAGATGAGAAAGATAAGTGTGTTGGCAGCGTTGTTGTTGACGAGTATCGGCGCGCAAGCCGCGCAACCCTTGGTGACTGCGACCGTAGCGTATAGCGAAGTGGCGCAAACCTATAGTGCCGAAGGCTTGGTTGAAGCAACGCGACAAACTACCGTGGCGGCGCAAATTTCGGGGCGCGTGAAAGCGGTGCTGTTTGAAGTGGGCGACAAAGTTAAAGCGGGGCAAGTGATTTTGCGCATCGACGAACGCGAGGCGGATCAAGCCTTGGCGGGCAGTCAAGGGCAGCTAGCTCAAGCGCAAGCCAATTTGCAAAATGTCAAAGTGAGCTTGGATCGCGCCAAGGTGATGTTTACGCAAAAATTTATTAGCCAAGCTGCGCTCGATAAAGCGCAAGCCGATTACGACATGGCTGCGGGGCAAGCGGCAGCAAGTCGCGCGGGCGCGGGTCAGGCGAGTTTGGCGCAGGGTTACACCACAGTGACCGCGCCGTATGGCGGCGTGGTCGCGGCGCGTTTGGTTGAGGTGGGTGAAACGGTGATGCCGGGTAAGCCTTTGATGACGGGCTTTGACGCGAGCGAGATGCGCGTGATTGTGTCGATTCCGCAATATCAGCTCGACGCCATCGGCAAAAATCCGCAAGTGATAGTGGAAATCCCGACGCAAAACCGTGTGATTAAAGCCGCTTCGGTCACCGTGCAACCCTTGGCAGACAGCCGTACGCATGGCACGCAAGTGCGCGTGAATTTGCCGGTTAATCAAGCGGGTATTTATCCTGGGATGTTTGTGCGCGCGCAATTTTTGTTGGGCAAAACGAAAAAAATGCTGATTCCTGCCAGCGCGGTGTTACGTCGCAGTGAAGTGGTGGCGGTGTATGTGGTGGATGCCAAAGGCGGCGTGCAGTTACGTCAAGTGCGTTTAGGTGAAAGTAGCGAAGCAGATGTCGTAGAAGTAGTGGCAGGGCTAACAGCAGGTGAACAAGTGGCAACCGAACCCGTAAAAGCGGGAATGAGTAAATAAATGCAGGTCTAACTTAACTTGAGGGAGTAGAGCAATGGCACACATCATCATTATGGGCGCGGGAATTGGCGGGATGCCGATGGCTTACGAGATGAAGGAAAAAATCCGCAAGGGCGACAAGGTTACGGTGATTTCCAACTCGGATAATTTCCAGTTCACCCCGTCGAATCCTTGGGTGGGCGTGAAGTGGCGCGATAAAGAAGACGTTACTTTTGCCGTGCGTCCGTATTTGGAACGCAAAGGGATTAACTTTATTTCGACCGGCGTGAAGCGCGTTCATCCTGACAATAATCGTCTTGAATTAAATGATGGTACGACGCTTGATTACGATTATTTGGTGATCGCGACAGGCCCTAAATTGGCGTTCGATGAAATCGAAGGATTGGGTCCGCACGGCGGTCATACGCATTCAGTATGCGATGTCGATCACGCGATGAAGTCGCATGGTGAGTGGGAAGGCTTTACGCAAAATCCAGGGCCTGTAGTGATTGGTGCGGTGCAAGGCGCGTCGTGTTTTGGCCCCGCATATGAATACGCGTTTACCATTGAAACGGATTTACGTCGCCGCAAAATCCGCGACCAAGTCCCGATGACTTTTGTCACGTCTGAGCCTTACATCGGACATCTTGGTTTAGGTGGCGTGGGCGACTCGAAGAGCTTGCTGGAATCAGCGATGCGCGAGAAACATATCAAATGGATCTGCAATGCCCGTGTCGATAAAATCGAAGCGGGCAAAATGTTCGTTACCGAATTTGACGACATGGCAAAAGAAAAAGCCAAGCATGAATTGCCGTTCGCTTACAGCATGATGTTGCCCGCCTTTAAGGGCGTGGATGCGGTGTTTGGTATCGAAGGCTTAACCAATCCGCGTGGCTTTATTTTGGTGGACGAACATCAGCGCAACCCTAAGTACAAAAACATTTACGCGGTCGGCGTGTGCATCGCGATTCCGCCTGTCGAAAAAACGCCTGTGCCAGTCGGTACGCCAAAAACAGGCTACATGATTGAGTCTATGGTCACTGCCACCGCGCACAACATTCATTCCGAATTGATGGGCAATCCGCCGACCAGCAAAGCCACTTGGAACACCATTTGTTTGGCGGATTTTGGCGATACGGGCGTGGCGTTTATTGCTTTGCCGCAAATCCCGCCGCGCAATTTGAATCGCGCCATGTCGGGTAAATGGGTACATGTTGCGAAAATTGCGTTTGAAAAATACTTTATGCGCAAAATGAAACGCGGCACTTCCGAACCGATGTACGAAAAACTCATCATGGATGCGATGGGCATTACCAAGCTGAAGTAGTTGTAAAGCTTGCTGAGTGTGCTTTTTGAGGCTTTCGGCAAGCATTTTAAGTACAAAAATTACGCAGATTTACGCTGATTCAGTCTGTGTAAATCTGCGTAATTTTTGGACAAGTTTTTAGTAGGACTTTGTAGCAAGTTTTTAGGAAAAATCATGGGTATTTCAGGACGTATCGCCAAACATTTTTTACATTCTTCGATGACCCCGCTGCTGGCTTTGGTGGCGGTGTTGTTGGGGGTGTTCGCCGTCGCGGTCACGCCGCGTGAGGAAGAGCCGCAAATCAATGTGACCATGGCGAACGTGATGATTGCCTATCCGGGTGCGTCGGCAAAAGATGTGGCGCAAACCGTGGCAACGCCCGCCGAGCAAGTGTTGTCGCAGATTGCGGGCGTGGATCACGTTTACTCGGTGTCGCAACCTGGCATGGCGGTGATTACCGTGCAGTTCAAAGTGGGGCTGGAGCATGTGCCGTCCATCGTGAAACTGTACGACGTGGTGCACTCCCATTCCGATTGGCTGCCGCCGACTTTGGGTGTGATGCAACCGATTATTAAAGCCAAAGGCATCGACGATGTGCCGATTTTGGCGTTGACTTTGTGGCGCGAGCAGGCGGTGGGCGGCAGTATTGAGCTGACTCAAGTGGCGCACGCGATTGAAAACGAGCTCAAGCGTGTGCCCGGTTCGCGCGAGGTGAATACCTTGGGCGGCACGCAACGCTTGGTCAAAGTGCAACTCAATGCCGAAAGTTTGAATGCGGTGCAACTGACGATTCAGGACGTGCGCGCAGCCTTACAAGCCGCCAATGTGTCGCAAAACGCCGGCATGTTGGCGCAGGACAATCGCGAAGTGCTGGTGCAAACGGGTGGCTTTTTGACCAATGCGCAGGACGTGAAACAGTTGGTGGTGGGGGTGTTCGCGGGCAAACCGGTGTTTTTACGCGACATCGCGCAAGTGCTAGATGGCGCGGATCAACCGAGTAGTTATGTGTGGTTGGGCGCAGGTGCAGCGGCCGCCGACAAAGGCATTACCGCCAAGGGTGAATACACCGCCGTGACGGTGGCGATTAGCAAAAAGCCTGGCGCGAATGCGGTCGAAGTGGCGGAAAAATTATTGGCGCGCGTCGAAGAATTAAAAGGCAGCGTGATTCCCGCCGATGTGCAAGTCAGCATCACGCGCAACTACGGCGAAACCGCCAACGACAAAGCGATGAAGCTGATTAAAAAGCTGTTGTTTGCCACTGCTGCGGTAGTGTTGCTGGTGTGGCTGACGATGGGGCGACGCGAGGCGTTTGTGGTTGGCATCGCGGTGATGCTGACCTTGGCGGCGACTTTGTTCGCGTCATGGGCGTGGGGCTTTACGCTCAATCGCGTGTCGCTGTTCGCGCTGATTTTCTCTATCGGAATTTTGGTCGATGACGCGATTGTGGTAGTGGAAAACATCCATCGTCGTCGCGCTTTAGCCGCGCATCAACCGCTTTCGGAAATCATTCCTGATGCCGTCGATGAAGTCGGCAGTCCGACGATTTTGGCGACTTTTACGGTGATTGCCGCCTTGCTACCGATGGCGTTTGTGAGCGGCTTGATGGGGCCATACATGAGTCCGATTCCGATTAACGCCTCGATGGGAATGCTGATTTCATTGGCCGTGGCGTTCGTGATTACGCCTTGGCTGGTGCTGAAATTTTCAGGCGCACAGCACACCGAAGTACATGACGAACATGACTCTGCTTTGAGTAAATTTTTCCGCAAACACCTCACGCCATTTTTGAATGGCGAACACGGCAAAGCAGCGCGGCGCAAATTATGGTTGGCAATTTTGGCGGGCTTGTTTATCGCGGTGGGCTTAGGCGTGGTCAAGTTGGTCATCTTGAAAATGTTGCCGTTCGACAATAAATCCGAATTTCAAATCGTCGTCGATATGCCTAACGGCACAGCTTTGGAGCAAACCAGCGCGGTGCTGCATGACATCGGCGCTTATCTGGCAACTGTCGAAGAAGTCACCGATTACGAGGCTTACGCGGGTTCAGCTTCGCCGATTAACTTCAATGGTTTGGTGCGCCAATACTATTTGCGCAACGAGCCGACGCAGGGCGATGTACAAGTGAATTTGCGCGACAAACATCATCGCAGTCGCAGCAGCCACCAAATCGCTACGGCGGTGTTAGCCCCGATCGAAGCGATTGCCAAAAAATGGCACGCCAATATCAAAATCGTCGAAGTGCCACCGGGGCCGCCGGTGATGTCGCCGCTGGTCGCGGAAATTTATGGGCCCGATTACGACGGCGCGCGTAGCGTGGCGAACAAGGTGCGTGAGCAGTTTGAAAAGACCGAGGGCATTGTCGGCATCGACGACTCGGTTACCAGTGCCGCGCCCAAGGTGATGTTGCAAGTGTTACAAAGCAAGGCGGCGATGTTGGGGGTCGCACCGCGCGACGTGGTGGACGTGATTAGCGTGGCGTTAGGCGGGCAAGACGTTACGTCCTTACACGACGAAAATGCCAAATACGCACCACCGTTGCGCATTGGTTTGCCTGCTGAAAAACGCATCAAAATTTCGGATGTGCTCAAGCTCAAAGTGCGCGCCCATGACGGCGTATTAGTGCCGCTCGCGGAACTGGTGCAAGTGCAAAAAATGGATAGGGACTATCCGATTTTCCACAAGGATTTGCTGCCCGTGGTGTATGTCGTGGCGGATATGGCGGGCAAGCTGGACAGCCCGCTGTATGGCATGTTCGCCATCAATGCCAAGACCAGCGATATGCAGCTGAGCGAGGGCGGCGCGTTGGAAAGTTACTACTTTAATCAACCGAGCAATCCGTATGCGAATTACGCATTGAAGTGGGACGGCGAATGGCAAGTGACGTTCGAGACGTTCCGCGACATGGGCATCGCGTATGGCGTGGGACTGATTTTGATTTATTTGCTGGTGGTCGCGCAGTTCAAAAGCTATGTCGTGCCGCTGATTATCATGGCACCGATTCCGCTGACGATTATTGGCGTGATGCCAGGCCACGCGCTGGCAGGTAGTCAATTCACCGCCACCTCGATGATAGGCATGATTGCCTTGGCGGGCATCATCGTGCGCAATTCGATTTTGTTGGTGGACTTCGTCAACCTGCAAATTCGTGATGGCGTGTACTTACAACAAGCGGTGATTGCGGCGGCCAGTGCGCGTGCCAAGCCGATTATTTTGACGGGACTGGCGGCGATGTTGGGCGCGTTATTTATTCTCGACGACCCGATTTTTAACGGCTTAGCGCTGTCGCTGATTTTCGGTATCTTGGTTTCGACGGTGCTGACTTTGGTTGTCATACCCGTGTTGTATTACGCTACTTTGTATAAAAAAATCCCGTAGAATCGCGCCGCTTAAATTTTAGTAAAGGAGTTTTAGAATGAATCAAGAACGTATCGTACGCATCGTAGCAGGCTTGTTTGTCTTGCTGTCATTGGCTTTGGGCGCATCGGCTAGTCCAATTTTTGTCAGCAGTAATTTCTTATGGTTCACCGCCTTTGTTGGTTTGAATTTATTCCAAAGCGGCTTTACGCAATTTTGTCCGCTCAATAACATTTTGAGCAAACTGGGTGTAAAGGGTCATTCTTGCAACTAAGTTTTTTACGTCAGCTACGCGCTAGCCACCTCAGTTTGACCTTGGTCGGATTGATGTGGCTAGTGCCATTTCTGCACTACCGTCACGAAAATCCACTCACTACCTTTTATCAAGAAGGCTGGAGTTTTGCCTTAGGACTTGCCGCTACGCTGTTGCTGTTGGGGCGCGACCTGGCGCGCAGTATTCCGCGCATTGTGTTGCTGCCGCTTGGTTTGATAGTGATTGTCCTGGTGCAATTGGCCAGCGGCAAAATTGCCTATTTTGCTCAGGCCAAGCTATTTATTTTGTATCTGCTGTTCGCGGCCTTGCTCATGCTATTGGGCGCGGCGTTACGGCGGAGTTTGAGTCTTGCCAGCGTGGCGCTGGTGTTAAGTGCGTTCTTACTAGTGGGCGCAGAACTGAACGCGCTGATTGGGGTGTTGCAACACTTTCATTTACACACGCCATTTGATGCGGTGATTGTTGGCAAATTTTCTAGCAGTTTGAGTGGCAATCTGGCGCAGCCCAATCATTACGCAAATTATTTAGCTCTGGGTGTGGTGTCGTTAGGCTTGTTGTATCAGCAAGCCAAACTCCACTTGGCGGCTGTCGTGCCGCTGTTACTACCCTTGCTGTTTGTGCTGACGCTGAGTGGTTCGCGCAGCTCATGGCTGTATCTGCTGCTGATGGCCGGACTGAGTGCGTGGTGGGCTTGGCGTAACCCTGAGCTGCTCAAAATGAAGTGGTTTTTTAGCGCGGCGTTGGCGATGTTTGCTGTGATGCATCTACTGGTGCAATTGCCTTTCATTGCTCATGCGGGCGACAGTCTGAATACTTTAGATCGCATGTTTGGGAGCGATGCCAACGGCAGTGTGCGTTGGTATTTATGGCGCGAAGCGGCGTTGGTTTTTAGTCAGTATCCTTGGCTAGGCGTGGGGTTTGGGCAGTTTGCCTTGCAGCATTTTGAGTTGCAACCCTTGCAAGCGCATAGCCTGCCGGGGCTTTATACCCATGCACATAATCTGGTGTTGCAGCTTGCCGCCGAAACGGGTGTGGCGGGCTTATCCGTTTTGCTGATTACGCTCACGGCTGGGGTTAGGGCGGCGTATCGGGCGCGTCAACTGAGTGCTGCGCATTGCTGGGCGTATGCCGCCTTGGGGGTGTTAGCCATTCATAGTTTGCTGGAATACCCGCTGTGGTACGTCTACTTTTTGGCCATCGCTGCGGTGCTGTTTGGGATGTTGGAAGAACGCTATTTTGCCGTGCAATCTTTGCGCTTATTACGCGCGACCCTCGTCACGGTCTGGGTGTTGGGTGGGCTGTCGTTGTGGCAATTTGTGCGTGATTATCAGCAGTTGCAAACCGCCATTATTCAGGTGAACCGCGATTCGCATCACAGTCAGGCTGCGCAAGACTATCGCGCTAGATTATTAGCCTTAGACGGAAACTCGTTGTTGCACGGCTACGCAATGTTTTATCTCAACCCCTTAATTGTGCTCGATGCAGAAAATCTGCCCGCGAAGCTGGCGCAAACGGCTGAGGTGATGCGCTTTTTACCGACGGCGGATGTGGCATATCGCGAGGCATTTTTATTGGCGAAAGATAATCAAGTGCTTGCTGCACAACAGCGTTTAACGCAGGCGATTTGGTCGTATCCGCATCACCCGCCTGCGCTGCAATTGTTGCAAACACTGGCCGAGAATGACCCCGCGCACTTTGTGGCTCTGCTAGAATTCGCCACCCAAAAACAACAGGAGTATGACCTTGCAGTTCGTCCTTGATAACGTATTCCCCATTGGCATCGCAATTTTTTCTGGCGTGATGCTGTTCTGGTCGATTTTCGGCAATCGCATTCGTGGCATTAAAGCCGTCGATGTTGCCGCCGCTTTACAACTCATCAATCACAAAAACGCTTTCGTCCTCGATGTGCGCGAGCAAGCTGAATACGACAGCGGTCACTTGTTGAACGCCAAGTTGATTCCACTTGGCAAACTCAAAGCGCGCATCGGTGAACTAGATAAATATCGCGACAAAACGGTCGTCGTGGTGTGTCGTTCAGGCAACCGTTCGGGCTCGGCTACCGCCCTCCTCACCAAAGCAGGATTCACCGACGTGTACAACATGGCAGGCGGCGTGATGGCGTGGCAAAGCAGCAAACTTCCTCTGAGCAAATAACATGGCAAAAGTTTTAATGTATTGCACCGCCGTGTGTCCATATTGCGTGCGCGCCGAACAGTTGTTGCAGCGCAAGGGCGTGACCGAAATCGAAAAAATCCGCGTTGATTTAGAGCCTGAATTACGCCTTGCGATGATGGAAAAAACGGGTAGGCGCACCGTGCCGCAAATCTATATTAACGACCAGCATATCGGCGGCTTTGACGACTTAGCCGCATTCGATTTGGCAGGTAAATTAACGCCTCTTTTAGCTCAATAATTTTAAGGAAATAACATGACCGAAGCCGCCGCAACTCAGCCCGTTTTTAGTATGGATAAAATCTATGTGAAAGATATTTCACTGGAAATCCCGCACGCGCCGCAGATTTTTTTAGACCACAGCAGCCCGCAAATTGATGTGCAACTGCATAGCCAAGCCACGGCGATTGAAGAGGGTGTGTTCGATGTCACCATCACTTGCACCGTCACTGCCAAGCTGGGCGAAAAAGTGATGTTTTTGATTGAAGCTAAACAAGCGGGGATTTTCCAAGCGCGCCACATTCCGAATCCAGAATTGGAGGCAGTATTGGCGGTGATGTGTCCAAACATTTTGTTCCCGTATTTGCGTGAAGTCGTGTCGGACGTTTCCGTGCGCGGCGGCTTTGCCCCTGTGTTGCTCAATCCGATTAACTTTGAAATGTTGTACCAACAGCAAAAGCAGCAACAAGCTGAAGCCACTGCCGCAACCACGCACTAATGCTTAACTCCCCTCGTCTCTTTTTGCTGGCGGCGTTGCTTATGGTGAGCAGCGCGGCGCACGCAGTCGAGTTTATTTCGGTGTCCGCTGCGCACGCCACCTTGTATGACGCGCCGTCGGCAAAAGGCAAAAAACTCTTCGTTGTGAATCGCTACATGCCGTTTGAGGTGGTGGTGAATTTGGATTTGTGGGTCAAAGTTCGCGACCGTACGGGCGGTTTGTACTGGCTAGAAAAGCGCGACATCTCGTTCAAGCGCTATGTGTTCGCCGTCGCGCCCTTAATCGAAGTGCGTAAACAGCCCGAATTCAGCGCGCCGCGCGCCTATCAAGTGCGCCAACAAGTCGCCCTCGAATTGCTAGAAGACAGCGGCACTGGCTGGCTAAAAGTGCGTCATCAAGATGGCGATATAGGTTTTGTTAGTAGCAAAGACGTGTGGGGCAGCTAATGAATATGAACATTTCAGTCATAGGCGCGGGCGCATGGGGAACGGCGATGGCGATTAGCCTCTCCTCTCAACATCACGTTACCTTGTATGCGCGCAACGCCAAGCAGATCGAGGCGATGCAAGCGACGCGAGTGAATCGCGCTTACTTGCCCGACATCACGCTGCCCGCCGCGTTAACGCTCAGTGCCGATTTAATTAGCGCAGTTGCGAATGCCGAACTCATCATCTTGGCTGCCCCCCTTGCCGCCTTGCGCAGCACGCTCAAAGCCTTGCCTAGCTTGTCAGACAAGGTGGGCGTGGTGTGGTTGTGCAAAGGCTTGGAAGCGAATAGCGGCTTGCTGCCGCATCAAGTGGTCGCCGAAGAATTAGCCGATAGCGTGCCGCGCGCGGTGTTGTCAGGTCCCAGCTTCGCGTTGGAAGTGGCGAAAGGTTTGCCCACCGCGCTGACCTTAGCGAGCAGTGATGCCGAGTTCGCGCGGCATACCGCCAAAGCCTTGCGCGCACCGCATTTGCGCGTGTATGCCAGCACTGATGTGGTCGGCGTAGAAATCGGTGGCGCGGTGAAAAATGTGTTGGCAATTGCCGCAGGCATTTCGGACGGCATGGGCTTAGGACTGAATGCGCGCGCGGCGTTGATGACGCGCGGCTTGGCAGAAATTTCGCGTTTAGGCGTGGCACTGGGTGGTCGTGCGGAAACCTTGATGGGCTTGTCGGGCGCGGGCGATTTGATTTTGACCTGCACCGGCGATTTATCGCGCAATCGCCAAGTGGGTTTGCTGCTCACTCAGCAACACTCCTTGCCCGAAATTATGCGTCGCTTAGGTCACGTTGCCGAAGGCGTGTATTCGGTGCGCGAGGTGTATCAATTGTCGCGCCGCTTGAGTGTTGCGATGCCGATTTGTGCGGCGGTGTATCGGATTATTTACGAACATGTGCCCGTCAAGGAAGTGCTCGCCGAACTGCTTAATCGCCCTGTGCATAGCGAGTTTGATCAATAACAAAATGAGTTCGCACGCTTCATTTTTTCGTTGTGTGACACCCGCTAAAAATTACGCCCCTCAATTTCCACTTAGCCTTTAGAATGCGCCCCCGTTGTAAGTAGTTTGTTTCTTCGCATCATGGCGCGAAACATTTTCACTACTGGTTTTACCCTTCACTTAGCAGTACATTTTTTATCGTTTAGTTTGCTCGATGCGTCTTCGCATCTACATTTTTTGACGAATTTTCTTCGAGGTTATTGCTATGCGTCATTCACTGGCGGCATCTGCTAATGCTCTGCCGCGTCACGAGCCTACGGTGGAGTTGAGCGTGGATCAACACAATGTCATCGTGCGTGTCAACGCTGCGTGGGATAGCTTTGCGCACGATAACGATGGCGAAGCTTTGGCAAATGACGCGGTGTTGGGACTGAATTTATTGGACTCGATTAGCGGCAAAGTGAGCAAAAATTTCACCCTCGCGATGCTGGAGCTGGCGCGTCGTGGCGAGCGCGAAATCGTGTTCGACTATCGTTGTGATTCGCCGCGCGTACGTCGCTTTATGCGCGCGCATTTACGTTCAGACAGCCGTGGTGCGGTGCATTACTCGCATCAGCATTTGTACAGCGAAACCTTCCCGCATTTAGTCGCTTTCAAAACTGCCACACAGCGCGGTCGCGACACGTTAATGCGATGCAGCATTTGCAACCATGTACGCCGCGATGGCTTGTGGCGCACGCCAGATAGTGGTCACGGCGACGCACTGACTGAAGTGATTTATGGGGTGTGTCCGAGTTGCGAACAGATGCTAAAGGAGTGTTGATGGAGACCGCGCCGCAGCTGGAAATGTTGATTTTTGATAGCAGTGCTTACACGCGCTCGCTGCTGTTGGAATGC
>JBJORQ010000031.1:0-26093 GCA_046049345.1 Pseudomonadota bacterium | reverse complement strand
GGCACCATCGCGGCGAGTTTGGCGGCTTGATAGGGCGACAGTTGCGCGGCACTGATTTGATAATAATGACGCGCTGCCGACTCCGCACCGAACACCCCGTCGCCCCATTCGATGCTGTTCAAATAGATTTCCAGAATGCGCTGCTTATCCATCACCGCCTCTAACATCAAGGTAATCAGCACTTCTTCTGCTTTGCGCCACGGGGTGCGTTTGCTGGACAGAAATAAATTTTTAGCCAGCTGCTGACTAATCGTCGAGCCGCCCGCGACGATTTTGCCCTTCTTCATATTCTTCTCGTAAGCCTTCTGGATGCCGTCCCAATCGAAGCCTTCGTGATCGACAAACTTGGCATCTTCCGAGGCGATTAAGGCGCGCTTGAGATGGTTAGAAATTTTGCCGTAATCCACCCATTGATGTTGCAGCGCGGCAGCGGGATTTTTGTCCTGCATCAGCTCTAAACGCGAGTCCATAAACGCACTGCTGTCGGGATTAAATTTTGTCCACCAACACAGCTGCGCGAACAGCCACACTTGATACAAAAGTATCAGCGCGATGCCGAGCAACACCGCGTGCCACAGCCAACTCCAGAGTTTTTTCATAGCGCGCGCAACGTCGCGATGATAGGCGCGGTATCGGGACGCACACCGCGCCAGATTTCAAAAGCCGCCGCCGCTTGTTCGACCAACATGCCCAAGCCATCTGAGACTTGCGCGCCGTGCTGTTTAGCGAACTGCATAAACGGTGTTTCACGTCCGTACATCATGTCGTAGGCGAGTGCGTGTTTGGCGAAAATGCTGGCGGGGAGTGGGGCGAGCTTATCGCTTAAACCGCTAGACGTGGCGTTGATAACGACATCGAATTGCAAGCTGGTTAAATCTTCATACGCATAGGCTTTGAGGTGGCCGTATGGCGCGAAATTCGCGGCGAGTTGTTGCGCTTTTGCGACGGTACGATTCACCACGCTTAACTCACAAGCCGTGATGAGCAAAGGCAACGTCACGCCATACGCCGCGCCCCCCGCGCCCATCAGCAATACGCGTTTACCGCGCAAACTCACGTTCAAATTTTGTTCAATGTCGCGCACTAAGCCTGCCCCGTCGGTGTTGTCTGCGGTCACTGTTTCATGGGCAAAAACCAGTGTGTTGGCCGCACTAGCGGTTACGGCGCGCGGCTGTTTTTCACTGGCTAATTCAAACGCTTCAAACTTAAACGGCACAGTCACGTTGCAACCCTTGTAACCCTCATCACGCAAGCGTTGCACGGTCGCGGCGAAGCCATCCAGCGGAGCTGCGATTGCGTCATAACTGATGTCCTGCCCCGTTTGGGCGGCGAACATTTTATGTATCAGCGGCGATTTGCTGTGATTGATGGGGTTGCCGATAACGGCGTAACGGTCGGTCATGTTAAGTGGTGAGTGGTGAGTGGTGAGTCAGCGCGCGGTGGGTTTCCCACTTACCAGTTAGGCGCAGCGCGCCGTTCGACTTCCCACTCTCCGTTGCTAAAGGGCGCGCATTGTAATCAAAATCACGCCACCCACCGTTGCCATCGCCCACACAATTGCCGCACCTGCGGGTAAATCGAAGCTGGCCGATAGCAGCAGCCCTGTCGCGTAGCCTGTGATGCCCACCATGCCAGCGAAAAACAGGCGGTGACGGATGAGGCGATAGGTCGCGAGGGCAGGCACAATCAGGCTGGCGAACACTAAATACACGCCGACGAGTTGCACCGAAGCGGTGACGGCGAGGGCGAATAAAGCGTAAAAGCTGTGCTGTTGCAAACGTGCGGGTAAGCAGCGTAAAGCTAATAGCAGCAAGCTACTCAAGGCGGCGGTGTACATGAGTTGCGGGCTGCTCACCCACAAAATTTGTCCGACCAATAAATCTTTGAGATGCTCGCCCGCATGCACATCGCGGCTCATCAATAAAACTCCCGCCGTTGCCGCCAACACAAAAGTCAGCCCGATACACGCCTCTTTCACGTCGTTAAAGCGCGCTTCGATAAACGTCAGTAAAGCCGCACCGCATAAGGCACTTAAGGCAGCGATAAGCTGTACTAAAACAGGCTGGTCAGTGAGTTCAAATAGTCCCGCGATGACGATGCCTAAGCCCGCGATTTGTGCCACGGCAAGGTCAGCAAAAATCACCCCGCGTTGCAATACTTTGATGCCCAGCGGAATGTGCGTGAGCAGGACTAACAGCCCCGCGATAAAGGCGGGAATCAGGATGGAAAATTCGATCGTGTTCATAAGTATCCTTGGTGAGCCTGTCGTTCCCGCGTAGGCGGGAATCCAGCAAAAAATATTACGCGCCGCGTATCAAGTTTGCTGGTGTTGTTCCGCTGCTCGGAGCGCATTGAATTATCTGGATTCCCGTTTTCACGGGAATGACAAGCTAGTGCAGCCCCGCCAACAATCGCGTAATCGTGTCGTCAAATAAGCCGAATAAATCCGTCGCTTGCGGCGTTCCACCTACTGTGTAAGGCAACATCACCGCCGATATTTTGGCGCGTTGCGCAATCCATTCGGAGGGACGTGCGTCTTGATAAGCGGCGCGGATGACGATTTTCGCGGGGTGTGTTTGCAATTCGGCCAGTACCGCGCCCAAGTGCGACGCGCTGGGTTCCATACCGGGCTTGGGTTCGAGTTCGGCGACTTGTTGCAAACCTAGCCAGTTGTTCAAATACGGAAAGCCTCGATGCTGCACCAGGACGGGCAAACCTTTAAGCGGCGCGGCTTGTTTTTCCCAACGCGTAATCGCGGCGCGCCATTGCTGATTGAAGCTGGTGAGGCGTTGCTGGTATTGCGCGGTATTGGCGGCATCAAGCTGAATCAAACGTTTTGTTAACGCCTCGGCGATGGGCAAAAAATTACGCGCATCGGTTTGAATATGTGGATTGCCGCCCGCATGAACATCGCCATCGGCACGATTCAAACGCGTCGGCACTTCCAACATTTTTACAAATTCCGCTGCTTCAAAATTCCCCAAGCTGCCTGCCGCCACAGCAGTGTTACCCGACTCGCGCAGCACCACAGGCAGCCACGCCATCTCCAGTTCCGCGCCTGTGCAAACCACCAAATTGGCGCGGCGCGCTTGGGCAATCAAACTCGGACGCGCTTCGACGCGATGCGGATCTTGCAGCGCAGTCGTCGCGGTATAAATGTGCGCTTGTTCGCCCGCCAGTTGTTGAGTGAGTGCCGCCCATTCGGGTTCGCAAGTGAACACATTGAGTGCGGCGTGTGCGGGGTTGCTAATCAGAATTGCTAATAATGCGTAAATAATTTTTTTCATGATTTTTCCTTAACGAAGTACATCGTTATAAATTTTTTCCCGCGTGACGAATGGCTCGTACACGCAGCAGGGATAAGTCGCAAAAAATGCAGTTAATACTGGTGTGCACCATGCGCTCCTAAACTCATCAGGTATTGCACAAAAATCTGATTGTCGGGCTGCCCTTGTCGCGTCAGGTCGCGTGCGACTTGCAGGCGTAAACGCGAAAATTCACTGGGGCTGTAATCCAACATCCACGAGGTACGTGTGGGGTTGTAGGCGTAGTTGCTGATGACATTGGCTAGATTCGCCGCACCGACATTTGCCGTGCCAGCGTTCATGCGGTCATAGCGCAAACCAGTGCGCCAGTGCGGCATAAATTGCGCCACGCTTTGCATATACCAACCGTTTTGCGTGTTGTTGTAACTGCTAGGCGTGAGCAAGTTGTAGGTGAGTACACCGTTTTCTTTACGCTGAAAAATCTCACCTTGCAACTTGACATATTTGTTGCTGATGTTGCCGTTCGGTGCGTATTTCCACACCCAATCTAAGCCTGCGGTTTGGCTGTCGCCCGTAAAACTATTCGTCACGCCGCCGACGGTGCCGAGCAAATCTGGCACGTTAAAACTCTGCGCATTTTGGCGTTGCGTTTGATACAGCGATGCGCCCGCGCGCCAACTATGTTCGATGCCAATATCGTCGGCGACATGCGCAAATAAAGCGGTTGCACCCGCACCATTGCGGTTGGTGTCGGTGGCGGGAAAGCTGCGTCCGCGTCCGACTTCCGCGCCCAGTTCAACAAAAGTTTCGGTCGGCGCGAGCCATTTAAGTTGCACACCGTCTTCGCCGATTTGGTTGTTCCACAAACTCGCATACACCAAGGGTTGATCGACGAAATCCCAGGCATGGGCATGTTGCTCGTTGAGATAACCCAAGCCCGAAAAGAAGCGACCGAATTTGACATTGAGCCCGTTGCCCAACGCGCTGCTTTGGATAAAGGCGTTCTCCACCGTAATGCCGCCCGCAGGCGCAAGTGCCATGGTGGCAAAGCCGCGATATTCAGGGTCGATGTCAGCGGAAATGCCGAGCTCAGATTCGCCCAGATTGAAGCCTTGCGGATGAGCTGGATTGGCGGCCATCGCAAAACCCGTGGCAGGAATAGCGGGGTCGCGCGATAGCTTGGCGTAAGTGCCGCCCAAAATCAGCGACACGGCGGGGTTGAAGGCGTTAGCACTCGCGGCGGGCGCGGCAGTTTTAGCATCAGTTTGATTGATACGTTCCGCGAGTAGCCTTACTTCGTCGCGCAAAGTTTGCACTTCGGCATCGCTGGCGGCATAAGCGGAATGGATAGACGGAACGAATAGCGCGGCAATCGCCACGCTTAGAAATTTCTGATTGAACATTTTTTGACCCCACATAAAGCAATAAAAATCCTCACGATGATTATCGCGAGGAAGTTGAATAAGCGTTATGCGGAGTAAGGCGGAGCGCGCGCGGCAAAGGCGACAAAAGTGTCGCTGGCGTGAGTGGTGAAGTAATGCGCAGCGAGGGTGAAATGCGTGTCGCGGCTGACAAATACGATGTCGCTGCTCGCGACTGCCGCACCGATTTGCGCATACGCCGCACACAAATCGCAATGCTTGTCGTGCGGCAGCGATTGCTCCGAATTTTGCTCCGCCAGCGCGTGTGAAATGCCATGCGTCAAGCCGCCTAACTGCGCGAACAGTAAGGCGGTGATGAGCAGAATGCGAGGGAGTAGGGAGCGAAACATGGCGCGCACTATAGAGAGAAAGCTAGCTTTTGCAAAACGTTAAAGACGCTTTTAGCTGCGCATTACAGCGGGTGGCGCGCTAGATAAACCACGGCGATTGCCAGTGGGGCGGTGATGGCACTGAGCAGCAGGCCTTGTAGCAGCACGGACATTTTTGGCAGCGGCATCATCCAAGCGAGCAATGGAATGGCGGCGAGTAGTGGGAAGCAATACCAGCTTAGGTGTCCCGCCAACAGCGCGATGCAGGCAATCACGCCGAGTGCGAGGCTCGCGGGCAAAGTAAAGGCGCGCCCTGTTGCTAACGGTTGGTTGCTAATCATTTGTATCAATAAGTGCGCCGCCGCCGCACAACCCATGCTCAAGGCGAGTTCGCCGTATAGCGTTGAGCCGCCCCACACCGCGATGCCCGTGCCGATGCCGAGTGCGGTGGTGGCATTGGCGGCGCGTAATGGCTCGTCGCTCAGGTTGCCCATTCCCCAGACCAATAAGGTGAGAAACGCCGCGCCGCTGACTGCATAAATCATGATGCTGACGGAGGGTTGATGTTCTAACAGCGGCCAGAGCAGCCAGATACCCAGCGCGCTCGCTGCTAAGGGCAGGAGTGCATTGAATAACGACCAATCGAGTAGGCTAAACAGTATGCCTAGCAAGCTGGCGGCAAGTGCCATCCAAATAATTTTTTGGCTGAGAGTGAGGGGCGGCCAGTCAAAACTGGCGATTAAAAATACCGTGATGGCAAAACCTGCGATGAGTGCCAGCCCGCTTAAACGTAGGCGTAGCAAGACTTCTGCGCTGATGAGTGCGACTAAAAATGGTGCGATGGCAGCGACAAAATAAGGATGATGTAACCAGGCTTGCATGGCGATGCTCCTTTATCAGTTGATTTGGCTAGCGAAAAAAGTCGCGCATTTTAGCCGCTCTTCGCCACTTGAAACTTTTTTCACTCGCCCCATCTAACGCTGAGCCGTCAGGTAAACTGCGCGGCAAATTTTTTTAAGGACATGAAATTATGAAACGTATCTTTTTATTTATTGTGACCAACTTAGCCGTGATGCTCGTGATTAGCGTCACGCTGCGCTTGCTCGGCGTGGACAAAGTGCTGGATGCCAGCGGCGCGATTAACTTCAATAGTCTGCTAGTGATGTCGCTGGTGGTGGGCTTTTCGGGCTCGATTATTTCGCTGCTGATGTCGAAGTGGATGGCGAAGCGTTCGGTGAATGCGCAAGTCATTACCAATCCTGCTGATCCAACCGAACGCTGGTTGGTTGATACCGTCAAGCGTCAGGCGATGGCCGCGCAAATCGGTATGCCCGAAGTGGCGATTTACGAAGCCGATGATGTCAATGCGTTTGCCACCGGCTGGAATAAAAACAACGCGCTGGTGGCGGTCAGTCGCGGCTTGTTGGACAACATGAGTAAGGACGAAGTCGAAGCGGTGTTGGCGCACGAAATCAGCCACGTTGCTAACGGCGACATGATTACGCTGACTTTGATACAAGGCGTGGTGAACACCTTTGTGTTTATGTTCGCGAAATTATTTGGCATTTTTGTTGATAGAGTTTTGCTCAAACACGATGGTCGCGACGGCCCGGGTATTGGCTCGTTTGTCGCCGAAATAGCGGCACAATTAGTCTTGGGTGTGTTGGCGAGCATCATCGTCATGTGGTTTTCGCGTCATCGCGAATTCCGTGCCGATGCAGGCGGTGCGTCCTTGGCGGGACGTGAAAAAATGATCGCCGCGCTGGAACGCTTAAAGATGAATCACGAGCAAGCCAGCTTGCCGAAAGAAATGGCGGCATCGGGCATTTCGGGCGGCAGCGCGATGAAATTATTTATGACCCATCCGCCTTTAGAAGAACGCATCGCCGCCTTACGCGCCGCGCGTTAAGTCGGACAATCAAAAAGCAAACAAGCCGAGTTTCCGCTCGGCTTGTTTGCTTTTTGCGGGAGCATTTTTAATTTTTAGCCTAGAACAGGAAAGAGTCCGCGCAAACCACCTGCAATAAACTCCACCGCAATCGCGGCGAGCAACAAGCCCATCAAGCGCGTGACGATGTTGCTGCCGACTTTACCTAAGCGTTGCGAGACCCAGGGCGCGATTAAAAACGTCAGCCACACACTCAAACTGAGCAGCAACAAAATCATTGCCATGACTCCGATATGCGCTACGCCCGTGCCTTTGTGCGCGTCGAGTATCACGGTGCTAATTGCACCAGGGCCCGCAAGTAGCGGGGTGGACAGCGGCACGATGGCGACCGAGGCAGTGGCATCTCCATCGCTGTCTTTATCGCGGGTAATTTTTGGTTTGTCGCCGAACAGCATGTTGATCGCCATTAGCAAAATCAAAATCCCGCCAGCGGTGCGGAAGGAGTGAATGCTGATGGCAAAAAAATCCAGTAAAGCCGTGCCAATTAACAACGCTACCAGCAAAATTAAGAACACCGTCAGCGATGCCAAGCGTCCCACGCGATCACGCTTTTGCGCGGTTAAGCCAACAGTTAACCCAATGATGATGGGGATGATGCCGATGGGATCGACGATGGCGAATAGGCTGAGAAAAATTTTGCTGTATTCAGTGAAATCCAACATGGCGATGAGTGAAGAGGTGATGAGCGGGCGCGCAATATACGAGAATTTACAGGCGGCGGGCGCGACGCGTGCTGTTTGAGCAAACCGCGCAGGGTAAAACTCGGTAAAATGCGCGCCTTCTAAAAATGCCACTATCCGCCATGTTGACCTTCCAGCAAATCATTCTCACGCTCCAAAACTATTGGGACAAACAAGGCTGCGCGTTGCTGCAGCCTTACGACATGGAAGTCGGCGCAGGCACGTCGCATACCGCAACCTTCTTGCGCGCGCTGGGCCCTGAGCCTTGGCGTGCCGCGTATGTGCAGCCGTCGCGTCGTCCTAAAGATGGGCGTTATGGCGAAAATCCGAATCGCTTACAGCACTATTACCAGTTCCAAGTGATGCTCAAACCCGCGCCTGCCAACATTCTCGATTTGTATTTAGGCTCGCTCGAAGCCTTGGGTTTTGACCTGAAAAAAAATGACATTCGCTTCGTCGAAGACGATTGGGAAAACCCAACTTTAGGCGCGTGGGGCTTGGGCTGGGAGGTTTGGCTGAACGGCATGGAAGTGACGCAATTTACTTATTTTCAACAAGTCGGCGGCATAGATTGCAAGCCGATTACGGGCGAAATTACTTACGGCTTAGAACGCTTGGCGATGTATTTGCAAGGCGTGGAAAGTGTCTATGACTTGGTCTGGACGGAGGGCGTTTCTTACGGCGACGTTTACCACCAAAACGAAGTTGAGCAATCGACTTACAACTTTGAACATAGCGATGTGGAGTTTTTATTGCAAGCTTTCGGTGCGCATGAAAAACAAGCCAAACACTTAATGGAAAACCAACTGGCTTTGCCCGCTTACGAACAAGTGTTGAAAGCCGCGCATAGCTTTAATTTGCTCGACGCGCGCGGTGCGATTTCGGTGACAGAACGCCTACATGGGGCGCATACGTAATTTAGCGCGCAGCGTGGCGGCGGAATACTTGGCAAGTCGCGCCAAATTGGGCTTCCCGATGGCACCTAAAAACTGGGCGGATGAGGTGTTGGCGCAACTAGACTTAAACGCCAGCAAGCCGACGAATAGCAAGCAAGAAGGAGCGGCAGCATGACGAGCAAAAATTTATTAGTGGAATTATTAGTTGAAGAATTGCCGCCGAAATCGCTGAAAAAACTCGGCGAAAGTTTTGCGCAACTATTGGCGAGCAGCCTTAAAGAACAAGGCTTGGCAGCGGCTGATGCGGCGTTTGACATGTATGCCACGCCGCGCCGTTTAGCCGTGCTGGTCAAAGCGGTGTTGAGCCAAGCCGAAGACAAAGCAGTGGCGCACAAATTGATGCCTGTGAGTGTGGGCTTAACGGCGGAAGGTCAAGCCACGCCAGCATTGTTAAAAAAATTAGCCAGCCTAGGCGCGGATGCTAGCGTCGTGCCGCAACTCAAGCGCGTCATGGATGGCAAGGCGGAAGCGTTGTTTTATGAGCGGGTGATGAGCGGTGCGACGCTCGCGGCGGGGCTGCAAAAAGCCCTGAACGCGACCTTGAGCAATTTACCGATTGCGAAGGTGATGAGCTACCAATTAGCCGATGGTTGGGAGACGGTGAATTTTGTGCGCCCAGCGCAGGGCTTGGTGGCATTGCATGGCGAGGACATTGTGCCCGTTACGCTATTGGGTTGGGGGGCGGGGCGCACGACGCAAGGTCATCGCTTCGAGGCATTGCTGCCGAAAATTCAGCTGAAAGATGCCAATCAGTACGCACAGCAGTTGGCGCAAGAAGGTGCGGTTATCGCCAGTTTTGCGCAACGTCGCAGCGAAATTGTGCAGCAGATGCAAGCGATTGCCGCTGAACAGCAACTTAAAGTCATTGATGATGAGGCTTTGCTGGATGAAGTCACGGGCTTGGTCGAACGCCCGAATGTGTTGCTCGGACAATTTGAAACGAGCTTTTTGGAAGTGCCGCAAGAGTGTTTGATTTTGACCATGAAGGCGAATCAAAAATATTTTCCTTTGCTCGACCAAGCAGGACAACTTAGCAATAAATTTTTAATCGTTTCTAACGTCCGTCCTGATGATGCCAGCTTGGTCATTCAGGGCAATGAACGCGTGGTGCGCCCGCGTTTAGCCGATGCTAAATTTTTCTTTAATCAAGACCGCAAAAAGACCTTGGAATCTCGCGTCGCAGGCTTGGGTAAGGTGGTGTATCACAATCAGCTCGGCACGCAATTAGAACGCTCCGAGCGCGTCGCAAAATTGGCGGGCACGATTGCGCGTTTGCTCGATGCCGACAAAGACCACGCCATCTTGGCAGCGCGTTTAGCCAAGGCCGATTTACTCACCGACATGGTCGGCGAATTCCCCGAGTTGCAAGGCATCATGGGGCGTTATTACGCCTTGCATGACGGGCAACACAAGGCGGTGGCGGACGCGATTGAAGCGCATTACCGTCCGCGTTTTGCGGGCGACGTGCTGCCACAAGGTGCCGTTGCTTGCGCGGTGGCACTCGCTGATAAATTGGAAACCTTAGTCGGCATTTACGGCATCGGACAAGTACCGACGGGTGATAAAGATCCGTTTGGTTTGCGTCGTCACGCGCTGGGAATTTTGCGCATCTTGATTGAAACACCGTTGGATTTATCCCTCGCTGCCTTGCTTAAATTAGCCGCCAATAATTTCCCTGCGGGCTTGTTAAGTGCCACCGTGGCAAGCGATGTCGAGCATTTCGTAGGCGAACGCTTGCGCCATTATTTACGCGAACAAAATTTTGAAGTGGCGCACATCGACGCAGTGTTGGCGGTGCTGGCAGGTCGTACTCACGAAGTGTTGCCGCGCTTACAAGGCGTGCGCACGTTTGCCGCGCTTTCAACCGCGAAAGAATTGGCGGCAGCGAACAAGCGCGTGCAAAACATCATGCGTAAAAATGCCGAAGAATTAGGTGAGCAAATGCACGCTGCCAAAGTGCAAACAGCCTTGCTGCACGAAGCCGCCGAGCGCGACTTATACAGCGCGATGCAAGACATCAAGCCTATGGCAAACGACTATTTAGTGCGCGGCGACTACGGTCAAAACTTGAAAATTTTGGTCACGCTTAAACCGTTCATTGATGACTTTTTTGAAGGCGTGATGGTGATGTGTAAAGAGCCAGAACTGCGTATCAATCGCGGCGCGTTGTTACAAGAGCTAGGCGACTTGATGAACCAAGCGGCAGATATTTCTAAACTGGCTGCTTAATCGAGCTGGTAGCGACTAGCCTGTAGCGGGTGTTGTGGGGTCGCGAATTTAGCCGCAGCAATTGCAGTCCACGGCTGATTGCTTTCCTACGCGCTACCAGCGACTAGCGACCCGCCTTCACTAACCTCTAAAAACTAGCGACTAATTCAATGAAACTTATCATTCTCGACCGCGACGGCGTGATCAATTTTGACTCCGATCAGTTCATTAAAAGCCCGGCCGAATGGCTGCCAATACCAGGCAGTTTGGAAGCTATCGCGCGCTTGAATCAAGCGGGTTATCGCGTGGTGGTGGCGACCAATCAGTCGGGTGTGGGGCGTGGATTATTTGACATGACCACGCTCAACGCCATCCACGACAAGATGCACAAGGCGGCGGCGTTGGCGGGAGCGCGCATCGACGCGGTGTTTTTTTGCCCACATACCTCGGATGCGCATTGCGCTTGTCGCAAACCTAAATCAGGCATGTTTGAAGAAATCGCCGCGCGTTACAACGTCAGCTTAAAAAATGTGCCGGCGGTGGGCGACTCTTTGCGCGACTTGCAAGCGGGTGCGGCATTGGGTGCAAAACCATATTTGGTGTTGACCGGCAAAGGCACGAAAACCCAAGTGGGCGGTGGCTTGCCCGACGGCACACAAACTTTTGCCAATCTCTCTAGCGTGGTTGCGTCACTGTTATGAAATTACTTCGTTCGATTATTTTTCTCCTCGCGCAAATTGTCTATACCGTTTTATACGCGCTGCTCACTCCGTTCATTTTCTTGCTCAATGCGCACTGGCGGTTTCGTGTGTTGATTGGTTTTGCACATGGCGTGTTGTGGCTGTTGCGCGTGATTTGCGGCATCAAAATGCAAGTGCGCGGCGCAGAAAATATTCCCGCTGAAGCGTGCGTGGTGTTGAGCAAACATCAATCAGCATGGGAAACTTTGGCGTTGCAATTAGTCTTGCCGCCGCACGTTTGGGTGGTCAAACGCGAACTGTTATGGCTGCCATTTTTCGGTTGGTTGCTGGCTTTATCCAGCCCGATTGCGCTCAATCGCGGCAAAGGCAAGGCGGCGATGAAGCAATTATTGGCAAAAGGCACACAAAAATTACAGCAAGGCTTTAGCGTCGTCTTATTTCCAGAAGGCACGCGGATGCCGTATGGCGTGCGCGGTAAATACAAAATCGGCGGCGCGTTATTGGCCGAACACAGTGGTGTGGCGGTGTTGCCCGTCGCGCATAACGCGGGGAAATTTTGGGGGCGCAATGCCTTTATCAAACACCCTGGCACAATTACCTTGAGCATCGGAAAACCCATTTCCAGCAAGGGTTTGGATGCCACACACCTCAACGCCCAAGTCGAAGCCTGGATAGAAACCGAGATGGAGACGCTAGGCTAATGTCCTCTGCCGCGCGCCCCGCGACTGAACAACGCGCGACTTTGCTGGCGGGGCAGCATATTACTTACACCTTAAAACGTAGCAGTAAACGCCGCAGCATTGGGCTGCGCATCGACGATCGCGGCTTGACGGTTAGTATGCCGTTGCGCGCATCTGAGCTGTGGCTGGACAGCGTGTTGAACGAAAAAGCGGAGTGGGTGGTAGAAAAATTACACGGTTGGCAAGCGCGGTTGCCATTGGCGAAAGCGACTTGGCAAGATGGCGAATCGCTGGATTATTTAGGTGAGTTGCTCACCTTGCGCGTCGAGCGCGGCAGCTTTGTCGCGGCGGCGCAAAAGCGCGATGAGGCACTGTATGTTTTTGTCAAAGCGTCGGCGAGCGAGGTGCATATCGAACGCGCCGTCACGCTGTGGTATCGCGCCCAAGCCCTGCAATTATTTACCGATCGTTGCGCGCACTATGCGGCGTTAATGGCCGTCGTACCGTTACGCATTGAGCTTTCTACCGCGAAAACTTTATGGGGCTGCTGCACCGCGAGCGGCACGCTGCGCTTCAATTTGCAGCTGATTAAATTGCCACTGCACTTGATTGATTATGTGGTGGTACATGAGCTGGCGCATTTGCATCAGATGAATCATTCCGCTGCGTTTTGGGCGGAGGTGAAAACAGCCTGTCCTGATTACCTAAAACATCGCGCTGAGTTGAAAGCCATTGCCCTTACTTAGTTTCCGCACCGCTTAACAGCCTAGATATTTTTTGCGCGCTCAAGCCGCACATATTCAGGTATCTTCTGCCCATGTTCAGTGGGCAATGCACCATCTCAAGCATATCCATTCACTTGTTCGCTGACTTCGCATTGCAGGCTGTCGTGATGCGCCGCCTTTCATTTTGAGGATAGCGAAAATGAACAAATCTGAATTCATGCAAAACACGTTAATTGCTTTAGTCGTGTTGATTTTGTTAGGCGTGTTGGCGTTTCTTTATAACAAAACTCAGGCGGTTGATTTACACGAACAAAATGAAGTGATGAGTTTGTTGAGCGAACTCAAAGAAATTGATAATCGCTGGGATTTTGAGGTGCAGCGCGCACGGATTGATTTAAGCACGAGCAGCGCCGTTAACTATCAGCGCGTCGATGCGGGTGAAAAAGCGTTACGTGACATTACGCGGATGGCGCAAGGTACGAGCAGCAGCGCGTTGCGCTCCGGTTTGACCGAATTACGTTCCGCGATTGAGTTGAAAGCTGAGTTAGTCGATCAATTCAAAACGGAAAATCAACTCAACAAAGTTGCCTTGCAAACGCTATTAAACAAGGCAAGCGAGTTAAATCAAGCTGAGCACAAAGCCGTTTTGCCTAGCTATCAGTCCATGCTCAATCCCTTGCTGCTGGTCGCTCCGCAATACTTCTTGCAAGGCCTTGCCTCACAAGCGAGCGTGCTGCGTGATGCCGCGACACAAATCCAATCTGCTCTGCTTGAGCCATCCGAGCGTGAGTTACAACTGCTCGCCGCCATCAATAGCTTGTTGAGTCATGTGCCCGTTGAGTTGTCTTTGTCTGACAAGTTGGCGGTGCTGACCTCAGGGCCGCGTTTAGTTCATATGACTTTGTCGTTTAACAATGAGCTGGATCAGACCTTGCAAGAGAAGGAACGCTACCGTATTTATTTGGTGTACTACTCGGGTGTTCTGCTGATTTTGTTAGCCTATTTTGGCTTGAAAATTAGGGCTGCGAATAAAACCCTGGAGCAGCGTGTGGCGGTGCGCACGCAAGAGTTATCGGCTGCGATGCGGCATTTAAAAGAGTCCGAATCGCAATTGATTCAGTCGGAGAAAATGTCCTCGTTAGGGCAAATGGTGGCGGGTGTCGCGCACGAAATTAACACGCCGCTTGCCTATGTCAAAAACAGTTTGGCGCGGGTCTCCGAACAGTTGCCCGGCATTGCAACGGCTTTGCAACATTGCCAAGATTTATTGGGCTTACTCAAGGCTGGCAACAATCCCGACGCACTCGCTTTGGCGTTTCAAACCACCGTAGGGCAGCTAGGTAAGTTGCAGCAACAGCATGTTCTAGACGACCTCAATGAGCTGGTGAAAGATGGGCTATTTGGCACCGAGCAGGTCGCGGAAATTGTCAGCAATCTCAAAAACTTTAGTCGTTTAGATCGCAGTAAAGTCGCCCAATTTAATTTGAACGATGGTCTGAATAGCACCTTGCTGCTGGCTAAACATTTGTTGAAATCCGTCACCATTAGTAAGCATTACGAATCGCTGCCTGACATTACTTGTTCACCTTCGCAACTCAATCAAGTTTTCCTCAATTTAATTACCAATGCTGCGCAAGCGATGGCGCAAGAGCGCGGCACGATTACCTTGGTGACGCGCTTAGCGGGGGAGGGGGTCGCTGTCGAAGTGATTGATGATGGGCAAGGCATTCCGCTCGATATTTTGCCGAAAATATTTGATCCATTTTTTACCACTAAAGAAATCGGTAAAGGCACGGGCTTAGGGCTGTCGATTTCATACAAAATTATCCAGCAACACGGTGGAACTATTAAGGCTGAATCTCAGCCTGGATTGGGTACGAAGTTCTCGATTTGGTTACCCATCAAACCGCCTGCTGATGCGGAATTGGAAGGGTGAGCGTCATGTTGACACCGACACAAATAGGTAAATACCAAATTCAAGGCGAGTTGGGGCGTGGCGGTATGGGCGTGGTGTGGCGTGGCTGGGATGTCGCCATTGCCCGCGCGGTGGCGATTAAGTGCATCGACAAAACCCTGCATCAAGGTAGTGAGTTGGATGAATTGCTTCAGCGTTTTCGTCAAGAAGCCCAAGTGGTGGGACGTTTAGTGCATCCGCGTATCGTGCAAATTTACGATTATCTCGAAGATGAACATGGCGCATATATCGTGATGGAATTGGTACACGGTCAACCCTTATCTCAACATCTCACGCAAGGCGATCAATACGAGATAGCCGAGGTTGGGCAAATCATTACGCAGCTATTGGACGGTATCGGCTATGCGCATACGCACAAAGTCGTGCATCGTGACCTGAAGCCCTCCAACATCCTCATCAACAACGATGGACGCATCAAAATCAATGACTTTGGTATCGCGCATGTCGAGGCTTCGACGTTGACGCAAATGGGAGATTTGCTGGGCACACCACACTACATGTCGCCCGAACAGTTCTTAGGCAAAGAAATTACTGGGCTGGTTGATTTATTTGCTATTGCGGTGATTGCCTATGAATTGTTGACTCACACCCGCCCATTCACTGGCAACGTGGCGGCAATCATGCAGCAAGTGTTGACGGTCACGCCACTTCGTCCCTCCGCGCTCAACGCACGTTTATCGACTTCCATGGATGAAGTGTTGTTCAAAGCCTTGTCGAAACAAGCCGACCATCGTTACCCAACGGCACAGGCGTTTGCTGAGGCATTTAAGTTGGCTGTGCGCGATTCGATTCATCCTGATGAGATATCGCCCGCGCTAGATGGCAATGCTTTGCTGAATGTGGTGCAGGCAATGAATGTGGTGCAGATCAATGCAGTGAGTGTCGCTGTCAGCGACGACAGCGCGAGCTCGATTAGTCTGGACACCAGCGTGAAAAAAGCGCGCTTGCTGATTGTGGATGATGAAGAGCGCATCTTGACCGCCCTGAAGTCTTTATTCCGTGAGCGTTACCACGTCTTCACCACCACCGATGGCAACAAAGCTTTGGAGTTTCTAGCCAAATATCAAATGCACGTCATCATCAGCGATCAGCGTATGCCCTTGATGTTGGGGGTGGATTTGTTGCGTCGCTCGCGCGAAATTTCGCCGCGCAGCGTGCGTATTTTGTTGACGGGCTATTCCGATTTGTCGGCGATAGTCGGCTCGATTAACGACGGTGAGGTGTATCGCTTCATCAATAAGCCTTGGGACAATCACGCGCTCCATGCTGTGGTGGCAGAAGCCGTGACGATTGCACTTGAGTTGGCGGACACCAAAGCCCCGACGATTGTATTGCCCGCTGCGATGCAAGCGGGGGTATTGGTCATTGCGCCCGACGAAGAAATTTCTCGCGTCACTCGCGAGCTGCTTGGCTCGCTTTGTCCCGTGTTGTATGCCTGTGATAGCGAAGAAGCGATGTTGATTTTGCAACGACAAGAAATTGCGGTGGTGCTGGCTGACCTTGAGTTCAGTAAAATTGAACTGACTTCATTGCTGAAATTATTGAAGCAGGAAATGCCGCAAATCTTGACTCTCGTCATCACTAAAAAAGCCGATTCAGAATTGGTGATTGAACTGATTAATCAAGCGCAAGTGTTTAGAATTTTGTCAAAGCCGATCGGCGTATCGGTTTTGAAAGAGCATATTCATGCAGCCTTGCAGCGTTATTTAAGTTACCAACAAACACCCAAACTCCTGCGCAATCATCAAGTGCAAAATGCGCCAAAAGTACGCGAATCTAGCATCGGTTTACACATCTTGGATGGCTTGAAAGCGTTACGCAGCAAGTGGTTCGGCGCGCGTTAAAGCTGAATAGTTTCCGCTTGCTCCGCAAACAATTCGATCAGCTTGGCGTACAACTCGCTGTCGTCGCGCCGACTCAACCAAATCTGATTTTGATAAGCAAAATGAAAGCCGCCTGATTTAGCCGCGACCCAAATTTCTTGATTCACATCATGGCGATTGATAATAATTTTCGCGCCATTGTCGAACTCCACTTCCAGCACATTACCGCTGCGATTGCCTTCCACGTCGCCACCGCAGGCATCAATCGCCGCCTCAATTTTTGCTAATGCCGCGTCCGCCAATTGGTTGAATTCGCTCTCAGTCATTTATAATCCGCCTCTTTAATTTTTCGGGTTGCGCGCGATGTCGCTACGTCTTTGCATTATCGTGGGTTTAGTTTTATTGATGCAAGGGTGTGGACGCAAAGGCGCGTTATATTTGCCCGCTAGCGCGCCCATTGCTACCGCCATACCTGCCAGCTCCGCTGTTCCTAACACTCCATCTGCGCCTTAACTTTTTTCAAATTTATGTCTAATTATTTCACGCAAAAAAACTCCCAACTGCACGCCGAAAATGTTGCCCTTACTGACATCGCCGCGCAATTTTCCACCCCGTGTTACGTCTATTCACGCGCCGCGCTGACTGATGCGTATCAGCAATTTAGTCAGGCTTTGCAAGGCCGCGAGCATTTAATTTGCTACGCGGTTAAAGCTAATGGCAATCTCGCGGTGCTGAATGTGTTGGCGCGTTTAGGTGCGGGCTTCGACATCGTGTCGGGCGGCGAATTGCAACGCGTTTTAGCAGCGGGTGGCGCAGCGCAAAAAATTGTTTTTTCTGGCGTGGGCAAAAGCATCGCCGACATGCGCATGGCGTTAGAGGCGAACATTTTGTGCTTCAACGTCGAGTCCGCGCCTGAGTTGGACAGGCTCAATGCCGTCGCCGCCAGCATGGGCAAAACCGCTGCGATTAGCTTGCGCGTCAACCCCGATGTCGATGCCAAAACCCATCCGTATATTTCCACCGGCTTGAAGCAAAATAAATTCGGCGTGGCTTACACCGACGCAATTGCGCTGTATCGCCATGCGCGCAGTTTGAAAAATTTGCGCATCACTGGCATGGATTGCCACATCGGTTCGCAACTCACCGAAACCAGCCCGTTCATCGCCGCTGTGGAAAAAATATTACTGTTGGTTGACCAACTCGCCGCTGAAGGCATCACGCTCACGCACCTCGATTTAGGCGGTGGTTTGGGCATTTGCTACGACGATGAAACACCGCCCGCGATTAGCGACTACATCGCCGCGTTACTCAAAGCCTTAACGGGTCGTACCCACAAACTGATACTCGAACCCGGTCGCGTATTGGTGGGCAATGCGGGCGTATTACTGACTAAAGTCGAGTACATCAAACACGGCGAAGAAAAGAATTTCGCAATCGTCGATGCCGCTATGAACGACCTGATGCGCCCAGCCTTGTATGATGCTTATCATCGGATTGTGCCCGTCAAACAGGAGCAAAGTGTTGCTCAAAACTTTGACGTAGTTGGCCCAATCTGTGAAACGGGCGATTTTATCGGACGTAATCGTAGCCTCGCGATTACTGAAGATTCGCTACTTGCCGTGATGTCAGCGGGTGCGTATGGCATGAGCATGAGCTCGAATTACAACGCGCGGGGACGCGCTGCCGAAGTGATGGTGGATGGCGACCAAGTCCATTTAGTACGCGCCCGCGAAACTTTCGCGCACTTGATTGCGGGTGAAGCAACGCTGTCTTAAATAACTTTGCCTGGATTCATCAAACCGTGCGGATCAAGTGCGGCTTTAACGCGTTGCATCAACTCCAGTTCCAACGCGCTTTTGTAATGATGAATCTCATCGCGCTTGAGTTGACCTAAACCGTGTTCGGCACTGATGCTGCCATTTAATTCGGCGACAATTTCATATACGCAACGATTGATTGCCGTTTCATGCGTGGCGATAAAGTCCTTGTTTTTCAAGGCATCGCGGTGCGAAATGTTGTAATGAATGTTGCCGTCGCCGATATGCCCAAACGCAACAATGCGGCTCTCGGCATATTGCTCACGCAAGGTCTTATTGGCGCGTGCGATAAATTCCGCCACGCGTGAAATCGGCACAGACACATCGTGTTTCATGCTGATACCCTCACGCTTTTGCGCTTCGCTGATGTTGCGTCGCAGCGTCCACCAACGTTCAGCTTGCACCTTATCCGCAGTGACTTGCGCCGCTAAAATTTCGCCCGAGAAACTGGCTAAAGCGGCACGCAACGGCGCATCTAACGGCGTATCCAGCACATGCGCTAATTGCGTTAAAACTAGCCATTCGTACGGCTGCTCAAACGGCTCGTGCGTATCGGGAATGTGCTGAAACACCAGCTCCAAACAACTGCGCGAGATGATTTCAAAGCTGCTGATATTGTCGCCGCAGCTGGCGCGTAAATGCGCCAACAACGCCACCGCCGTAGCGGGATTAGGCACTGCGATGCAGCCATGCGCGACTGCTTGGGGACGCGGAAACAGTTTGAGCACTGCGGCAGTAACAATGCCTAGTGTGCCTTCCGCGCCGATAAATAAATGTTTAAGGTCGTAGCCAGTATTGTCTTTACGCAAGCTGCGCAAACCATGCCAGATGCGCCCGTCAGGCAGCACCACTTCCACACCCAACACTAAATCGCGCATGTTGCCGTAACGTAACACGCCGATGCCACCCGCATTGGTAGAGAGATTCCCGCCGATTTCGCAGTGCGGCGCGATAGCCGTCAGTCCTAATGGGAACAAGCGATTCGCGGCATCGGCAGCGGCGTACAGCGTCGCCAATTTACAACCCGCTTCAACGGTCACGGTGTAATTGAGCGCGTCTAATTCACGAATTTGATTCAGCCGCGACACATTCACCACCACTTGCGCGCCGTCAGGCAAGGGCACGCTGCCGCCGCACAAACTGGTGTTGCCGCCTTGCGGCACGATGCTAATATTTTTTGTCGCACACAGTTGCACGACGGCGGCGACTTGCTCCGTGTTGCTTGGGAAAACCACCGCCAAGGCTGTGCCCGCATAGCGTCCGCGCCAATCGCGGCAATACGGTAGCGCGTGCTCGCCAGTCAGCACATGCTCTGCGCCGACGATTTTTACCAGCGCGTCTATCATTTCAAAGGAGGATGTAAATCAGGATGAGTAGGCGCTTTAAGAAACCAAATCTGGTACAGCGAAATCAAAATTTGCGCCGCCATCGAGAAGCCCAACACCGCGCCTGCGACGATGACCACCATGGCGTAATGCGCATCCCATTTGGTCAAGAACCAGGACAGCACATCGACAAACACCGCAATCATCGGCGACACCACCAAGAAGCGTTTGAAGTGCACGTTGACTTCGCTTTGAATAAAAATAAAACCCAAAATGAATAGCAAAATACTGATGCCGAATAAATGTATGTGCGACAGTTTGAGCAAGCTCGCCATCGACATGCCGGTATCGACCTCGGCGTATTTATGCAGCCCTGCGTAGCTAGAAAAATCAGGTAAGTTTTGCCCCGAACTCGCCACATGACAATTCAAACAAGTCTTGCTCAAGATCGGTTTGATGTCGCTCTCAAAAGTTTTTTCTGCCGCGCCACTTTTTAGCCAAGCCACCATCGTGCCGCGATCTTCCTCTTCGATAAAGCCCGCCATTGGCCCGCGTATCGCCGCCTCCAAACGCGTGCCGCTGCGGTTGCCGTAATAACTATTCGCCACGTCCGCCACCGACAGCCCTGGCTTGTTGTCATTCATTTCGTGCGTGACATATAAATACGCCGTCGCCATTAAATACCCCAATCCCACCAGCAACAGGAACGAGGTGTAGAGCAATTTTTCGCTCAAAGTCAGCGTGTAATAACGGTGGATAGCCATGTGATTTCCTTGGTGGGTTTGACGACGAGCTAAAAATTTAACCTTCTAAGCGAGGTTTAACGACAAGCTAAAAATTCAACCTTCTAAGCGAGGCTAGGCGCGAACAAAAAATTACGACGCAGCATAGGGATGCTATGTAAGGAGTAATTTTTTGCTTGTCCTCAGGCGTTAGGCGTTGTAGCTGGGGGTGAGCAACAACGCATCGCAACGAAGGTTGGATTTTTTTAGGAGCGGCACTTTAGAACTCTAGGGGGTCGATGTCCAGTGCGCAGCGCAATTTGCTGTGTGGAATCGCATCTAAATCAAATTGCCAGTCGCGTAAAAAAGTTTGCAGGGCGCGGCGCGTGCTGGCTTGAATCAGCAAGTGCGCGCGCACATGATTGGCGCGACGTGCCAGCGCGGCGGGTACTACGCCCAACACTTCCACCGCATGACCCAATGCCGTCGCTGTCGCGCGCGCTTGATTGAGATAGGCGTACACCTCGCTTTCAACTTTGCCTTCAGCCCGCAAAATCGCTTGAAAATGAAACGGTGGAAAGCCCGCCATGTCACGTTCGGCAAGCTGTTCAGCAGCAAAGCCGTTGAAGTCGTGGCGTTGCAAAGCGCGATACAAAGGATGGTCGGGAAACTCGGTTTGAATAATCACCTCACCCGCTTTATCGGCGCGCCCCGCCCGTCCAGAGACCTGAGCTAACTGTGCATATAGTTTTTCCGTGGCGCGAAAATCGCTGCTGTACAACGCGCTATCAGGATTAAGTACGCCGACCAAAGTGAGTGCGGGGAAATCATGTCCCTTCGCCAGCATTTGCGTACCGACCAAAATATCCACCTCGTTGGCATGAATCTGTTCACGCATGGTTTGCCAAGCGCGTTTGTTGCGCGTGCTATCGCGATCGACGCGCAAAATTCGCGCAGCAGGAAAGCGTTCTTGCAAAATCTCCTCGACGCGCTGCGTGCCGCTGCCGATCGGATGTAAATCATTACTGGCGCAATCAGGACACACTTTAGGCGGGCGAATTTGGTAGCCGCAATGGTGGCAACGCAGCCGTTGATCTTGCCGATGCAGCACCATTTTTCCTGCGCAGTTTTTACAATCCGATAACCAGCCACAACCGCCGCACATCAGCACGGGCGCGTAACCGCGTCGATTGATAAACAGTAAACTTTGCTCGCCGCGCACGATGCGTAATTCAATCTCGCGCAGCAAAATCTCGCTGATGCCGTCCTTCATTAAATTTTGTTTGGTATGAATGCAGCGCACCGTCGGCAGCCGCGCACTGGCATTGGCGCGTTGCTGCAAAGTGAGCATTTGATAACGCCCCGTTTGCGCATTGTAAAAGCTCTCTAAGCTAGGCGTGGCCGAGCCTAGCACGATAGGTACGCCGCGCTGACTTGCGCGAAAAATCGCCACATCGCGCGCCGAATATCGCAAGCCATCTTGTTGCTTGAACGACGCGTCGTGTTCTTCATCGACGATGATGAGTGCGAGTTTTGGCAGCTCGGCGAACACCGACAAACGCGTGCCTAAAATAATTTTGGCGCGCCCTTGTTGCGCATCCAACCAATTTTCCAGCCGCGCTTTTTCACTCAATCCGCTATGCAAACTGGTGATCTCCACATCGGGAAAACGACTGCGGAAATAGTCCTCCAACTGCGGTGTGAGATTGATTTCGGGCACCAGCAACAACACCTGCCCGCCCGACTGCAAAGCATGGTGCATCAGATGCACATACACCTCGGTTTTGCCGCTACCGGTAATGCCGTGCAGCAAAAAACACTGAAAATTTTGCGCACTCGTGACGGCATCCACCGCCACTTGTTGCTCGCTAGTTAAAGTGTGTGCGTTGTTAAAAATATGCTCCCCTCGCCCGCTAGGGGGCTTAGTCGAATGACTAGAGGTTTTATCAGAGGGGCTGGGGGTGAGGGCATCCGAGCATTGCTCAAATTCCTCCACCCACCCCTCGCTCACCAACAGTTTCAACGCCGCGCTCACCGTCGTCGCCACCACCTTCAGCTCCGCCTTGCTATGCACACGCTCTTGCAACAGTTGCAAAATCCGCAATTGCACTTTTTTATTCTTAGCCAAGCTGCTTAAATCCAACGCCGCACCTTGCGCGCTCAAGCGATAACTCACGATGGATTTAACGACAATCGGTTCATCCGAACGCAAGCGCGTCGGCAGCGCGGGCAACACGGTTTGCCCAATCGGATAACGGTAATACTCGCTGCAGAAATTCAGCAGCCGCAACAGCTCAGCCGACAAGGGCGCGCAATCATACAAGGCACGCGTGAGCGGTTTTATTTTTGCCGCATCCATATCCGAATTGGCAACGCATTCCATCACTACACCCAGCATCTGCCGCGTGCCAAACGGCACGACTACACGCTGCCCAACCACGACTTCCATAGCCGCATCCACCGTGTAATCAAACAAAGTGGCGAGCGGAATATCGAGGGCGACGCGTGCGATTAACATCGCTTAGGCGCGCTGCGCAGCGGAAATATATGCATCGAATAAAGGCAAAAATAGCGGTACATTACTGAATAAAATTTACTCGTGTAGATACAAAAAAAGCCGCAGGATATTTTCTGCGGCTTGATATTTAAGCGTATTGCTTAGTGATATTTACGGCTCAACTCATGCACCGCTTGGACCAGTGCCGCCGCGTGATCGGGATTAGTGTGTTGCGAAATTCCGTGACCCAAATTGAACACATGACCACTACCGAAGCCGTAGCTGCTCAACACTTTTTCAACTTCGCCGCGTATCGCATCGGGTGAGGCGAACAACACAACAGGATCAAGATTGCCTTGCAGCGCGACTTTATGACCGACCTTTTGACGGGCGATGCCGATGTCCATCGTCCAATCCAAACCGACCGCGTCGCAGCCGATATTGGCGATGCTGTCGATCCAGATGCCGCCGCCTTTGGTGAACACGATGTTAGGAATTTTCACGCCGTCTTTTTCTTTAATCAGACCGTCAATGATGCGTTGCGTGTAAGGCAGTGAAAATTCGTGGAATGCTGCGTGCGACAACACGCCGCCCCATGAATCGAAAATCATCACGGCTTGCGCGCCCGCTTCGATTTGCGCGTTCAAATAATTAATGACCGATAGCGTGGTCACTTCGAGGATGTGGTGCATCAGTTTGGGATCGTTGTACATCAAGGTTTTGACCTTGGCGTAATCATCGCTACCGCCGCCTTCAATCATGTAGCACGACAGCGTAAACGGGCTACCCGAAAAGCCAATCAACGGCACGCTGCCATTCAACGCGCCGCGAATTTGGCTGACCGCGTCGGTGACGTAACGCAAGTCTTTGTCGATGTCGGCAGGGCGCAACGCCATGATGTCGGCGGCCGTGCGTAAAGGGCGTTCAAACTTAGGGCCTTCGCCATCGGAGAAATACAAACCCAGACCCATCGCATCAGGAATGGTCAAAATATCCGAGAACAAAATTGCCGCGTCCAACGGAAAACGCTCCAGTGGTTGCAGTGTCACTTCGGTGGCGTAATTAGGATTTTTGCACAAACCTAAAAAGCTGCCCGCCTCTTTGCGCGTGGCGCGGTATTCAGGCAAATAACGACCCGCTTGACGCATCATCCACAACGGCGTGTATTCGGTTGGTTGACGCAACAGCGCGCGCAAAAAAGTGTCGTTTTTAAGTTTGAAGTTCATTATATTTTCCGAATTAAATTAACGTGGCAACAGCGAGCTGCCCATCAGGAATTCGTCCACTGCGCGGGCGCATTGGCGACCTTCGCGAATTGCCCAGACAATCAATGATTGACCGCGACGCATGTCGCCTGCGGCGAATACTTTAGCTTTGCTGGTGTAGTACGCACGTGCGCCTTCAGTCGTCGCTTTGATGTTGCCGCGTGCGTCTTTTTCGACGCTAAATGCGTCCAAGATTTTTTGCACGGGTGAGACAAAACCCATCGCAAATAACACCAAGTCAGCTTTGATTTCAAACTCGCTGCCCGCCACTTCAACCATCTTGCCATCCTTGAATTCGACGCGCACGCACAGCAGTTTTTCCACCTTGCCGTCGCTGCCTAAAAACGCTTTAGTCGAAACCGACCAATCACGATTTGCGCCTTCTTCATGCGAACTCGACGTGCGCATTTTCAGCGGCCAATTCGGCCACACCAACGATTTATTTTCTTGCTCAGGCGGACGCGGCATCACTTCAAATTGCGTGATGGAAGCAGCACCGTGACGGTTCGATGTACCGACGCAATCCGAGCCCGTATCGCCGCCGCCAATCACCACAACGTGTTTGCCCGTAGCTTTGATTTGCTCAGGCAACACATCGCCCGCGTTGACGCGATTTTGTTGCGGCAAAAAATCCATCGCAGGATAAATACCGCTCAACTCGCGACCCGTCACAGGCAAATCGCGTGGCGTTTCTGCGCCGCCCGCCAGAATCACCGCATCGAAATCGGCTTGCAATTGCGCAGGCGAAATGGTTTGCGTCGCCATATTGTTCACGCCGATGTCGCTGTCCGTGCCAATAAACACCGAGGTTACGAAGGTCACGCCTTCCGCTTCCATTTGCGCGACGCGACGGTCAATGTGGAATTTTTCCATTTTGAAATCAGGAATGCCGTAGCGCATCAAGCCGCCGATGCGACTATTTTTTTCAAACACGGTCACGTCATGTCCTGCGCGCGCCAGTTGTTGTGCACTCGCTAAACCCGCTGGGCCTGAGCCTACAATCGCGATTTTTTTACCCGTTTTTTGCACCGCAACATGAGGCACAACCCAACCGTTTTCCCAACCTTTATCAATAATCGCGTGTTCAATCGACTTGATGCCGACCGCGTCGTTATTGATGTTCAGCGTGCAAGCGGACTCGCATGGCGCAGGGCAAACGCGCCCGGTAAATTCAGGGAAATTATTGGTCGAATGCAAAACATTCAGCGCGTTTTGCCAATCGCCGCGAAACACCAAATCGTTCCAATCAGGAATGATGTTGTTAATCGGGCAACCGCTGGTGCAAAACGGAATGCCGCAATCCATGCAGCGCGCACCTTGCGTTTTAGCTTGGTCGTCGGACAGATGCAGCACAAATTCTTGATAATTTTTAACGCGTTCGGCGACGGGCAAATTGGCTTCTGCCTGACGCTCAAACTCCATGAAACCTGTGGGCTTACCCATTATGCAGCCTCCAATTGTTTAGCTTGTGTTGCGGCCATTTCTTGTAAAGCGCGACGATATTCAGTCGGCATCACCTTGACGAATTTAGGCAAGAACACCGACCAATTATGTAAAATTTGCTTAGCGCGCGCGCTGTTGGTATAGCGCAAATGCTTTTCAATTTTGCTGCGCAATACCGCTTCGTCCGCGCGATTCAAATGATTGAAATGCACGCGGCCGTGTGATTCGACTTCGCCTGTTTCGCTCGCCGCCGCTTCTTCGGGCACGGCTTCGAGCGCGACCATAGACAGATTGCAACGCTGTTCAAACTGA